>DATALC010000040.1:0-7192 GCA_036261265.1 Bacteroidales bacterium
TCACCCGGATCATTCATCCTGTAAGCAAAAAGCGCATCATTCCATTTAATTGTACCATTGATCGAATATGCATACGGATCGATGAGAACCTTGTTTGGATTGAACCTCTGACCCTCATTCGGGTCAAAGACTCCATGAACCCTGTACCCATATTGCTGGCCCGGTTTTATCCCGGGCAGATACACATGCCAGCTGTTATGAGTTCGTTCAGTTACCTTGATACGGCGTTCTGCGCCGGACTGATCAAAAAGACAGAGTTCAACGCTTTCTGCATGCTCAGCAAAGAGAGCAAAGTTCACCCCTATACCGTCATACGTTGCACCAAGCGGATAAGGATTACCCGGCCATGCAACGATGTTTTCTTCATTCATATTCTACAATTATTAATCAAATCCTCTACGCGGAATTGGAATTTTGATGGAATATATTCTACAATAATTAATCCGCTACGCGGAATCCAGGTATTTCTATGTATTTCAACAAATGTCCAGGTATTTCATTTACGGTACCTGAAGCTCCTGTTTCTGCCTGGGCTGCCTGCTTTCATCCATGAAGAGAACGCTCCAGCGGTGGCCATCGGGATCGGCAAAGCCGCAACCATACATCCAGCCGTCTTTTTCACCTGGTTCGGCAAAAACGGTCCCGCCAGATTTCTTTACTCTGTTTGCAAGACCGTTTACCTCATCGGCGTCGCCTGCATCGATTGAAAAAAGCACTTCATTTCCGCTTTTAGTATCGGAAATTTCAGAACCTGTGAATCCCCTGAATGCAGGTTCTTCAAAAAACATTACCTGAACACTTTTTGTTCCAAGTATGAGGCATGCGCCGTCCTCCCTGTTACCCGGGAGAGGTTTAAATGTAAATCCAAGCTGTGTATAAAAATCTTTAGTCCTCTGCAGATCCTTAACAGGCAGGTTGATCCAGAAATCTTTTGTCATAATAATATGAGTTAGTTATTTACCTTCACATCGTAGTAACTAACAATCGATCAGCGTAAAAAGTTGAATCAATTACTTTCCCTCTGAAGCCGGAATTATTAAAGTGGACTCAGGTTCACCTGAAATCAAATTTATCCCTGCTGATCTCTACAAGAAAACGGCTGGGATAAGAAAGGAAGGCATTATAGACTGAAACATAAGAAGGCATTGTTATTATCAATTCCTGTTTTGCCCTGCTGCATGCAACGTAGAAGAGCCTTCTTTCCTCTTCAAGCTCTTCAATATTGCTTATAGATCTTGATGAAGGAATAAGTCCGTCAAGAGCGTGGGGAATAATAACTGAGAACCATTCGAGTCCTTTTGCGGAGTGTATTGTTGAAATTGTGAGCGGTTTATCTTCTCCTTCATTTATTAGCGGAACAGTTTTATCACCGAATTTCCGTGAAGGCGGATCAAGAGCGAAATCGGTAAGAAACTTATCTGTAGTTTCATACTTTCCGGCAAGGTCGATAAGGACATTGATGTCGAGGAGGCGTACCTGGAAATCGGGTTCTTCAGCTTTAAGAATCGGGAAATAATACTCTTTAATTATCTCTATCCTTGAAGCAATGCTCATTGCAGCTTCTGCATCATTCAGCATCTTCACGAGCACAGCAAGAGAATCAAAGAATTTAGCTTTCTCAAACGCATCAATGCACAGGGTTTCTTTTCTTACTATACCTTCAATAATCTTTCTTGCAGTCATCAGTCCGACGCCCGGGATATATTTCAAAACCCTGTGCCAGGCAACTGCATCATAATGATTCTGTACAATCCTGAGATAAGAGATCACATCCCTTACATGTTTTCTCTCATTGAAAGCGAGTCCACCAACCGCTATGTACGGTATGCTGCGTCTTGTGAGCTCCACCTCTATATAACGGGCATGCCAGAAAGCTCTTACAAGGATCGCGATATTGTCAAGAGAAATTCCTTTTTCCCTGTATTCAAGAATTTTAGAAACGATGAACTCTGCTTCTGTCTGCTGATCATAGAACTTTCTTACGGCAGGCACATTGTCGTACATCGTTGCCGAATGCAGCTTTTTCCTGTAGCCAATCCTTGCGTTTTCGATTATTTCGTTAGTAAAATCAAGAATTTTCTGGTTGCTCCTGTAGTTTTCTTCGATCTTTATTACAACGCAATCGGGGTATTTCTGGGGGAACCTCAGAATGTTCTCATAATTCGCTCCGCGGAATGAATAAATACTCTGGGAATCATCGCCTACAACAAGAACATTCCGGTTCGATCCTGCCAGAAGTTCAACGATTTCCTTCTGAACAACATTTGTATCCTGGTATTCATCCACCATAATGTACCTGAACTGTTCGTTCAGCTTTTTCCTGAACACAGGATTATCCCTGAGAGAATCCCTTAGGATATCCATAAGATCATCATAATCATAAACCCTTGCAGCCTTCTTATATTCTTCATATCCGCGATTTATAAGCTCTATCTGTCCCATGTACTCTTTCAGCCCCTGGAAGTCAGACATAATAATATTGCGGATAGTCTCATTTCTGTTTCTTGCAGATGAGAAGATTTCCTGTAATCTGTGTTTCTTTGGAAATGCCTTCTCTTTCTTCTCAATCTTCAACTCAGACTTTACAAGATCGATTGTATCGGCTGCATCTTCAGTGTCAATTATTGTAAATGAAGGATTTATCCCGAGAAGCCCAGAGTATTTCCTCAGGATATAGTTTGAAAAAGAATGAAAAGTGCCTCCGAAGATTTTCTGAGAACTGTTATTCTTCAGCAGCTCCTGTACCCTGCCAAGCATCTCAGCGGCGGCACGGCGGGTGAAAGTAAGCAGTAGAATTTCATCAGGATTAATATTATTCTCGAGCATAAATGCCACCCTGTGAACAATGACCCTTGTCTTGCCGCTACCGGCTCCTGCGATCACAAGCACAGGTCCCTTTATTGAAGTAACAGCAGCCAGCTGGGCTCTGTTAAGCAAATTCACATAATTGATCTTGTAACCGGGGCGAACAGAAATATCCTGAGGCAATGAAGGTCTGCTCTCAATCGATCTGACGATCTCATTAAGCTCCCTGATCTTCCTGTCGGTCTCGTCAGTGACTTCAATTGCAGGAAAGTCATTACTCGTCATATTGGACAGGTCCCTCGGACCCTTATCAGGGACGAGAGATTCTTCAGCCTTCTGCCTTTCGGCAAGCTCACGGATACGTTCAAGGAATCCTTCTTCTTCCGACATCTGGAATAATTTTGGATTCCGTAAATGTAATCAATAAGGTGAGATGAGGAAAAGTCAGCATGAAATTCCCTCTTTGGCTTTCTCAAAAGCCTCGCGTCCTTCCTGGACAGAAAACCAGATAAGACCTGCCGCGCCAATTGAATCAGCATAAGCAAAGCCTGCAAGTTCATAAACAAGGCTTGAAATAAGAAGTACGACCGACATGTAGACGCAGATCCTCGTACATCCGCTGTCACACAGGATAGGTTCTGAATTCAATTCTTTCCCGACTTTACGCTTTGCGGTCATCAGCCATAGCATGACTGTTATCGATGCGAGCGATATTATTATTCCCCATAAAGTGGTTTCTGGCTTATGCCTGTTAATAATATTGATTACAATGCCAGTCAGCAGGCCTAATGATAAGATATAAAAAGCGTACCCTGTTATTTTCAGCGCAGCTACTTCAAAAGTATGTTTTGGGGAAAGAGGATTTCGTTTTATCCTGAAGATCATGATCATTATACCTATACCCGACATAACTTCGATAAAACTGTCAACCCCGAAACCGAATAATGCAAGAGTCTCATCTTTCATTCCCATTACAGTTGAGACTATTCCTTCGAGTATATTATAACCAATAGTAAAGTAGCTAAGCTTCAGCGCCCTGTCGTACAACAAGATTTCCTTCTCCATTTCCTTTTATGTTGGACGGCAAAGATATAGAAATGGAAATAATTTAGAATCATTCTAATTACTAAAAATATTTTCTGAGTGAAAAACAGGATCAGAATTGCTGTTATTCAACAGGGAGAGTAAACCAGAATGTAGAGCCGGATCCTTCAACAGAGTTAAATCCGATCTTTCCGCCAAGCATTTCGACATAAGCTTTTGCGATTGAAAGACCAAGACCTATTCCGGCGAACCTCCTCGTGGATCCCGATTCCACCTGGTAGAATTTATTAAATACAAATTGCTTATGTTCATCAGGTATGCCAATACCTGTATCTCTCACATAGAATTCCACAAATGAATCTTTTTTAAGAATTCCGTACTCAACCCGCCCTGAAACAGTGAATTTGAGAGCATTACTCACAAGGTTGTTCATAACCTGGCTGAGCTTGAAACTATCTGTTTTAAGAACAAGCTGCTGTTCAGGTATTGTGCAGTCAAGTACAATTCCCTGGGATGCTGCCTGTGAATTAAATATATTAAAGACCTTTGTCAGCGTGTCGGCAGGATTCACATCTGATATTACCACAGGCAATGTGCCGGCCTCTATCCCCGAGATCTCCATAATATTATCCATTACCTCAAGGAATCTGCCTGTACTGAGGTTTATCATATTCACAAATTCCTGTTTGCGATTATAGCTGCCTTCAGGTTCACAAAGGAGAGTTGAGAAACCAACAATTGCATTAAGAGGTGTGCGCACTTCATGAGATATATTCTGAAGAAACGAAGTTTTAAGCCTTTCACTTTCCGATGCCTTCAGGCGGGCTTCTTCAAGATAAGCCATGACACTTTTCCGTTCGCTTACATCATGGAAGATACCCATAATACCTGTAACATTTCCTGTTACATCATCCCTTACAGGAATTGACGATTCCCTTATCCATTTCTTTTCGCCGTCATGAGTTCTGAGCCGTATCTCCACCTTATATTCCGACGTCTCTCCGCAGACAATACGTCTTCTGAGTTCCTTTATATCTATAGGAGACTTCTCTGGAACAGGTATAATTTCTTCGATCATGGTCAAAAAACGTCGTTCTGTAAAATCCTGGGAGTCGACTCCTGAAAGGTTTTTTATTCCATCGCCTAAATAAATGAAGCAACCTTCACCAGGTTCATTACCAAAAATCAGGTGAAAAGGGACACCTTCATCATGCTCGATCAATTTATAGAAACGATCCATCATTCCGGGCATTGAACCTTTACGGACTCCGGCAAATGGTTTCTTTGTCTCTGCAATTTTAAGCTTTTCCCCTATCATATTCTTTTCTGCAGACATTTAGTTCCGGTTTTTTTAATATATCCTTTCATTTCAAAATGGAAATGACCGGTACAAAAAATTCAACACTGAAGGACCTCCTTCTTCAGTTTATATAGTTTAATAGGAATCACCCCTTATTTGTTACCCTGTTTTTGAAGAAATTTTCAGTATTGTTCAAAAAATTTTGGATATATCAATTTTTTTATAACTTTGGCATAGGTTAAGCATGTTCTGCAAAAACGTCAAAGTAACCAGTGAAAGAATTTAGCGATATAGAAATAATTGAGTGTCTTCGGAAGCGGGAGAGCTACGTAGTACATTATCTTCAGGAGAAATACATGCCGCTTATAAGGCTTATGGTTTTCCAGGGAGGAGGTTCATCCGAAGATGCATCCGATATTTTCCAGGATGGACTTATTATTATCCTGGAGAAAATCGATGAAGGTGATTTTGTACTAAAATGTAAATTCAAGACATATCTCTACTGTGTATGTGAAAATATCTGGCTGACTGTCCTCGATAAAAGGAAGGCAGCAGCTAACTATGTTTCAAATACATCTGAAGAGTATATGGAAAAAGATGTGTCTGACCTTATGGACAAGGCTCTTTATGAGACTATCTTCAGGGATGTTTTTGAAGCAATGGATATAACCAGCAGAAATATTCTTAATATGTATTGGGAAGATAAGGCTCCGCAGGAAATAGCCGATAAGCTGGGGCTGACAAATGGTTATGTCAGAAAGAGGAAATGTGAAGCGCAAAATGAGCTTATTCAGAAAATTAAAGAACATCCCGGTTATAAGAGGATTATAAGATCGGATGAGAAAGCTAATGAGATTGTGAGGTAAATTTATTTCGTTCGTTTGGATTGCTGCACGTAAAAATATATTAGTTGTGTCGGACTTTATAAACTAAGTTTTGATTTCAGAGGTTAATGTTTGATAAATTGAGAATTTTATGAATATCCAATCCGGAAACCTGATTGATGAATGTTTTGATCATGATGACATGTTACAGGTAACAGACCCTGATCTTGACGCCAGGATCAAATCTTACAGGAAAGCCCAGAGAGAGCTTGAGCAGGTTATGAATGATCCGTTCCTTGAATATACAAGGAATGATGTTGCTTCATTCATGCAGGAAAGAAATAATTCAGGAAAGGACTTTTCTGAAGAAATTGTTTCTTTTATTAAAACCTCTCTTGAAAAAGGTTTAGATAAAAATCCGGCGATCGGAGAACTAAAAGAAATAAATGAAGATGCTGCAAAAAGTGACATCAATGATTTATCGGCTGAATGGGTAAGAGAATGGCACAGGAAAAAACAGATGTCTTTCAACTCTCCTGCCGATGAAGAAAGAAGAAGCTTTATCGCCGCTTCATTATCCGGTGATAATACTGAAACAATAATTCCTGACAATAATAAAAGCGAAGTCATTCCTGTATCAATTCAATCACCTCGAAGGAACAGCAGGAAAATTTTACGATATTCGACTTTTGCTGCAGCTGCAGCGATCGGAGCCTTTATTACTGTCAGCTCACTTGTATCATCAGGAAACCCTGAAAGCATTTACAGGAAATACTACAAGGATTATGACGCTGTTGTATCGACAACACGTGGAAGTAATACGTCGAAAAACCTGAACTCATCGGCTATGGGTTTCTACAAAGAAGGTAATTTCGTAAAGGCTGAAGAAGAATTCAGTCTATCTGCGGCTGCAGATCCCGCTTCCGGCGAATCATTATTCTTTCTTGGACTGTCGCAAATCGAAACAGGTAAAACCGATGAGGCTGTAAGGAATCTGACTAAAGTGGTCAATCTTTCAGGAGTCTACACTAAAGAGGCCCATTGGTATCTTGGTTTGATATACCTGAAGATTGACAACAAATCAAAAGCTTCTGAACATTTCAGGATACTGGCTTCCTCAGATGGCTATTACCGCGGGGATGCCGGGAAGATTTTGCGTCGTCTCGAGTAATAATACAAAACGCCTGATAATATAATAAGGATTGTAACAATTGTTACA
>DATALC010000048.1:0-9909 GCA_036261265.1 Bacteroidales bacterium
CAGGATTGCCAAATGTTATTCCGTCAAATATGGCGCTTGTATTCGATCTTAACCTTATTGAAGTAAAACCCGACCGGAAATAACACCGCTTTCAGAAGTCTATGATAAGAAATAATAAAATATTGCAAAAACATTGTCGCAGGGTGAACCTGTCCGCAATATTTATTAATTGCCTGTCATTGGTTGTTACTTCTGGCCTGAAAGCACAGGAGATATCAAATACGGGATCCTTCATTTCAGTCAAACCAGGCACATTTATTCTCAGTAACGATCTTGAGAATTCAAGCGGTACGATAACAAATAACGGAACTCTAAATCTTTCACGAAACCTCACTAACTCAGCCATAATCGGGGGCAACGGTTTCTATAATCTTAAAGGAAACTGGAATAATTATGGAACTTTCAACCCCGGAACTTCGCTTGTTACTTTCGGTGGTACCCTTGCAAACCAGTTCATCAATATAACATCCACATCAGAAACTTTTTATAATCTCACCCTTGACAATCCGCTTGAGCTAACACAGATCTCTCCCCCGGGAGGAAGCCTGATAATAAATAACAATCTGTACATAGTAAAAGGGATCTTACGTCTTGATGCATCAACTTCTTTATTGAATGTTGACGGTCTCGCAACAGTTGCAGGCAGCCTTATCTTTGATAATAACACCTCTCCTCAAACAACTGTAATAAAAGGCGATCTGACGGGTCCCGGCTCTATCGATATAAGCAAAGGAGGTATGAACCACAAGCTTTACCTTGCGGGAGCGATAAACCAGATCGGCGCCTTCAATGCAGGTGCAGGTTTAAGCCTTGTTGAATACAATGGGTCAGGGCCGACACAAACTGTTTTCCCTGCCGATTACAGGTATCTTACTATCTCCAATGCCGGTATAAAAACTCTTCAGGGCAATTCTAAGGTAGGCATTGATCTCTATGTTAACGGGGGTGTTTTTGACCTCGGAATCATACCGACTTCGCTTGAAGTTACAGGGACATCGAATATTACAGGGACAATGCGATTTAACGGTGCGACAATAAAGACCGTGAATCTGCTTGGCAACCTTCTCGGAACCGGCGCAATTGATATGAGCGGTGATAACCTTGCCCATATTTTGAACCTTAGCGGATCGCTAAACAGTATCGGAGCATATTCATCAGGAAATACTTCAACAGTTGTTTATAAGCTGAATGGGAATCAGACAGTATTTGCGAGCAACGATTACAGGAATCTGTCAGTAACCGGCACAGATACAAAGACATTGCTCGGAGATGTAAATACAAAAGGCACACTGTTGATGGCCGGGGGGAATGTAGATGCCGATTCGTACATCCTTGAAGTTTCGAATCCTGCTTTGACTGCTATCAACAGAACTTCAGGTACTGTAATAGGCAGGTTGAAAAGGGCCATAGGAACAACAACAGGTGAATATCTTTATCCTGTAGGTTCATCATTAACGTATAATCCTGCCAAAATCACTTTTCACGATCTTACAGCGGGATCTCTTACAGCACAATATAAACAGGAAGATATCGGCACTAACGGGTTACCTCTTGCTGACGATGATAATGAAATTTACGACAGGTATTTAACTGGATACTGGTCGTTATCGGCAACTTCACCAATGTCGACAGGAAGCTTCAGTGTAAAGCTGGATTTCAATGGTTTTACAGGGATCGATGCCTCAGCGAGCATAATTAAGAGAACCAATGGCGGTGACCTTGAACTCGACGGAGAGCATGGAGGTATCGCCGGCAGTGAGATATCAAGAAACATCCTTACACATGGTATCGCAACAACATCGACTGATCTCGCTATTGGAAAGGGACGGCCTAAAATTACTGAGCAACCCGCAAATAAAGCAGTATGCGACTCTACAGATGCATTCTTTAAGGTCAAGGCAAAAGGACGTGTATCCCTGTCGTATCAATGGGAGGTGAGTACTGACAATGGCATCAGCTACAATGCAATATCAGACGGTTTTATATCTGCAATAACCGAATACGGTGGCACCGGAAGCAACCTGCTTGAAATTAGAGCCGCTACTTACAGCATGAACGGATACCTGTACAGGTGCGTTGTAACAGATGGACAGGGGCATCCCAATATTTCTTCAGCAGCTCTTCTCACAGTAAATAAAATTCCACTCGCAACAGCAACTGTACCATCACCTGAATGTCCGGGAATAGCATTTGAAGACATATTTCTTGGAACAAGCAATGGCGTGACTGGAACTACATTTGCCTGGTCACGAACAAATCCGGCCGGTATAGTAACAACATTGCCTCTGTCAGGACCTGCTGATGGAGACAGGATAACAGGCATCTTTAATAACACGTCTGATGCTCCAGTTTCGATAGTGTTCACAATAATTCCGACAGGTCCCGGGACAACATTCTGCGTCGGGCATCCGATTTACAGGACAGTTACTGTTAATCCTGTACCAAAAGTTTATTCAGTACCTGCCAATTCAACCCAGTGCGACAGTACCGAAACGGATATACGTCTCACAAGCCCGAGCACATTTACAAGCGGTGTGATTACTTTCCGGTACACTGTCACTGCTTCAGATATAAGCGGATTTACAACTCCTGTAAGTGGTCTTCCGGATGAGCATCATATAACAGACAAACTTATAAATCATTCAAATACTTACAAGGTTGTAACTTACAGGATTGTCCCGGTGAGTCCGACAGGATGCGCCGATGGTATGGCGATCAATACCAAGGTAACTGTTAATCCGACTCCAAAGGCAGAGTCTCTTAATAACGTACCGGCAATCTGTTACGACGGCAGGAACCAGATAATTCTTACAACACCGACAACAATGACAACAGGGTCGGTAGTGTTTGATTTTTCAGTGTCTTCTTCAGGAGGCGGAGTTGTGACAGGCGATATGACGTCAGGCAATGATGTCGTGCCGGGTTATACAATTGCCCGTACATACAGGAATTCATCTCATGACCTGCAGTCTGTTTATTTTAAAATTACTCCTGTCAATAATTCGGTATGTGATCCGGGCCCGCCAGTTGTAAGCGAAGTTAAGGTGCATGCTATTCCAATCTGGAATATCCTTCAGGTGGTTCCTCTCACATGCGACGGCAGCATAGGTCGTGGCGCATTGAGATCTGAACTTTCAACAGGAGCCGATCCGTATCATATCGTATGGAACGGACCGGATAATTATCATAGGGAAGATGTGACTGATATTGATAACCTGATCTCAGGCGCTTATTATTGTGCTGTAACTGATAATCTCGGCTGCGCCGGCACATTTAACTCATATCTTTTCCCCAAATATGCCGAACCAGACATATACCCGGTACCGAAGGCCGGCGGTTACAATCTCAGTTGCATTGGTTCCACGGATGGACAGATCAGGGTTTCTGTAGCTGACGGACTAACTGAACCTTATAATTTCTCGTTAGTTAAAGATAACTCAGAAGTTATCGGAACCGGGGTATTCACGGTACTTGACGATTACAGGTATTTCTCAGGTCTTGGTGCAGGAATCTACACGTTAATTATTACTGATAGAAACGGATGTATAAGAAGTAAGCAGGTTACTCTTGTTCCTCCTCCAGAAATGGCGGTAACGTTTGGAAAGAGAGAATACCAGGGAAGTTACAATATCTCATGCCGCGGGTATAATGACGGAGAAGTATGGGTTCAGTCTGTCACTGGCGGCCGGGGAAGCTATACATACAGGTGGTTTACAACCGATGGAAGCATACCGGGGCCAGTCAATTCTGACAGGATTGATAATATAACTGCCGGAAGATATTACCTTGAAGTTAGCGATGCGCTCAGTTGCAAGAAGGTGTTCCCTGTTGATATCACCCAACCTGATGGTATGAGCCTTGCCGGCTCTCAGGTTTCCTTATCACGCGATGGTGCCTTCAACGTTTCATGTAATGGTGGCGATGACGGCAGCATAAGCATAAGCATTGAAGGAGGTTCGGGCTCATATACATTTAACTGGACAGGTCCGGATGGCTACACATCCTCACAGAAAGATATTTCAGGTCTGAAAGCCGGTTCATATACATGCACAGTAACTGATCTTAATGGCTGTGTTCTCATGCCCGTACCTTCATATACACTTACCCAACCACCGCCTGTTCAGGTGGCTGTGATAACATCTGTTTCATCAGACGGGGCATTCCAGATCAACTGTTTCGGTGGTGCAGGATCAATAAATACTACTGTAACCGGAGGAAGCGCTAATCCTTATGAATATACATGGACTACTCTGAATGGATCGGGGATAATTCAAAGCACTCCAAATCAGCAATCGCTTACAGCCGGATTGTACAAGCTTGAAGTTAAGGATTACAATGGCTGCATAGTGGCAAAAGACATAGAGATGAATCAACCCGAGGACCTTGCTCTCAGCTTCCTGCCAAAACATATTACATGTGAAGTTCCTGGTTTCAGTAATGGTGCGATTGACCTGACAGTTGAAGGTGGCGCCGGTACGATTACATATTTATGGAATAACGGAGCCCGCACGCAGGATGTCTCGGGACTAACAGCCGGAGAATACAATGTGACTGCAACTTATAACAATACTTGCGTGAAAACAGGTTCTGAGAAGATCAATCTTCCTCCGGCTCTTACATATTCTGCTGCCTTAAGCAATTTCAACAGCTACGAGGTGAGTTGTTTCGGTCTGTCAAATGGTGAAATTCATATAACACCAACGAGCGGAAAAGCTCCGTACAAATACTCCTGGACAGGTCCTGATGGATTTGTCTCGAATTCCCCGGATATTTCAGGTTTGAAAGCCGGAACTTACAACCTTCAGATGGCAGACAGCAATCTCTGTACAGCGCACGAATCGATCAGGCTGAGAGAACCCGGCGAAGTGGAGGCTCGTTTCGTTCTCTCCCAAAGTATTGCGGGCGGATTCAACCTTAATTGCGCCGGAGACAGTGCAGGAAGTATTACAGTTAATCCTCATAATACTGTAAATAATGTGAATTACCTGTGGTCTGACGGTTATTCAGGACGGTACAGGACCGGCCTCAAAGCTGGCATATATACTGTTGTCATAACAGATGATAATAACTGCCAGGCAGTAGGTACAGCATCAATCACGCAGCCCGACTCGATCAAGCTGGCCTATGAAATCAAACAACCTTTCTGCCCTGACGAGCCTGATGGTGAGATCACGCTGAGCATTTCTGGAGGTGTTGAGGATTATAAGATTAAATGGTCGGACAACTCGACAGGAAATGTTCTGACAAATATTGGAACAGGTGAGTACAAAGTAATAGTTGAAGATATAAACAGGTGCCTTGTAAGGGATTCAATAAGATTGCTTCCTCAGAATGAAGCATGTCTTGTAATTCCGAATATGATCTCACCAAATGGAGATCTTATAAATGATTACTGGAATATTGGCAGGAAGGAGCTGTATCCCCAGCTTGAAGTTAAGATCTTTAACAGATGGGGTGAACTCGTATGGAAGTCCGCCAAAGGATATCCTGATCCATGGGATGGAAGAAGCAACGGCTCTATGCTTCCAATAGATTCATATCACTATATAATAGATCTGAATGATGGTAAAAAACCTGTGATCGGGAATGTGACTATTGTAAAATAACGACTGTGAAGAAAAAGATACTGATGATTTTCATGATTGTATGTCCGATACTTGCATCGGGACAGCAACTGCCATTGTACAGTCAGTATCTATATAATAAGTTTCTGATCAATCCAGCCGTTGCGGGAAGTGATGGTTATACAAGTCTCAATCTTACTGCACGGGAACAATGGGTGGGATACTATGGCGCTCCAAGAACCTTTTCTTTCAGCTTTCAGAGCAGGATGCTGAAAAAGAGCTATATGCTGAAACAAACAAGGCTGAAACGGGAAGTCTATCGTCCCGCTACTGACGGCAGGGTAGGATTTGGCGGGTATGTTTTCAGCGATAAGAACGGCCTTGTTCAAAGGACAGGATTCCAGTTCTCTTATGCATTTCACACATGGATACAGAATAGTACACAGCTCTCAATGGGTCTGGCTGTAACAGGATATCATTATAAAATCAATGAGCAGCTTATCGACTTTGAGGACCCGAATGAACCCTGGATGAATAACAACCTCCGTAAAGGCATGTTTGTTCCTGATGCAACCTTCGGAGCATATATACTGAATGCAAAATACTGTTTCGGCTTGTCAGCAGATCAACTTTTTGAAGCTTCGGCAAAAATAGCCGGGAATGCATACGAAAATGTAAGGGTGAACAGGCACTACTATCTTTTCGGATCTTATGACATAGAAGTAGCGCCTCAGACTTTTTTGCAACCCACATTTCTTTTAATGACATCGGAACAGTTCAAACCGCAGGCTGATATTGGTCTCAACTACCTTTATGGTAATAATTTCTGGGGAGGTCTTGCATACAGAACGAGCGGCGCAGTGATAGCTTCGGTAGGGGTAAAACATGACAAGATGTATTTCGGATATGCTTTCGATTTTACAATGCAGGAAATCCAGCGAGTTACCTATGGTACACATGAGATCACAATTGCAGTGAAATTCGGAGATAACATGAGGCGCTACCGCTGGCTGGACAGGTATTGAAATCAAGCGTAAAGCGTATAAGGAAGGACTCAATGTAGCTTCGCATTAATTTGGTTATATTGTTATTTCGTTGGTTCGTTATTCTATGTTTCAGATGTTTCAAACTGAAATGGATACAAATAGAAAAAATTGAAGTTCAGGAATGCAATTCCCCTCCGCCGTAGGGGCAAGAGGTGGGTTTGAAACTCCGTGGTGATATAAAGCGTGGAGCAGAGAGCAAGGGGCAAGGGGCGGGAGACAGAGTATCGGATTATTTTACCGCCTCTAATATATAAACAAGTGAAGAAGCTTTCTCTCTGTTGAAAATGGATTCAACAAGAAACCACATGCCCTTTATAGCTCCTTTAATTAACGGGAGTTTTGATTTTTTATATTTTTCGCTGAGTATCGATATGTAAACAGCATCAAGCGGGAGTGTATTGATATTTATCAACTCAAAAGATGATTTTTCGCAATATTTTCTGAAAGTACCGGGATTATAATGCCATAAATGCCTTGGTACATCCCATGCCGCCCAGAACTCCTTGTAATGCAATGAATCAAATGATTTGTTGTTTGGTAGGGCGATTATACATTTACCGCCTTGTTTAAGCAACCTGGATATTTCTTTCATATAAGAGTCAGGGTCATTGAAATGCTCAAGAACATGCCAGAGAGTGATACAATCATAATCCCCTGATTTCAGATTTTTTATCTCTGACGGTTCAAACACTTCCAATCCGAATTCTGATCTTGAGAAATCCCTTGCTTTCCTGTTTATCTCAATACCTTCGGAATGCCAGCCTTCTTTCTTCATTGCTGCTGCGAAGTATCCTGTTCCGCTTCCAATATCGAGTGTTTTGCCCTCTCTTATGCCAGTGACTTTTTTAACAAGCCTTGTTTTCCTTACAAGCATGAAATTACGGGCAAGCCTGTACAGCCTGTTTACTGCCCCCTGTCTTGTGTCACTGTGAGAAATATATTCATCGGATTCATAGTACCTGGCGATCTCTGATTCCTCCGGATGATCACCTGTAAATGTAAATCCGCATGTTGAACATTCAATCACAGGAAATACTTCTTTGCTCACATAATAATCAGTACAGTTAAACTTCAGGACGAATGTGGCTGAAGAGCAAAGCGGACATGAATCGTAATGAACCATATCAGTTCTTATCTTCTCTTTTTCTGAATATTCCGATTACAGCATAACCGGTAATTGCTATGAAAAGCAAAAGCGAGCTTGCAAGAGAGACTGCATTACCTGTTTTATATGAGGCCGGTTCGAATGAGAATTTTATTTCATGATCACCCCGGGGAACGATCATCGCCCTGAGAATATAATCAACCCTGAAATGCTTGCTTTCTTTTCCATCAATATAACATTTCCAACCCGCGGGATAATAGATTTCAGAGAAAACGGCAAGCCTTTCATCACCTGCTGAGTATTTATAAATAAGCTGATTCGGCAGATATGAAACAAGCCTGATAGTATCTCCTGAAGAACGGGGATATTCGGTCTTGCTTACCTGATCTTTAAATTTTACGTCAACAAGAGCTTCTGTTGCGGGATCAAAGGAGTCAAGCGATGAAATTTCCTCATTAGCATTCTCAACAAACACAGGCTTTTCAACGAACCATGCATTACCCAGGGCATAGTTGTTTATCAATGGCTGTGCATCAGGATTGCCGATAACATATTTTGTATCAAGCATATTGAACGCATAAGTGCCTGTAAAGACTTTATTGAAGTCCTCCATGCTTGTTGCTGTTTTACCTGCTGCTGCGAGTGTGCCAATGTTTTTTGAAAGAGCTGAATCAATGAATTCCTGGTATCTTTCCATTTTAGCTCCGTGGTATCCCCCAACCGAATGGTGGAAGTAAGAAGTTGGAGAATTATCGATAAATGGCGAGACGGTTAGGTTGAGCACCCTGTAAACAGTTGTATCCTTAAGGATGAATGAATCGGCGGCAGTCGGAGCAAATGTTTTGCTGATCGCTGTTGCCTTTTCAAACCTGTCATCATTCATATATCTTTTATCCACTGTCCATAGATCTATAAGGATCAGTAATCCGGTAAAAAGTATTGCGATCCCTTCCTTAAGTTTCTGTGAGATGAATGCGTACAGAACACCGCAGAAAAGGACAATAAAGACGAGCGATCTGAATGCATCGGTCCTGAGAAGTCCCTTCCTGTCGGAAGTTATTGTCCCAATAAGCCAGTCAGGGTAAGCGCCTTTTTCCTGTTCCGAAAGGAATGAACCGGCAATTCCCGGGAATATAAGGACAAGCAATATGAATCCTCCTGTTATTGCGAGTGAATATTTTAATGATCTGATTATATCGTTCCTTGTAACTGTTCCGTTGAAGATATCTCTAAGTGCAATGAATCCGAGAAGCGGAATGCAGAGTTCAGCAATGACGAGGATGAATGTTATCGATCTGAATTTGTTGTATCCGGGGAAATAATTAATGAAAAGATCAGAAAGGAACATGAAGTTACTGCCCCATGCAAGCATTATTGAAAGAATAGTGGCTGAAAGGAGCCACCATTTAACAGGTCCTTTTATCAGGAATAAACCAAGAACAAAGAGGAAGAAAACTATTGCGCCCACGTAATGTGGTCCATCAGTCCATGCCTGTGGTCCCCAGTACATTGGAATTGAATTTGCCGTTTCTGCCGGAACCTTGTTCTGCCTGAGAATTTTCATAGTCTCAGAATCTCTATTGAAAGCATGGCTCGATCCTCCTTTATAATTGGGGATCAGCATATTGAATGTTTCATCAATACCATAGCTCCAGGCAAGTATATAATCCTTATCAAGTCCCGATGATATTGCCTTGTTATTAACTGTAAGATCAGATTTTCCTCTTGTCGAGTATTTTCCGTATTCATAAGTAGTATAGAGGCTTCCGAAATTAGTGCCAATTGCTATTAACAGAGGCAGGAAAAGAGTGGCAGTTGTGATAATGAATTTCTTAAGCCTGCTTTCCTTTATTGAATAAATAAGCTCCACAATTCCAAAAACAAGGACGCACAGCATCGCATAATAAGTCATCTGGGGATGATTTGCCGAAAGCTCAAGAGAAAGAAACAATGCTGTAAGCAAAGCCCCGGTAATTAAATTGCGCCTGTATGTGTACAAGATACTTCCGATGAGTGGAGGAATATAGGCAAGTGCAATAGCCTGGGTGTTGTGGCCCGCGCCGAGTATCTGGAAAAAGAATGATGTGAAGCCATAAGCGATTGCGCCTGTTATGGCAAGCCATGGATTAAGACCGAACAGAACAAGCAATATATAGAAACCGAGGAGAGAAACGAAAAGAACTGATACAGGCAT
>DATALC010000058.1:0-4107 GCA_036261265.1 Bacteroidales bacterium
AGCAAATTATGGATTACATTCTCAATAAGCCCGAAGTCAATAAATACAAGTGGCATATCACCAGGAATAACGATTGACAGCTGGAATGGAACTAACTCATTACCGAGAGAGGCTGAAGCTTTATAAGCAAGATCGTGTACATCGCACCAATCCATTTTTGGCGAAATCCGTCCTGTTTCAAGTCTGGACATATTGAGAAGATTCTCTATAAGATGATTGAGACGAATTGAGGCCTGACTTATCTCATTGTGCAGTTTTTTAGTTGTCGCTTCATTGTAGTTATCTGATTGCAGTGATTCGGAAGCTGCCATTATTGTTGTAACAGGAATTCTGAGTTCGTGTGAAATTGAATTAAATAATGTTTTATATAATTTCTCTGATTCATTGATGACATATGATTTTTTTGCTGCATCACGATAAAACTCCCTTTCGAATTTGGCAGAAATCTGAGACAACGAGGCTTCCCAGAACTGTTCCTGGCCAAATGTAAGAGGTTTCTCATGGATGGCAACAAGAACTCCCATTGGATCTCCCGTTCCGATAAGACTGTAAAATGTAAAATTGCTAGAAGGCAGGGTTTCTGTGTATTTTCCTGCCTTTCGTGAGTTTTTAAAAACCCATTCAGCTATACTTTTATCATTGCATGACAATAGACCAGTTGGTATCTCCAATTGAAGGTGATTGTTTTTCAGCAAAATATGACTGTTCAAATTGAAATACTTTTGAATGAATTCGGTAGCGGTTCTCTTTACATCTTCATTCCCGGAAACGATATTCAGGTCCTTTGTAAGCTGGTAAAGAGCCTGCGTTCTTTCTTCCCTGATCCTGATTTTCTGTTCCTGTCTCCTGGTTCTTGCTGTTAATATCCCATTCAATAGTGCAATTATAAAGAACATTATAAGCATCATTACATCTACAGGCTTACTGATGTGCAGAGTGAATTGTGGAGGAATGAAGAAATAATCCCAGATAGTGGCAGAAAGAGTGGCTGCAAGCAGAATCGGACCAATTCCGAAGAAAAGGGCTAATATTGAGACAAGGAAGAGCAATAGAAATGAGACAGCCTGATATCCTATAATATCCTTCAAAGGATAAAAAATTACTGAGGTCAGAGTGACAAAGAAAAATGCAATAAAATAATCTTTAAAAGTAGAAGTAAACGAGGGTATAGCAACTCTTTGCCTGAATTTATCTTTAACGTTTTTATCTGCGCCAAGAATATATACATCAATATCTCCGCTGTATTTAATAAGTCTGTTCACAAAATTTCCAAGTCTGAAAAGGGAAGCAATGTTTCTTGCCCTTGGCTTACCGACAATGATATGTGTGATGTTCTCTTTCTGGGCAAAGTTTACAATGCCTTTGACTCTGTCGAGATCAGAAATTATACTGAATTTAATCCCTAATTTTTTTGCAAGGGCGATATTCCGGTTTAGAAGAGCCTCTTTTGATTTCGGTATTGCTCCGGCAGTTTCCACAAATACCGCCTGGATAGATGCACCCATTGAATATGAAAGCATTTTTGCCCATCTCAGCAGTCTCGCAGAGAACGGACCCCATCCTATGGCAACAAGAAGATGAAGTCCGGATTTCCATGGTCCTTTAATCTGCTTATCACGCATATAAACATGCAACTGCTTATCAACCCTGTCGGCAACTATCCTTAAAGCCAATTCCCGAAGAGCAGTTATATTCCCTTTTTTAAAGAAATTTGCAGCGGCCTGCCCGGTTTTTTCTGCTGTATACACTTTGCCCTCTGATAGCCTTTGAAGAAGCTCCTCCGGAGTCAAATCTATAAGTTCAACTTCATCTGCATTTTCGAATATCTCATCAGGTACTGTTTCCCGGACCTCAATACCGGTTATCTGTGATACAAGTTCAGACCTGGATTCAAGGTGTTGAACATTCAGTGTGGTGTAAACATTAATTCCATTTTCAAGAAGTTCAATTACATCCTGCATCCTTTTTTCATGCCTGCTTCCTGGGACATTAGAATGTGCGAGCTCATCAACAAGTACGATCTTTGGTTTCCTGTTTATAATGGAATCAATATCCATTTCTTCCAGGACTGCAGTTTTATAATTTATCTTTTTACGTGGAATTTGTTGTAATCCTTTTGTAAGTTCTTCTGTCTCCTTTCTTTTATGCGTTTCGATATAGCCTATTACGACATCAACATCCTTCCGTTTTTCAGCCTGTGCAGTTTCAAGCATGGTATATGTCTTCCCGACACCGGCACACATGCCGAAGAATATCTTAAGACTTCCTCTTTTGCTCTTTTCCTCATCAGCCTTGAGAGAAGCAAGCAAGGCGTCAGGATCGGGACGTTGATTTATTCCTGTCATTTTATTGTGTCCACATCTAAATTTAATAATAAAACATTTATTACCGGCTCTCCAAGCACATTAAACAGAGGCAGTTCAAGGTGTGTATTTATAAGGTTAAGAAGCTCCTTTTTTTGACGTTCATTATAATTCCGGGATGCTGCAACTCTATTTAGCTGAAGGAGGGCTGACCGAAACGAAATATGAGGATCAAGTCCACTTGCTGATGCAAATATCATTTCATCCGGGATATTAGTTGAATCAGGGAGATGATTACTTTGAAGAAATTGATTGGCTCGCATTCTAACTTCACCCTTAAGCTTTGAACTTGTAGCGCCAAGGTTGGAGCCGCCTGAAGGCAACGCATTGTAATCTGTGGCAGAAGGCCGGGAAGAGAAGTAAATTGCTGAATCGAATTTCTGCCCAATCAAAGAACTTCCTGCTGGCATGTTATTTTTATAAATAATGCTTCCGTTTATTTTTCCCGGGAAAAAAATCTCTGCAATTCCGGTAATAAATAAAGGATATATAATACCAGTAAGGATTGTAAAAAAAAAGAAATATTTTAAGTGAAACGATAAGTGTTTTCATATCATATTCAACAACAAGTCAATTAGTTTTATTCCAATAAATGGAGCAATTATCCCGCCCAAACCAAAAATCAACAGATTCCTTAGTAGCGCTGTACCAGCTGAAACAGGACGATATTTTACTCCTTTCAAGGCCAGAGGTATAAGCAGGATGATAATAAGTGCGTTGAAAATTACAGCACTCAGAATAGCACTTTCGGGGGTGGAGAGCTTCATGATGTTCAAAGCTGAAAGAGGTCCTGCACCGGTGGGTCCGCTATAAAGAGAAACAGCAATTGCAGGGAGGATGGCAAAATATTTTGCGACATCATTTGCAATACTGAACGTAGTCAGCGATCCACGAGTCATGAGTAATTGCTTTCCAACTTCAACAACTTCTATCAGCTTGGTAGGGTTACTATCAAGATCAACCATATTTCCAGCTTCACGTGCAGCCTGAGTTCCTGAATTCATAGCAATACCCACATCCGCCTGCGCCAGTGCCGGGGCATCATTTGTACCATCTCCGATCATACCTACAAGATGACCGGCTGCCTGCTCATCACGTATACGTTTCAATTTGTCCTCAGGCTTAGCTTCTGCCATAAAATCATCAACACCTGCCTCTGCTGCGATTGCTGCTGCAGTCAGGGCATTATCGCCAGTTATCATTACTGTTTTGATGCCCATTTTTCTGAGTTCAGCAAACCTTTGGCTTATGCCTCCCTTAATTGTATCCCTGAGATGAATGACTCCAAGTACTTTTTCATTGGAGGATACCACAAGCGGAGTTGCACCCTTTCCGGCTAATTCTGCAACTATATCCTCAGCATTCTTAGGAAAAAACCCATTGTTATTCTGAACAAATGCTTTAATGGAACCAGAGGCCCCTTATCTTATCTTAAAAACTTCACCATTATCCCTTATCAGGTCGATTCCACTCATTTTCGTATATGCTGAGAATGGGACAAAGACAGCATTCATTCCCGTCACCTGCCTGCTTCTGATGTTATATTTTTCCTTGGCAAGCACGACAATTGAACGTCCCTCGGGAGTTTCATCGGAGAGAGAAGAAATCTGTGCTGCATCAGCCAGCTCGTCAATACTCACCCCGTCCACCGGGATGAATTCTGAAGCCATCCTGTTGCCTAGGGTTATTGTGCCGGTTTTATCCAGGAGAAGTACATCGACATCACCGGCTGCTTCAATAGCCC
>DATALC010000062.1:0-1729 GCA_036261265.1 Bacteroidales bacterium
TTCGCTTTTTCCTCGGCTATCTTATTTTCGAGATATTCTATTCTCTTTTTTATTGAGCCGATATAGTCAGGATAATTGCTCATCTGTGATACTGTGATAAACTTTTTATAAAAGCTTACTGCTTTTTCAGGATTATTCAGGTTTTCATCGTAAATATTTGCAATCATCATCAAAACGCCTGTATTACCCCAGGTTTCATAAGCGGTTGTATAACTGCTTACTGCTTCAACATACAGGCTGTCTGCCTTTTGTTGCGAACCAAGAGAAAGGTAAGTCATCCCCATCGCATCTTTAAAAGGTTTAAGCATGCTGATCACTTTCTTATAGTAAAATGCGCTCCTGTCATAGTCTTTCATGTTTGAATAGCAACGCGCTATATATTCTACTGTTTCGAAATCAGTTGTATCTCGTGCAGCTGCTTTTTTCAGGAATGGTATTGCAAGAGCAGGCTGAAGATTATTCAAGTACCCGATACCTGCTCTCTTGAGGTATAAAGCCGTTGTATCACCCATCGACATGATCCTGAGATAATCATCAAGCGCTCTTTTTGTGTGACTTCTGGAGAAATATAATGTTGCGCGTCTGGCGTATAGATCGGCATCCTCCGGATCCATCCTGATTGCATCTGAAAGAAGAACTATTGCAGTATCCCGGTTATTAACGAATGGATAAAGAAATGAGAGATTTCGTATTGCGTCGATATTCCTCGGATTGACAGCCAGGGATTTATTATAAAAATCAATTGCTTTACCATATTCTGCCTTTCTGAGATAAGCAAAGCCAAGCTTATCAAGAATTACATAATTTGTTGAATCAACAGAATAGAAACGATTATAGATGTCGATCGCTTTATCGTATTTCCCTTCCTTGATGTAAATGCCTGTCAGATAACTTGCATATTGCCAGTTGAGAGAATCTTTTGAATAAAGCTCCTGAAGGAGAGGCTTTGCTTTAAAATCCCTGTTTCTGGCAATATATCCTTTTGCAACTGTAAACCTGTAAAGATTATTGGCGGTGTCATTTGCAGATGCCAAAACAAAGCATCGGAATGAACCTGTATCAGGTATCATATTTTGCTGTGCAAGGCCGAGCTTGTACCAGATCATTGCATTTGTACTGTCGCCTGATAAGATCAGCCTGCATGTGTCAGCCGCCTTCTCATATTCACCGAATACAAGCAACTTGTCTATTGCCGGGTATTCAGGTTGCTGTGCATTCAGGAATTTTACATGATAACAGAACAACAGGCTAAAAAACAGAAGTATTCTTCTCATTTCTTTCACAATAAAGTTAACAGATTAAAGATACAACGAATTTGTTAGTTATACAAATGAAAACGTAAGGTGCGAGAATGGGAGAAGAGGTGAAAAGGAGATGGGGAGAATTCTTAGCCCTCGACCGTTCGGAGAGTGGGAGATGGGGAGAAAGATAGAAACGGTGATGGGAGAATTGATCTTTTACTCAAAAAAGTCTACATTTAAGCTCTTACTTAATATTGAATGAGCTTATCATCAATTATCATCATTATAACATTGATTTTCGGAAATCGGGTAAATGAAAATCATCATGATACACGTCCATCGGGACTCATGGTCGAATTCATAAGGGATCCTTCCGGGGTGCCGATCCTCGATTTGCTTCCTGAATTCACATGGATCGTTCCTGCAGAGGCCGAAAAGCAGACAGCCTACAGGATAATTGTTTCGTCTTCCCGCAACGAAATCAATAA
>DATALC010000067.1:0-9086 GCA_036261265.1 Bacteroidales bacterium
CCGAAGGTCGGGAAAGTATGATATGATTTTTTATATCTTGCATAAAATTATTTGTTAAGACGTTCTTTGAAAATCTGAAAAACCGCCTATAGCAAAGGTTTTTAGCTGCAAAAAGAAGTGTTAAAGTAAGCACCAGTGGGACGCGATACATGATCCGGGATTGGTGATAGGGATGTTTGAGAGGGATGAGGAGGGGATGATGGCAACCGATGACCTTAACAGATTGCTCAGGATATTAAAATACTTCGGCACGAATTCTTTTGCTTTTGGTATTAAATGCTCATCCTTGACAACTGAATCTGATGGCATGGTTTTCAAAATCAAAGGCGAATCCTACCACGTATTTTTCATGAAATACAGCTATGTTGGAGACGAGCTTCATACAAGCTCTTTCGACTTTGACGAAAACAGCATCCCTACCAATTTGAATGTTGAAGGATTTAACATTCCTGCTGACCTGGACAAGTTTATCGTGCTGAATCAGATGAATGAAGGAAAGGTTGTCTCCCATTTATGCACATATTTAAAAGAAGATTATTCCAAAGCATGTGAAACAGGTTCTTTGCAGGGCGTTGACAACCTTTATACAAAAATTGGCAATGACATTATGCAGTGCTTTGATGCACTGGAACTCTCTGTGGGAGGATACACATTGCCGCAGATAACTGAAATACTTACACAACTTCAATCAGAAGCCCGTGTCAATCAGCAGTTTGAATTTACCCAGAACGGAAAGATTTACAGGCTGAATGTACAAAACAAGGCCGAAGCCATTGAATCCCCCGAAAACGATGCCGACATAAACGCTGGTAACTGGAGCGATGGCAGCATCGACATGAAAATGCGCGTAGGCTTTGATGCCGATGGCATATTGCAATTTGCAGCTTTGGGAATTAATAAAAATCTGGCACTTGCAACTGGCAAAACTGCAGTGTTAACCGACATATCCCAAAACATGCTGGCTAAAAACAATGCCTTGTTAAAAGAATATAAGGTTAAAGACATAAAAACTACCTTAAACAGCATTGCGGCAAACTTTAATAGTGACGAGTTCCCCGATGGAAAGAAAGTTGAAATCAATAAAGATGCATCATTCATAAAAATACTTTGCGAAGTCGGAGGCATAGGCATATCTTTCTTGGAAACCGCCGAAATAGAACAGCCTGTTTATTTAGCCTCTGAGACAAATACAACAATAAAAGCCCCACCAATAGGTACAGGAGCATTGGAAGCCGGTGCAATGGCGGTTACTGATATTACCAGTATGGTAACAACAGTACACGACCTTGTTACCGATAAGCAGGCAAGAAAAGATGCCGTCGAAGGTTTAAAATCAATAAAGGACCAGATTGCAGATAAGCCTTCATTTTTGTTCCCGATTTTAGGCGAGATTGTATTGCAAGAGCTTACCGGGAGCGGTAAAGAAGGCTACAAAGAAATGATCGACAAAGAAATCGATGCCGGACGTAAAGGGCATTTGATAACAAAAACTAGTGTACGTAGCGCTGTAAGCGTATTTATGTCGGGCAAGTTCCTGTCAAAATTGCCGGATATGGCAATCGTAATGGCCGAAAAAATGCCCAAGGCAAAACTGTGGTTAAGGTTCAGGAGCATTGACGAATCTCTTTCTACAGACTTACTGAAAAAACTAGATAATCTGCCCGATAACGGCAATAAATTCCTTGATGATTTTGTTGATGCAACAGACGAAAGCCTTAATAAGTTCCTTAAGCAGCCCGAGCTCTTGGATGCATGGAAGAAAATGGACGAACTGGGGGCAGATGATGTGATAAGGAGAAACCCGGGTGCTTTAGATGCTGTAGCAAAAAAATCTAAAGGAGAAAAAGTTCCTGAACCAGATACATACCTGAACAAAAATCTTATTGATAATCATCTTAAGAAATTTGAAAACGACGATATTGTTAGGATTACTTCAGAAAAAGCCTTGAAAGATTTTAACGGGACACTTGGTCCAAGTGACGCTTTTGTAATGCCGTATAAGGAATATCAAGATATGATTTTTGAAACGGCAGGCGATCTCCGTAAAATAGAGAATAAAATAGGCTTTGATCCAAACACATTGAAGGAAGACGTTGTTTTTGCACATATTAAGCGGAGTGATGTTGGGGAAATAAAAATCCCTTCAGGAAATGAAACAGGTGCGAATGTAGCAAAATGGATACCCGGAGGTAAAACATGTGGGGGTATTTCAGAAGCAATTGTGGATTTAAAAAAGATTATACCATTTGAAAGATTACCCTACAAATGAGAATAGAAACAATAAAAAAAGAAGGATGGGAAATAAGTCGTTTCGATGATGGGCGCTTCCTACTAGTATATGAAAGAAATATAATTGATGAAAACGGCGGAGGTATCGAGATCAATGCGGAAATATACAATGAAGCAAAAACAACAAATATTAATTTACCTGAGTTATTTACCAAATATAAACTTAAGGATTGTAAAAAAATCTTTTCTATTATTAAAGGAGAAACCTATCCACCTCCGGTCAATACCTCCAATAAATACTATGGTCAGGCATACATTGTAACCCATGAAGGAGACAAATACTACTTTGAATATTTACTTGCTTATCACGGAGGTGGAATACGCAAATTTGAGATTACGAAAGAAATTTTTGAGTATGCTCAAAATGACAAACTAACGATTACAGACATTTTAGATAAGTTCAATCTACACCATTTGGACGTGCCGGAGAATGATGTGAAATAACTCATTCTATCAGCTTCACTACTTCACTGATTACCTTTTCCAGGAACTCTTCTTTCATGGAAGCAGCCTTTCCTACAACTATGCTGTTTCTTGATCAAGAAACAGCAACTTGTGTTTGGCTAGTGTAATAATTAGTAAGTAGGTAAACTAAAATATATTATTATCTTTGCCTTCATGGCAAGGAAACCAATACATTATCAAGTTACTGCAGAGCAGCGTGAAGAATTAGTAACGATGCATCGTTCTTTAAAGCTTCAGAAGCGATATGTTGACAGAGCTAAAGTAATCATACTCAGCTCCCAAGGGATGACCATTGATCAGATTATGGGACAGACGAACCTGAGCAGAAGAGCGGTAAATAAATGGCGTCAGAGATTCAAGAGTTATGGCATTGAAGGATTAAAAGATGCTACAAGAAAGGGAAAACCACCTGTAATATCCCAGGAAAAAAAATTATTGGTGATTCAAAAAGCTTGCTCAAAACCTGAGGGAGGATACACCAATTGGTCACAAGCAAGGATCGCAAAGGAAGTAGGCATAAGCCAAAGCAAGGTTTTTCAGATTTTGAGAGATGCTGATTTAAAACCACATAAAGTTGAGTATTGGTGCGGCAAAAGTCCTGATCCTGAGTTTGAAGCCAAGATGATCAACATTGTTGGATTGTATATGAATCCTCCCGAAAATGCAATCGTATTATGTGTAGATGAAAAGACTCAAATACAAGCATTAGATCGAACCCAGCCGCTTCTCCCGCTGAAATCTGGTCAGCCAAGGAGATTGACAGCAACTTATAAAAGAAATGGAACTGTTTCGCTTATTGCGGCTTTAGCAGTTCATACTGGAGAGATAACAGCTAAGACCATAGATTCTAACAATACAGATAATTTTCTGAAATTCTTAAAGAAACTTGATCGAAGCTATAGAGGAAAAAAATTACACATCGTCATCGATAATCTCCCTATTCACAAGAATAAAGAGGTTAATAAATGGCTCGAAGGGAAAAGAAAGTTCCAATTCCATTTCACGCCAACCTATTCTTCATGGCTCAATCAGGTGGAAATATGGTTTAACATAATGACAAGAGATGTAATCAAAGGAGGAATATGGAAGTCCTCGTCACAGCTTGCAGATCAGCTTATTGAATATGTAAAAACTTATAATGAAACCAGGGCAAAACCATTTGAATGGACTTACACGGGAAAACCATTAAAAATATAGTATACTTTTTAACCAATCATCACACTAGGTTATTAATAAAGTTTGAATCCGAAGGACCGTGGACTTTAACGGTGCGAGGGGAAAACCCCAAAATGTGCGAACCGGATGGATTTGAGCCCCAGCCGGGTTGGCATGTGCGAAAACAAATCCATCAGGTTGGATTTTGGGGCAGCTTTTCTTTGCAACTTTCTTTTTCTGCAAAAAGAAAGTTGGAAAATAATAATAGTTCCTGACAATAAAGGTTCTTGCAAAAGGGAAATCATCTCGTATCAAAATGAAAGGAAGTGACTAGAGTGACTAGAGTGACTAGGGTTATTAATGAAGTTTCAATCCGAAGGACCGTGGACTTTATCGGTGCGAGGGGAAAACCCCAAAATGTGCGAACCGGGTAAAGGATCTTGCGAAAGGAAAATCATCTTTACTTTTGATGCTTAAAGAGCTCTTCTGTAAGAAATATTACAGGAGAGACTACTCTCAGAATAGCTCATGATACTTACAGAAAATGAATTTGTGAAATAATTCAGACTCATCTCAACCCATTTTCGTGTTGCGGGATACCAGAAGTATTTTAATCCTCTGATTTGGTGTGTTAAGCCTGCTGAACCTGACAGATGTATATTTTTCCGTTGTTTGTTTTGTATTGAAACCGAACCTGAGAAGATTGTCGAGTGAAGATTCGTGAATTCGAATATTCCTTCTGCCGACAGCCTGTTATGTTCATTGATGTTTACCGATGTTGTCGCAATTGCATCAACTGCAGGTGTTATATAACGGAGATTGGGGATCAGGGTGAATATGTTTGGCGAGAACAACCTTATGTCTTTGGGAAGAAGGCAGCTTCTTGATTGCAATGATATCGCCGAACGAATTCTTTGTCTTTGATACACAATATTGAACCCGTTGCTGAAAGAAAGATTGCCATCGCCGGAGCCCGAAATATCCCTGTCATCAATTGAATCATTCATATAAAACAGATTCCCTGTGAGGAATACATCAAATTGTTGATTTACATAAGCATCAAGCGTAAGGTTCGGGGCAATTTTAAACTTTGATGTTTCAAATCTTGATAAAATTCGCGGTAATCCCATAATGCTGCCTGTGAATTGCCAGCCTGTTTGCGGATAGAGTAACTGCTTCTTCCTTGTATCTTCGTGAATAACTCCCTGCAGTGCAAACAGGCTCGAATGACTCAGGAACGATGTAATTTTCTTCTTTTTTGTGTTGAGGCGCCAGCCTGTAAGAAAGTACATCTGGCCTGGATAATATGTACCAAGAGAAAAGTTCAGCTCCCCGTATTTCCCCATATTCTTCAGATAGCTTATATCAGAATAAAACTCTTCATCAAAAATGCCATTGAACTGAAAATAATCACTCCTCGAAAGCACGTTCTCATCCAAAATCTTCCCAAAAGCTGTCCTCCTGAAATCGACCGGTACGCTCATCTGCTTTCGTGAATCATATTTCCAGATCCTGTAAGTATTCCCATACATTCGTCCATTGTCATATCCGGGCATGTTTTCCCTCACTATAACCCGACCCCAGTCAAGTTCATAGATCCTTCTTTCTTTTATGGGGTCAATCATTGAAATTGTTACATGCTGTGATTTGTTTGTCGTCCACGACTGCAGGAAAATATACTCATCAAAATCAATCTTCATGCCTGGATAAAAATGCCCATACCAGGCTTCGCTCATTGACTTCAGAAGCTCCCTGCCCATTTCATGAACGTCGCGGCAAACGCCAAAATTCAGTTCAGTGTTCTGTGAATTGAGAGCGTTCAGGATCTGTAAAGATGTTACAATTCCTTTCGATCCTTTGCCAAAGGCTTTAGTGCGGGAATTATCATAGTTTACTATATGCTGTTCTTCCATAAGGCTTGTAATAAATGGAAGAAAATCATTACCAAAATCGGTGTAGCCAAGACTAATAAGCGATTCGGTGCCTTCAATCATCGAGTTTCTTAGATCCGTCCCCGATTTGCCGGCTGTAAGCCGGTTCCTCCAGGCTCCATAGAACAATTCCTTCTCGGTCAAAGCATTTCCAGGGGAAGGTATACCGTAGTTTTCGTTAACAAGACGAAAACCGGCAAGTATGGATGAATCATTATAGTTATTTTCAGAAATGAAATTCTGCAATGAATAGTTATTCTCGAAATTGGGGTAATAATCATTATAGTTTTTCAATATCCTGTACCTGTTTTCGTAGCTGGCCGAATATGGGATCATCCTGTAATTAAAAACGATAACCTTTTTACTAATCAGATTCTCATTGACTGAATCTCCTGATTCATGAAAAGTAAATGCCTGTGAAAAGCAGGATTCAGATATTAAAAAAGAAAGGAAAAAAAGAATAAAGAGACGCATTCACCAGAAAAAATAGGGGTGAAAGATATATTAAAAAATCTTAACAGGTCGGAGTCAATTCAATATTTTCCTATATTTCGAGACTCAATTTTAACCCAGAACCTATTCAAACAACAAAAGAAGATGAAAGAAAAAACAAGTAAAGGACTGAACAGGCGTGATTTCCTCAGCCTTTCAGGAGTGGGTCTTGCAGGCCTTACAATTCTTCCCAGCTATGTGATCAACGGTGTACGCATTGCTCCGAGTGATCGCGTTATAATGGGAACAATCGGGCTTGGCCGCCAGGCTCTTAGCGATTTCTCCGGATTTGCAGGAGTAAAAGGAATCCAGGTTGTTGCATGTTGTGATGTTGACTCTATCAAGCAGCAGCGTTATAAGAACAGAGTTGAAGAGTGGCAGAAATCACTGGGACTCGCTCCCCGCTGTGACACTTATGAACAGTATGAGAGACTTCTCGATCGTAAGGACATTGACGTTGTTGAGGTTGTTACACCCGACCACTGGCATGCCCTCATGACAATACATGCATGTCAGGCAGGAAAAGATGTATATGTTCAGAAACCTCTTTCTTATACTATCAGGGAAGCAAGAACAATGTTAAAGGTTGCCACAGATAACAAAAGAGTTGTCCAGGTTGGAAGCCAGCAGCGTTCAAGCAAGGAATTCCAGAAGGCAATAGAACTTGTTCAGGCAGGAGCAATCGGTCATATTGAAAAGATATATGCAAAGGTTGGTGATCCACCGAAACCTCTCGATCTTCCTGCTCAGGCAATTCCCGGAAACCTGAACTGGAACCTGTGGCTCGGTCCTCTTAACGACGAAAAGATCATCTATAACTCGGACCTGGCTCCACAGATCACTCTCGATCCTGTTCAGAACGAAACACTCTGGGGTGCATGGCGCTGGTACCTTGAAACAGGTAACGGCTATACAGCAGACTGGGGCGCACACATGTTCGACATTGCACAGGCTGCTATCGGAATGGACGGCTCAGCTCCCTGCGAGATTATTCCAAAAGGATACAACGGTACTGAATACATGACATTCAAATACAAAACAGGAGTTGTCATGACAGAACAGCCATATCTCGACGATAATCCGGGTGCACAGGGTATCAAGTTCATCGGAACAAAAGGATGGATTGAGGTTGCACGTGGTTATATTGCATGCTCTGATGCTTCTCTTATTCCTGCTGAAATAGCTGGTAACAGGCCTCAGGCAAGACCTGCCGGCCAGAGACCTCCTCAGCAGAGACCACAGAATGCACAGCGTTCCGACCGTCCGGCTCCGACACAGGCAGGACTTCGTTTCGAGATCAGCTCACCGCACATGCAGAACTTTATCGATTGCGTAAGATCGCGTCAGAAACCGATAGCATCAATAGAGTATGGTTGCAGCACAGCAGTCACATGCTGCCTCGGCAATATTGCAAACGAGCTTAAGAGACCTGTTAAATGGGAACCCGCTACTTATTCATTTGTAAATGATAAGGAAGCTGAAAACCACAGGCTCATGGATTATGAATACAGAAGACCTTATTCATTGTAATACAAGGTTTTATATGAATATAAAAGCAGCCTCCATAGTGAGGCTGTTTTTTTTCTAATCTGTTGTATCAAAAGCTTATACTTTTCCGGCCTCTCTCCAAACTCGCCGATATAGATGAAGGATTGTCGTTTCCCGGCCTCTCTCCAAACTCTCCCCTGAAGAGGGAGAGGCTTGATCTTCTGGAATATAGTGAGATTATCTGGGTTTAATTGTCTGGATGATTTTGCTTTTTGTGTGATAATATAATTATCTCGAATTTGTTCCCCTCTCACCCTGGGAGAGGGGAATTCAAGGGGTGAGGCCGGATCGTAAAAGTAACCCTTACTGCTCGTATTATTCGGGAATTCAAGGGGTGAGGCCGGGTTGTTGAACGGCCTCTCTCAAACCTCGCCCCTGAAGAGGTAGAAGCCTGACTAACATCGCAATGAATTTTTTGTATCGACAGCTTTTATAAAACGCTGGAAACGCTGAGTACTCTGCGAACCCTGCGTTAAAAAACGGCTTTTTACCTGCCCAACCTCTCCAAAGCTTCCTCCATTGTGGCAACGAAAGTAATAATTCCTGTCCTGTTGCTTTCTCTTATAAAATCGTTGAGGCTCTTGCTCTTTATTTCCGAAAAATCTCCGACTATCGAAAGCTTCATCCTGTAATTTGAGAACTTCTGAAGGATTTCTCCGGCAATACCTGTTTTAAGTTCAAAAAAACCGGGGTTAAGATCTTTTGAATGAAAGATCATCCTGTCGGAACCGTTATACCTTGCATCGGCCATCAAATCGAGTATCTCTCCTGGTCCTGAAATCTCTTCCGGATCGACAACCTCAGCTATTGTTAATGAATTAACAGCATGATATTTCAACATTTTTACTTTTTTTCAGCAAGATAATCAAAAGCTCCCTTCCTGAGATTTATACCATATTCAAGATAAGCCTTCAGGCAGGCCAGGAAGTTTGCCCATCCTGCAGTATTTCCACTGAGCCACTTAATTCCTGCCTCATCATTCTTCATGCTTTTTTCAGTGACAGTTACAAGTGTTGAATTGTCTTTCACTGGTGTCAGTGTAATTTCAACAAGAAGCTCTTTCCCGTCAATATCCCAATTGAAAGAAATTAACTTGTCCCGGACAACTTTTGCGCCTCTTACAGGGAATTCAAAGTCAAACTCAGGAAATCGCCAGACGACAGTTTTACCTTCTTCAATCCTTCCTGTCGACTTCGAGATGAAGTA
>DATALC010000075.1:0-50212 GCA_036261265.1 Bacteroidales bacterium
TACCTGGACCATTGAAAGTTTGATCAGGTATGGAACCATTGACAGGTTTACTCTGGGTAACCAGGCTGAAACAAACATCAGGTATGACTCTTACGGGTATATTGACAGCATTCTTACAATCAGAAATGGCGGATTTCTTCAGAGATGGAACAATGATTTTATCCAGCAATTGGAAATCTTACCGCAAGAAAGGGATTGACCAAAAGTGAAGGCTTGACGAACAACAAAAATTATTTCTTGTATTTTTGAAATAAGATGAGACCAAATGAAAAGACTAGCTTATCTGTTTTTTATCAACCTGATCATGATGTTCTCATGCGAGTTTGTTCCTGACGAAGTGCCTGAAACAATCCTTCAACCTCCTTTGCTTGCTCCTCCTCTCGAATTCAGCCTTGACAATTATGAAGACACCATCAAAATCGGATGGCCTGCAGATTTCAGTTATACCATTGATAGTGAAGGAAGAAAGATATTATCTGTAAAAATCAGTCTGGGAGAACAAATCCTGACTAATTATGTGAAAGGCATGAATACTCAGAGAGTGAATTTTACGATTGATCCGAAGCAGTTTAATGACGGGACTTATACAATGCATGTCGAAATCATCACGGGAACAGGATCGGGAAGCCTTGCTGAGGCGATTGATGGTGAAGGATTCATGTATGTTCTTGACAAGCCTGTATTAATCGATAAAACATTACCAGAGTATGAATCGTGCCTGTTGAAAGCTGTTCATGTGCAGGACGCAATTAATCTCAGCTGGTCTGCTTTTAATCATCCGAATTTCATATCATATTCCATATACAGGAGTACATATGCGCATACGGAACCAGTTCAGATAGCAACGTTAACAGATCCGTCAATAGCATTTTTTACGGACACCACATACTGGGAAGGCGAAAGGAACACCTATTACCTTAAAATTAATACACCTGCAGGATCCTACATTGGAAATCAGATTGAGGTGAATGATACTCTAACAGGAATGGAGGTCCATTGGAATAAAGACGGGCAGATCCTTGTGCGTTGGGACAAAGCTAAAAACATTGAATCCCTGGGCGGATATTACATCTACTCGTTTTTCGGGGGAAATTCTGTTCTGGAAAAATACTTCATAAGTGACCCCGAACAGGATTCCGTTAAACTGACTAAGTCAGGATTTGCTTATGGTTTAACTATCAGGCTGAAGTTTATACCCGCCGGTCTTAGTGAGAGCAGATACTCTAACATAATCGGCACGCAAATAAGATTCTATCCTCAACCTTCGTTGCCTAAACACCAGAGATCATATATCGTCAACAGCAAAGATTTTATTCTCCTTGCAGCTGAGGGAAGGCTTTACAAATATTATCCTCTTGAACTAAGTGTTACTGATTCAATAATTACTAAGCTCCCCACCATTGAAAAGCTTTCAGTGTCAAATAATGGAGATATGTTTGCATACACTGATTTTACAGATATATACCTCAGACGCACTGATAATTTCTCGATTGTTACCAGATTCCCTGCTCCTTCGCTTTTAAATCAGGCAGGCTACGATAAACTTGTCTTATTTAATCTTTCAAATGACGGTCGGCTTGTAGTCGGCGATTCAGATGGAATGATCTTCCTGTTCGATGCTCTCTCAGGTGCTCTGCTAAACAGGGATACTATCCAGGTCAATGGGAAAGGAATGGTACGCGGCACTCTTTCACCCGACGGTACCAGACTGATTTTATGTCACCAGGCATGGCCCTATCCAAAAGTTACCGCATACGAGCAAGGTATGAATAGGTGGCAAGAGATTTCAAGCATTCAATCGTATAATTATCCGTTTTTTTTCTGGTCGGCCTCCGGTTCTTCGCTAATCATGGCAGCCATGGACAGAGTTGAAAAAAGGAGGAGTGACCTTGAATTGATTTCAGGATTTAATGCGGCATATACCTTTTGGGAAAGTGTTGATCCGGAAAGTGAAACCATACTATTCGAGAAAGATGATTTCCTGATTTTCTATGACATTAATACCGGTCTTATAGAAAAGAAAATTGAAGCCGGCTCTGTAGGAATTGTTCAGCGGTATAAGAACTTCTTAATTGATACATATGGTTTACAGATCACACTGCCTGACTAAATGGCTGTTAAAACATGGCCATATTGTAACATTTCTTTACTTCCTTGCTTCAACAAACATATCATATTCCCAGGAAGTTCCGTCTTTTTTTTCATTATCATTTGTCACAGGGTACGGTGGCTACGCGATGCCTGACCTAAAGAGAATAAATACCACTGTTTCACAGAGCTTACCCTTCAAAGCCGCCGATGTGAATTCTTTCGACCCCGGACTTTACTTTTCAATATCTGTCAATTACCAAAAGGATCTGTTATACGTATCACTCGGATATCAGAATTATACGACGGGATCACGCATAGGATTGAAGGATTATTCGGGAATTTATACGTTCGATCAGATTGTCGGAGGACATTTAGCATTTTTTCAACCCGGGATTATATTCGGCAACAAATCTCTTTCAGCTATGCCTTCACTTCCTATGGGATTAATGATTTCTACCCTCAGACTGGATGAAAATCTCAAAGTTGGAGAATTTGAAAGACAAGATGAACTGAAAATGACTGCTAAATCACTGGTCTTTGTACCTTCATTAAATGTGAACATATCTGTACTGCCCTTCCTTGGTCTGACTTGTGCCGCGGGTTGGATGATCGATAATGGAGGGAAGTTTCATATTAAAAAACACAAGGAGGCTTCACTGAATATCGGCGGACAGGTAAAATCGGGCTGGCAAGGCTTGAGACTATCATTTGGTATTACTCTTAAAATCGCACATAAAAATACGACTGTAAAGGAATTCAGACAATCAGATTATTTTGATGTTTATTAGCCGGTACTCCAGGAAGTTTGGAAGTATTTTCCCACAGATTAAATCATCGCAGATTTAGCTGATTATTCAACTGTTCACAAGGATCTTTCGGTGACGATACTCTGGACATTTTCACACAAAAATGGGAACAAGAGCAAGTGTCCTGATGAACTTAATTCATCAACGTATTGAAAGCAGTATTAAAAGCAGTACCTTAATACGTTGCAAACATTAAACATTATGATTAACTAATTGAAAGAACAATTCTGCCTCTGAAGCGTTTTTTTTAATATCTTACCCGATTATTAAAGATAATTATTTCAACCTATGAATTTCACTGATTTTGTTACACATCACGGCAAAAGAGTCAATAAGGAATACTTTATAAGTCTTATCCAGGTTTCAAGGACAGACGGGAAAATTGCCCCTGCAGAGCTGGAGCTGCTCTATAAGGAAGGCAGGAAATTCGGCCTTACCGAGCCCGAAATTGAAAAGCTCATTTCATCTGAAAGTGAGAACGTCTATCATGCTCCTTACAGTCTCCATGAAAAATTCGAGCACCTCTATAATGTTGCAGTAATGGTGCTTGCCGACGATGAAGTCACGGAAAAGGAAAGGAAGATGCTGAGGAGGTTTGCAATTGAAGCCGGCTTCAGGGATAATGTGATTGAAAGCCTGATCGATCTCCTGCTGAAAGGGATAGAAAAAAACGAAAGTGAAGATGAGCTCTTCGATAAGTTCAGGGAAATAGCTCTTAAATAACTTATTGAGTCTGATACATTAAACCCCTTCAGGGTTTCAGATCTATATCTGTCATTTGCCCCGGATTTGCATCCGGGGTTATTCACATTCAGCCACTTCGTGGCTTAGATTTACCGATAACTCTCAGTTTCCCTGCATTTAATCCCTCCATGGCCCTTTCATGGCTGCATCTGGTTCTATCATTCTGCTATATATTTTCGTACCTACGGCACTCTGTGTCGAAAACGTAAATTTTTCTACCGATATTTAGTCCCTAACGGGACAAACCATGTGCAGATTAGTTTTCAATAATTTGGGATCAAGTCTGGAAGGTGCGAATGATGACTCTTTATTCAGGCTGGATTTTTATCCACTGTAGTTTCAGATTGATCCACAATAAGCCACTTCGTGGCTTCAAAACTGTTTCTGGAAGAAGAAAAATGTGAATACCTCTGTCAGCGATTTCAGAATGAACATCAGCAACATGCAATCTAAGGGAGAAAGATTGGCTATATATATGGCTCTGAAGGAGCCAAATGTGAATAACCCCCGGCAAAAGCCGGGGGTTATTCGATCACTTGAACAACAGCTCTGAAAGAGCTGAATGTAAATACATTATGGCGATATCCTTGCTTCAGGACGTTTTACATCTATTTTTTAAACCTGCATTTATACTAACAAACTGGTTCTTAAACAGAATAATTGTATATTATTTGTTTAGATGCTAAACAATCTTTATATTTGTTTAGCATCTAAACAAAAATTGAATGAACAGTGAACTTCAGAAATTAATCGACCAGTTTCTTAAAATCCTCCACCTGTATTCAGTTATTAACAGAAAACCAAAAGATTATGGAACTGGCGACATGCTTTACCTCACTGAGATCCACACTCTTATTATGATAAGTAAAAACGAGCATGTTAATATGACAAGCCTCGCTGAAATAATGGGAGTAACAAAAGGCGCCATTTCGCAGACAATCAGGAAACTTGTGGCTAAAAACCTTATTGTCAAGGAAAACTCAACAAACAGGAAGGAGTTTAACCTGAGCATATCGAAAAAAGGTAAGCTCGTACTCAAAGGCCAGGAAAATGATGAGCGTGAGATTTTCTCCTTTGCCGAAAGCCTCTATGAGAATGCAAAACCCGCTGACCGCGAAATAGTAAAGCGGTTGTTTAATGCCATCTCCGCCAATATGGAAGAAAGGGTGAAAGCTTTATAATTCTACTGACATGAGATTTCTTCTGACTTTTATTACATGTTTCATATCCGGTTATATAAGCGGACAGGATGTGCTCAATGAATACATAAAGTACGGACTCGAAAATAATCTCGCACTTAAGCAGAAAGAAAGTGATTACAGCAAGAGTCTTGAGGCATTGCGTGAAGCCCGGGGATTATTTTATCCCGACATTTCATTCCAGGCAAGATATACATTATCAAACGGAGGACGTGTGATCGAGTTTCCAGTCGGGGATCTTCTCAACCCGGTTTATATGACACTGAATCAGCTTACTTCTTCACAAATGTTCCCGATGCTTTCAAACCAGGAGATTTTATTTCTCCGTCCTCATGAACAGGAGACAAAATTGCGGCTTGTTCAACCTGTAATTAATACTGACATATACTATAATTCAAAGATAAGCAGGGAACTGACAATCTTCAGGGAATCCGATGTTAACCAGTACAGACGGGAGCTGAGAGCCGAGATCAGCAAAGCTTATTATAATGTAGTTATGGCGGGTGATGTTTATCAGATGCTTATTGAAACAAGAAATCTCCTTCTTGAAAATATAAGGGTAAACAGAAAGCTGATTGAAAACGGCAAGGCAACTCCCGATTACCTGTACCGGTCACAGGCCGAGCTGGCGGGTTTTGAACAGGAGCTGAGTAATGCTGATAAAAACAGGACTGTAGCGAGGGCATACTTCAATTTCCTGCTTAACAAGCCGCTTGATGATACAATAACCGTCTGGGAAGCTGATGTTTTTCCTTCCCTCTCCGCAGCTTCGGCAGAATACACAAAATCGGCAATTGAAAACAGGGAAGAGCTTAAGAAGCTTGAATCGTATGTCAACATTGCCCGTTTTAAAGAGAGCATGGAGAAATCAGGAAAGATCCCTGATATGTACCTGGCTGTCGATTATGGGATCCAGGGAACGGAGTACAGGTTCAACCGCGATGAGGATTATGTCCAGGCATCCGCCCTGCTTACATGGAATCTTTTTAAGGGATTTAGTAACAGGTCAAAGATAAGACAGGCTGAAATTGACAGGGAAATGGCGAACCGTCAGCTTGAGGAAGCAGCAAAACAGATCGAGCTCCAGGTGCTTAGTACTATGAATGAATTGTTCACAGCCGAAAAAGGTATTACAGCAGCCGAATCACGATTGAAGAATGCAACTGAAGGATTCAGGCTTGTAAGCCGCAAATATGAAGAAGGACAGGCGACACAGATCGAGTTTATTGATTCACGAACGACAATGACACAGGCCGGCGTTAACCTGATTGTTTCAAGGTTCAATTACTTATCCGCATTTGCCGAATTTGAGAAAGTCGCAGCCATTTGTAAACAGGAATAAAATCACAGAAATGAAAATATCAAATCTGCTTCTTATAATAATACTTATCCTTGCATCGTGCAAAAATAAAGGAACAACGATTGTTGAAACAGAGACAGCAAGGGTAAGGCTGGCTCCTGTCATTAAAAGAAAAATGAGCATTCCCGTTCATTCCTCCGGAATACTCGCTCCTGCTGATGAAATAAAGTTGTCTTTTATGACAGGAGGACTGATTTCAGAGATCAGGGTCAATGAAGGTCAGCATGTAAAGAAAGGCGACATGCTTGCATCCCTCGATCTTGTCGCAATAAACTCGTCAGTGGATCAGGCGAGGAAAGGATATGAGAAGGCTCTTCGTGATTTTACACGTGCAGAAAATTTATACAGGGACAGTGTTGCAACACTTGAAATGAAACAGAATGCCGGGACTGCATTGGATGTTTCTGAATCAACTCTTGAAATGGCCGAATACAATCTCAGTCATTCGAAGATAATTGCTCCCGCTGACGGGATCATTCTTAAGCAGATCGCGCGTGTTAACGAAATGATTGCCCAGGGATATCCTGTATTTCTTTTTGGCACTTCCGGTAAATACTGGAAGATCAGGACAGGTTTATCTGACAGGGATGTTGTGAGAATTTCTACAGGCGATTCGGCTATTGTTACCTTTGATGCGTATCCTTCTGTACATTTTACTGCTGTTGTCGGTGAAATTGGCGCAATGGCTGATCCATATACAGGAACGTATGAGACGGAGCTGCTTCTTAAAGCAGACAATTCAAAGCTTGCAGCCGGTTTTATTGCTTCTGTCGAAATATTTCCATCTGCTACGGGATTTTATACGATGGTTCCCGTGGGCTCGTTAATTGAAGCCGATGAGCATCATGGTTATGTATTTGTTGTCACAGATTCGATGACTGTCAGGAAGATGAGCGTTGATATAGTTGGGATACCGGGTGAATCGGCAGCGGTTACAGGTTTACAGGATGACATAAAGAAAGTCGTTTCTGAAGGCGCCGCGTATCTCAGGGATGGAAAGAAAGTTGTTGTAATGCCCTGATAATACACTTTATACAATCAGTATAATTTTTCATAAGATGAAAATCTCGGAATTGTCTGTAAAAAATTACCAGTTTACAATTATAATCTTTCTCCTTCTTGTTGCCCTCGGAATATATTCATTCATGAGCATTCCCCAGTCGGAAGATCCTGAATTTCCGATTTCTATTTTCCCTGTTATTGCAATATATCCCGGGGCATCGCCTGCCGATATGGAGCAGCTTGTTGTTGATAAGGTTGAGGAAAGCCTGAATGAGCTTGAGGATATAGAATCAATTGAAACTGAGATCAAGGATGGTGTAGCTGTTATTGTTATTGAGTTTTCATCTGATACGGATCCTGACAGGAAGTATGATGAGATACTTCGCCAGATAAATGCGATAAAGCCTGATCTGCCCCAGGATCTTTACAGTATTGAGACCCTTAAAATCCAGGCCGGGAATACAAATATAATCCAGAGCGCTCTTGTATCTGATGAGGCTGATTATGCAGAGCTCAGCCGTTATGCTGAAGAGCTGAAGGACAGGATGAGGGCTGTACAGGGAGTAAAAAAAGCGCAGGCAATAGCATATCCGGAGCAGGAGCTCAGGATTGCCCTTAATCTGCCTAAGCTTGCTCAGCTTCGCATTACTGTCAGCCAGATTATCGGGGCAATTCAGAGTGAAAATGTGAACATCCCCGGTGGCAGCATTGAAATCGGCCCGAAGAAGCTGAACGTAAAAACCAGCGGGGGCTATAAAAGCATTGAGGAAGTAGAGAGAACTATCGTTGGATCGAATGCAGGAAAGGTGGTGTACCTGAAAGATATTGCAGACATCTCCTGGGAGGATGAGGACCTGAGATATTATGGAAGGTTTAATGGCAGAAAGGCTGTGTTTCTCATTGCAAACATGAAGGAGAAACAGATCATCCATGAGGTTCGTAATGACATTTATTCTGTTTACGACAAATTTGATAGCGAGCTTCCTGCCGGGATCACTCTTGAAAGAGGATTCGACCAGTCTGTTAATGTGCGTAACAAGCTCGGCAGGCTTGAAAAGGATTTTCTTTTTGCATTCATACTTGTCCTTATCACTCTTCTTCCTTTGGGTTTACGGGCTTCCGGGATAGTGATGATTTCAATACCTCTGTCAATTTTAATCGGTATAACAGGGCTTTTCCTTACGGGTTTCAGCATCAATCAGCTTACAATAGTCGGAGCAGTAATTGCCCTGGGTTTGCTCGTTGATGATTCAATTGTTGTTGTTGAGAATATCTCAAGGTGGATAAGAGGTGGTACAAAGCCCCTTGATGCAGCTATTCTTGCAACGAAGCAGATCGGGCCGGCTGTCATCGGCTGTACTGCAACACTGATCCTTGCTTTTCTTCCTCTTATGTTTCTTCCGGGTATGGCCGGTCAATATATGCGGTCGCTGCCAACTTCGGTTACATTCACTATAATCGGTTCATTACTTGTTGCGCTCACAATAATTCCATTTATTGCAAGTAAGCTGTTCAGACCCGATGTTGATCCGGAAGGGAATTTTATTCTTAAAGGTCTTAACCGCGGGATAGACCTTACTTATGGTAATGCTCTCCAGTGGTGTCTCCGGCGGCCGGTTATCACAGTGATTATTGCATCTGTTCTGTTCTTCTCATCACTGCTGCTTGTAAATGTTATAGGGCTGAGCCTGTTCCCGAAAGCAGGTTTGCCGCAGTTCTTCATTACAGTTGAAACACCAATGGGCAGCAGCATTGCTGAAACAGACAAGGCTGTAAGGTTCGTCGAATCCGTTCTTAAGGATCGTCCGCTGGTGAAATACTATATGTCAAATATCGGGAAAGGGAATCCGCAGATTTTTTACAATACATTCCAGAAGAGTGAACAATCAACGACGGGAGAGATCATGTGCGAGCTTAATATGCGTGAGCAAAGTGAAATAGATAAATTCATCGACGGACTGAAAGATACACTTGCAACCTATGTGAATGCCCGGATATATGTTTATGAATTTGAGAATGGCATGCCCATGGACGCCCCTGTTGCGATGAGGCTTGTAGGGGAGAACCTCGATTCTCTTAAAGTGTATTCCGAGAAGATAGAACGAATACTTGAGTCAACGCCCGGCACAAGCTATATAAGGAATCCTCTCAGCCAGTCGTTGACTGATATCAGGGTTGTTGTAAACAGTGAAAAAGCCGGAATCTTAGGAGTCCTCCCATCAGAAATTGACAAAACATTAAGGCTCAGTCTTGCGGGAATTCCGGCCGGCAAATATCGCACCCGGGCAGGTAAAGAATATGTGATAAATGTAAGAGTTCCGAAAAATGAAATTACATCACCTGCCTCTCTTGAGAATATTTATATTTCATCGCTTTCGGGCGCGCAGATCCCGCTTTCACAACTCGCGTCGGTTGAATTTTTTAATTCTCCAACATTAATACAGCATTATAATAATGAACGCTCAATGACAATTTTATCATCTGTCAGAGCAGGCTATAACACAAATTCCCTTACGCGTGAGGTTCTTGACAGGCTTGAAAAGCTGAGGCTTCCCGAAGGATTTCATATAGTACCTGCAGGAGAGATTGAAGGAAGAAGGAAGAGCTTTGAAGGTATCGGTACTGCGATACTGATCGCAATATTCGGCATACTGGCTGTGCTCATCCTTGAATTCAAAACCTTTCGCAGCACTCTTATTGTACTATCAGTTATACCTCTTGGTTTCATAGGAGGATTACTTATGCTTTATCTCACCGGGTACACTTTGTCTTTTGCAGCAGCCATCGGGTTCGTTGCCCTTATCGGTATCGAGATTAAAAACTCTATCCTGCTTGTTGACTTCACAAACCAGCTCAGGCGCCAGGGAGTTCCTCTTGATGAAGCTATTCTTAAGGCCGGGGAGATAAGGTTCCTGCCAGTCCTGCTTACTACGCTGACTGCTATAGGAGGCTTAATGCCGATTGCCATAGGTAAATCAAGCCTGTATTCTCCGCTGGCTTATGTTATTATTGGCGGGCTGATTACGTCCACTCTTCTTGCGAGGCTTGTGACGCCTGTAATGTATAAGCTGATTCCTCCTGAAGTTTAATGTTTTACAGGTGAATTTTTTTTTGTAATAACTGAGGAATTTGTTAACTTACAGGATAATAACCTGATTGTTTAACCTTAACAAGTCCTTCAAATGAGAATTCTTATCACGGGATTTGTTGCTTTTGCGGTATGGTGTTTTTTTTCAGCCTGGATGTACAATGACAACCTCCTTCCTGTAATAAATGCGCCTGAGCCCATAGCTGAAATCCCTGAACAAACAACCACGGCAGACTCTCTTGAAAAGATTCGCGCCGCAATGCCGGAGAAACTATCGATCTATTTTGAATTCAATAAAGCTGAATTCAAAAATGATCAGCAAGCAGACAGCAAAATTGCTGAATTCAGGAAATGGCTTGAAAAGTATCCTGAATCAAAACTTAGGATTACGGGTCATACTGATCTGACAGGAACTGAAGCTTATAACCAGGATCTTGCGATGGAACGGGCCGTTGCAGTTCAAAAATACATCATGACTCTTGGTCTAAGCGCAGACAGGATGATTGTTGAATCAAAGGGTGAGTCGGAACCTGCCGCCGATTACCTGACTGAAGAAGGCAGGGCAAAGAACAGGAGAACTGAAATATTAATTAAATTGCAATAAAATGGAACAATTATATTTTCTGGCAGCACAATCTGTCACCGGAGCTGTTATGACAATCATAGGTCTGCTTCTTGTTGCAGGCATTATAGGTTATGTAACAGCATGGTTTTATGCGAAATCAGTTTACACACCTGTAATAAAAGCGCTACAGAAAGACAAGGATGACCTTACGGCAAATGTTGAAAGCCTTAACCGCCAGCTCGAAGTGATGAAGAGTGAGATAATTAAGCTCAACAGCACTATAGAAAGCCAGGCTGAAAAGATCAAAGCTCTTGAACAATCAGTAGCTGAGAAAGATAAAGAGATAAAGAGGATGTCAGTCAAACCAGCGAAAGAAAACTAATTTTAGGATATGGATTCATTTATTTTAGCACAAACCAACTACAAGGATTTAAAAGACAAAAAAATTGAATTAGCCGTTTTGCCATGGGGGGCCACTGAAGCCCACAATTATCACCTGCCATATTCGACTGATAATCTAATGTCAGAAAAGATTGCCGCAGCAGCAGCAAGGGTTGCATCGGGGAAAGGCGGTAAAGTTATAGTCCTTCCATGTATTCCTTTTGGGGTAAATACAGGTCAGACTGATATAAAGCTCGATATTAACCTGAACCCCAGCACCCAGTTTATTATCCTCTGCGATATTATCGATGTCTTGAACCGGCAGGGTATTTATAAGTTCCTGATACTTAACGGACATGGAGGGAATGATTTTAAGCAGATGATAAGAGAGCTTGGTCTGCGGTTTCCAAAGATGTTCATAAGCGTATGTAACTGGTACCAGGCTGTGGATGCTGATATTTTCGAGAACGGGGGCGGGCATGCCGACGAGATGGAAACAAGCATTATGCAGTATCTTGCTCCCGAACTTGTTCTTCCTTTGAAAGAAGCAGGTGAGGGGAAGGGCAGGAAATTCAGGATCCAGGCTTTCAATGGAAAATGGGCCTGGGCTGAAAGGAAATGGTCACAGGTGACTTCAGATACAGGCATAGGCAACCCTTACAAAGCAACCCCTGAAAAAGGAAAGAAGTGCTTCGATGATGTTGTGTCTAAAATAGGTGATTTCATGTTTCAGCTGTGTTCGTCTGACATTAACAACCTTTACGAGTAAGTTTTATATAGGGGAAAATCAAATTCACCGGTCTTTCTGCAAATGACAGACCGGGAGTTTTGTTATACACATAAAAGTTCCTTTTGATAAAATTTAAAATGACTATATGAGAGCTGTTTGTATTAGTTTGTTTTTAGCCTTATTATGCAATTTCGTTTTCTCACAGGCTGACATGAAAGATATAACTTATTCTGATGGTCAGTATACGGGATATTCACAATCTGACTATTCAGCAGAACCTTACTGGGGAATAATCAGGTTTAATGTTAAGGAAGGGAAGATTAAGAACGTTAATTTCATGATAAGGGATTCGGCCCTTCATGAAACATTCAATGCAGAATATGCGAAGCACTTTGCAGGTAATGAAGAATACATACAGCAGACAAGAAATGACTGGAATGGTGTAAACAGGTATCCTAAAATCCTTGAAAGAAAACAGGATATAAGTAAAGTAGATGTAATTACAGGCGCGACCTGGTCCCATAATATCTTCAAAGATTCATTTATAGCCGCACTAAAAAAGAAATAATAAACAAAATCAATATTCAGATGTTTTTTTGAGTAGTTTCAGGGCGGGAAGATCATGAGAAATCCCGCACCTGGCGTCTCTTTTTTTCCCATATCTGTACTGATTTGGTTTTTATGAAAAAGAATTTTCTTACCGCTGTTTTTCTTTTGGTTACAGCGGTAATCTTTGCTCAAAAAGTTCCCGTTCATGTAGTCATTGACAGCTCCGCCGACAGAAGATGGCAGTTACTCGATGAGGATTACAGAATTGTTTTCAACAGCAATGAGTATTTCACAGATGATACAATTTCATTTTCCCTTGAATCAAATAAAAGATATTATTTCTATTGTACAATAGACTACAAACCTGAACAACCAGTCGATCTTTATAATGTTATTCTTGATGAAGAGCCGCTTCTTCTGATACGATCAGATGAAACAGAAGGCGATCATTTCTTTCATTTTTTTACAGGTACAAGATCGTATGCGACAAAGATCACAGGTGGCACTGATGCTCTTATTTCCGATTTTCCCTGGCAGGTTTATCTTACGGCAGGTAATTATTCCTGCGGAGGATCAATAATCTCCCCGGAGTGGATATTAACGGCGGCGCATTGTGTCTTTTCTGATGCAGGAACTGTTTTCTCACCTTCCCAGGTACGGGTTAAAGCAGGAGCAAATAATCCCTACAATTCGGATGAAGGACAGGTTTACCAGGCATCACAGGTTATAACGCATGAAGGGTATAGTGATGCGACTCTTGAAAACGATATAGCTTTAATTAAGCTTGCAAATCCGATCAACATATCCCAGGCAAAGCCGGTTACTATTGTGACTGAAACTGATGTTTCTGAAGGCGCAACTGACCCTGGAATCATGACCTGGGTAACAGGTTGGGGCCTGACTTCAATTAATCCGGAGGTGTCTCCTACTAAACTTCAGAAGGTTCAGCTTCCGATAATTTCAAATGCCACGGCCTCGACAGTATGGCGTTCAATTCCTTCAACTGTCCTTATGGCGGGATATAAGAATGGCAATAAGGATGCCTGCAATGGCGACAGCGGTGGCCCTCTTGTAGTTCCTGTTTTTGGCGAGTACCGTCTGGCGGGCATCGTTAGCTGGGGGAGTGATCAATGCAATACATACGGCGCCTATACAAGAGTGTCATTATTTGACTCCTGGATACGAAGCAAGACAGGTATTCAGTCTTTATACAGACCTCCCGTTCCTGCAGGTGATTCTTTAATATGCCAGGGCAGGACATCATCTGCTTATACAGTGGCATCAGTTTCAGGCATCAGTGGTTATGAATGGCGCCTTGATCCCCAGAATGCAGGCAATGTTACAGGGACTTCGAACAATGCAACTGTTTCATGGAATACTTCGTACCTGGGTTCTGTTAAGCTGATATACAGGGTTGTTTTAAATGGAAATTATTCAGACTGGTCACAGCTCGACATTAAAGTTGTTCTTAATACAAGGTTATTAAAAGAATCAAATGATACAGCCATCTGTGCCGATAAGCCAATTACACTTTCGGTAACAGCCGAAGGATATAATCTTGTTTATAACTGGTACAGGAATGGAAATCTGTTCAGAACAGGCACAGATAACAAATATTCTCTTACGGCAGCACAGCCTGAGAATTCAGGGGTATATGCAGTATCGGTAACAGGACAATGCGGCACAGTCAGGTCAGGAGATATTGATCTTATTGTTTACCCACTCACAAAAGTGAACAGTATCTCACCTGATGCAAGTATTCCATTTGGAAGTGATCATGAGATTGAGGTTCAGGCCGGCGGACACAATCTTTCATATCAATGGCAGAAAGACAGTGTGATACTGCAGAATGCTACAGATCCTGTTTACATTATTGAAAATGCAAATGCCACAAATATAGGCAACTATCTTGTCACCGTAAAAGGTACATGCGGTACAGAAAGGAGCGACAGCATTTATTTATTTGTGGAAGGTTCAGCAAAAGCCGGCGGGCCTGATATTTTATTATGGCCATCCGTAACAACTTCGACATTTAATATAGCAATAAGCAGCGATGATGCGTATAATATAAAAATTTATAATAGCAGCGGACTGCTTATATCAACTCTGTCAGGGCTGAGATACAGGAATGAGGTGGACCTTACTCCTTATTCCGGGGGAATATATTACATTACTGTTTATAACAGCACTTTCAGGAAGACTTTAAAAGTTATAAGACTCTGACTATTATTTCTTCCCGTAAATATTATCAGGCTGAATATCTTTAAGGAAGAATGTTAACGGTGAATTTTATAAGTTCATGAAATCCGCTGGGAAGGCTTCATTGATGCATTGCTTCTGAAAGAAAAACAGTATTTATGAAAATTAATAAATTGAAAATTACTTTTTTCATGACAGATCATGTTGTCTGGTTATAAAGTAAGATAATTTTTTGTCAACTTTAAAACCTGAAAATTTAAAGGATTTAATGATGAGGTTTCAAAGCTCTTTTAAAGCTATTTTAATTTTAGCTTTCTTACTATTTGCAAATACTGCATTCTGCCAGCTTTTTGAGTGGCGCGGTCCCGGCCGTACAGGTATTTACAATGAATCAGGTCTGCTTAAAAAATGGCCTGCGGGCGGCCCTGCAGTTATCTGGGAAGCGGATGGTATGGGAGATGGATACTCATCACCTGCGGTTACTGATAATGCAATTTATGTTACAGGCAGAAAAGGCGAATCGGATGTCCTTACTGCCCTGGCTCATGATGGAAAAAAGAAATGGGAGACAGTTTACGGTAAAGCATGGATGGCTAACCATACCGGTTCAAGATGTATTCCTACTGTTTATAACGGGAATATCTTCCTTGTAAGTGGTAGTGGTGATATTGTCTGTATTGATAGTAATGGAAAAATAAAATGGTCAAAGAACCACTTTGCTTTATACGGAGGCAAACCATTGATGTTCGGAATCTCCGAATCACCTGTTGTAACCGGTAATATGGTGACAGTCACTCCTTCAGGCAGTAAAGCATCAATGGTGGCTTTTAATATAAATGACGGTAAGGTTCTATGGGAAGCTGAGCCGCTCGGACAGGAACAACAATATGTAAATCCGAAGCTGATTGAATATGCAGGGAAGAAGATAATCATCAATGTTCTTGGGAAGGATATAATTGGTGTTGATGCCGGTACAGGCAAAATACTCTGGAATGTTGATTATGCTTCAGAAAATAGCGTTCAGGGAGCAAGAAAAAATCATTCAATTACACCAGTATATAAAGACGGAAGCATTCTTATTGCAAATGGTTATGGCTGGGTTGCACTTAAGTTAAAGCTCTCTGCAGATGGGAACAGTGTAGAAAAGATATGGGAAAACAGAAGCTTTGACCCCCAGATGGGAGGCATTGTTCTGCTTGGTAACCTGCTATTCGCCTCAAATCACCAGTCTCAACCTGCCGGTCAATGGATTTGCGTAGACTGGAATTCAGGGAAAACGCTTTGGACCCAAAAATGGAACTCTCAGGGATCAGTGATTTCAGCAGACAACATGCTCTATCTGTTTGAAGAAAAATCCGGTAATGTTGCTCTTGTAAAACCTGATCAGGCTAAGCTTGATATTGTAAGTGAGTTCAGGGTCACAAAAGGTTCAGGTCCTTACTGGGCTCATCCGGTTATAAGTAAAGGTCGCCTGTATATAAGGCATGGTGAGTACCTGATGGTTTATAATGTTAAGTCCTGAAAAAGAATTTTCATCCTTATTTGTGTTACTTTTTTGACCTGAAGGCGAACAAATAGTCTTTACTGACGTTAATCCCAGTGACAAGCCACTAATTCACAAGGGATGCGTCTTATCTTCAGCTTTCTTTTTCTCTGTATTCCGATATTTATTGCCGCACAGACCACTCTCACACTTTCAGGCCGGACTTATACAAATTCGGCAGATACCTGGGAGGGTGTGAACATTCCAAGATCTGCTAAAACAAACCTTGTATTTAAAAATAATACAATTGCATCACATAACAGGTTCGGATACATGTTGCAGGCAGGCGATGAAGCCCCTGCAAATACAAACAATAATCTCGATGGAGCAGTAATTACCGGGAATAAGCTGAGCTGGACAGGAACAGATAATGATGTCATAACACACGGGATTTTCACCGGTCATAATAAAAATGTTGTTATAATGTACAACTATCTCAATTATGTGCCCATGGGAATTATCAGGAAATCAGGCAATAATATGAGCAATACCGGTGGCGGAGTTGCATATAATATTGTAAAAGGCGGAGCTGTTGGCATGGTTGTAAAAGGCATGAGCAATGTAAACATCTATAATAATACTTTTTATACTGACAGAACTACGTCTGCAACCTGGAGGCCATTGGTTCACATTTATACGAATACAGACCAGGGAAGATATTCAGTTGCTCACGGTACAAGAATCTACAATAATATCTTCTATACAAAATATGAGACGCCTGCAATTACAATTACAGATGCAGAAAGCCTGACCGGTTTTGAATGCGATTATAATGTATACTGGTGTGAGAATGGGAATCCTGTATTTATAATTGATAACACAAGACTCACATTTGCCCAATGGCAAGGCAGGGGTTATGATGCTCATTCAGTAGTTAAGAATCCTGCTTTCCGTGATCTTGTAAACTTCGTTCCTTCCCGCAGGATCGATACAGGAACTAATCTCGGTTCAGAATGGCAGGAAGGGTTGTCAGTAAGCGCAACCTGGGGTATGAATGATCCCTCAGCAACAAGCCAAAACGGCAGCTGGCAGGTTGGAGCAGTGATACATGGCAGTGAGGGAGGCTCAACCGGTGAATTTGAGATTATCCAGGCCGTAATTAATAAGAATTCACCTTCAATTATCGAAATGTCTTTTTCAGCTGAACTTTCGTCATCAATCCCGGCTTCATCTGCTTTCAGTATCACTGTAAACGGAAGTGTAAGAAAAGTTGAAAGTGTATCAGTCTCGGGGAACAAGCTTCTCCTCACAATCGGTGTTGTGAAGCCTGGTGACAAGATCACACTCGATTACACGATACAGGCAGTAAACCCGGTTAAAAGCCTGACAGGTGAACAATTGAACAGTTTCAGTAATCATATTGTAATTAATAACCTGAATGCCGGAAGCTCTGGTATTAATATTTATCCGAATCCTGCGAGGCATTATTTTAATATTTCAGGTACAAACCAGGATAACCTTCCTGAAATAATCAGGATATATGATCTTGCAGGGAAACTTTATTTAGATAAAAGATTTGAACAGGAATTCGTTTACAGGATACAGGTAGATCTTCCCGCCGGCGTCTATATTCTTTATATTGAAGCAGGCGCTGAGAAGGAACATTCACAAAAGCTTGTCATTGTTAAGTAGCAGGGTTGGATTGAATCAATGTTTTTGTTCTCTGATGTAACAAATAGAAGATTTGACCGTTAGCAAATTGATATTAATCAAATTATAACTGAAATAAGTCAATTTATGAGAATAAGATTTAGTCTTTTATTCCTTGTGACAGCTATGACTGTAAATGCCCAGACCGAACTGCTGATGAATGGGAAAACTTATACAAATTCTGAAGATACATGGCTGGGAGTGAATATCCCGCGTGATTCGCCAACGAAGCTTATTTTTAAGAATAATTCGATATCATCAATAAACCGGTATGGATATCTGCTTCAGGCCGGTGATGAGGGTGTAAGGACAACAAATAACAAGCTCGATGGCGCAATAATAACAGGCAACAAGCTGACATGGACAGGTTCCGACATGAAAGTCATTCCCCACGGATTATTCATGGGCCACCAGAAAAATGTTGTTGTGAAATACAATTATCTTAAGGATGTTCCTATGGGAATTATAAGAAAATCAGCAAATAACATGTCAAATACATCCGGCGGCGTTGCATATAATATTGTGAAGAACGGAGCTGTAGGCATGGTCGTTAAGGGAATGAGCAATGTGAACATATTCAATAATACGTTTTACCAGGAAAGAACAACTTCACAGACCTGGAGACCGCTTGTGCATATTTATACAAATACTGATAACGGCAATAATTCAGTAGCACATGGTACTAAGATTTATAATAACATCTTTTATACAAAATACCAGACACTCTCGATCACTATTGATGATAATGAAAGCCTTAACGGGTTTGAGTGCGATTATAACGTTTACTGGTGTGAAAACGGTTCACCGAGATTCTCGGTAGCAGGGTCAGTGAAGACTTTTGAACAATGGCAGGCAATGGGATACGATAAACATTCTGTCGTAATGAACCCTCAATTTATTGATTTCATAAATTTTGTGCCTGCGAAAAGACTTGATTTCGGTAAAGATCTTGGCGTAGAATGGCAGGCCGGCCTTGCAGTAAATGCTACATGGGGCAGCCAGGATCCATTAACAACAGAACAGAATGGAAAATGGCAGGCAGGAGCAGTTGTTATTGCTGCTGCTGTAACAACTCCGCCGATGCCAACCCCGGGCCCTGAATACCTGAGCTCTGCTGTAGCAAATGAGACGCCATCTGTTATTGATCTCACATACAATTCATCGCTTGCAGCTATAATTCCTCCCATTACAGCTTTTTCAGTCAAAGTGAACGCAATAAACAGGAATGTTACTGCAGTAAATGTTTCTGGGGATAAGGTCAGCCTTACATTGGATCAGCCCCTGATCTCAACTGATAGTATTAAGGTATCTTATACGCAACCAGGTTCTGACCAGTTACAGAATGCAGGTGGCGGACTTGCTGCATCTTTTGATTACAAAGCAGTAACAAATAATGTAAAGCCAGTTGCCCAGCAGCCTGGAGATGAGCAGCAACCCGGGAATGATCAACAACCCGGAGATGAACCTGAGAAGATCTCACTGTCTCCAAATCCAGTAAAAGATTCACTTAATATTACATTCACAAACCCCGATCAGAATACTACAAAAACAATTAAGATTATAGATTTTTCAGGTAAGACATGTCTTGAAAAACAGCTTGATAATGCAGCTAGTCAGTCTTTAACGATTGGTCTGCCTGCAGGTTTTTACGTTTTACGACTTGAAAAAGATCAGAGTTTAGTTCTTGTTCAGAAGATGATTGTTGTAAACTGATTTACATAACCTTTTACAGTTCGAAATCCTGTTCTTCCCTGAGGAACAGGATTTTTTGTATCTTTATATTATAATAGATATGTTCCTTATCCGCATAATCAAAATGGAAAAAACTACTTCCGACAGGGTTCTCATTCTTGAGCCTGAGAGAATCGCAAAGAACTTTATTCCGCCTGAATATATACCTGAAGGGAAAGACGAATATCATATCAGGAACACGCAGGTCTGCCATCCAAAATCGGGGTGGCGCCATCTCAGGTCGGATGAGGTTGAGCAGCTTGTAAAGAATAATAATACAAGCGATAACTGGGATAACATCCTTGTTACAGATCAGTTTGAAACAAGCCAGATAAAAAATTCAAGGTTTTATGGTCTTATAAGAATTGGTATAACACGAAATGTGATCATTCAGCACCACGATCTGAGATTACCGGCAGGCATTACAAACAGTCTTATAATTTCGTGCGATATTGGAGATGATACTGCAATCCACGATGTACATTACCTTGCGCATTATATAATCGGGAATAACAGTATTCTTTTCAATCTCAGTGAAATGCATACTACTGACCACTCAAAGTTTGGTAACGGTGTGCTGAAGGAAGGTGAATCTGAAAATGTCCGCACATGGATGGATATAATGAATGAAACCGGTTGTCGCAGGGTGCTCCCTTTCGACGGGATGACAACGGGTGATGCATACCTGTGGGCAAAATACATTGATGATAAAGACTTGCAGGCCAGGCTGAAAGAAATTACTCAGAAAAGCGTTGACAGCAGAAGAGGATTCTACGGAACTACAGGTTCGAACTGTGTAATTAAGAACTCACAGATCCTGAAGGATGTAAAAATTGGCAATTACTGTTATATCAAGGGGGCAAATAAGTTAAAGAACCTTACTATTAATTCATCAGAGGAGGAACCTACCCAAATTGGCGAGGGCGTTGAGCTTGTAAACGGTATTGTTGGTTATGGCTGTCATATTTTTTACGGTTGCAAGGCAGTTAAGTTTATCCTTGGAAACAATTCAAGCCTTAAATACGGCGCAAGGCTTATCAATTCCTTCCTGGGCGATAATTCGACAATATCGTGCTGTGAAGTGTTGAATAATCTTATTTTCCCTGCGCATGAGCAGCATCATAACAACTCATTCCTCATAGCTTCTGTTGTTTTCGGTCAGAGCAACATGGCCGCCGGCGCTACAATCGGGTCAAATCATAACAGCCGTGCCAACGATAACGAGATACAGGCCGGAAGAGGGTTCTGGCCCGGGTTATGCACAAGTGTTAAACATTCATGCAGGTTTGCATCTTTCGTTTTGCTTTCAAAAGCAGACTACCCTGCAGAGCTTGATATCAGGATGCCGTTTTCACTCCTCAACAATAATGTGCATAAAGATCAACTTGAAGTAATGCCGGCTTACTGGTGGTTGTACAACATGTATGCACTGGCCCGGAATTCATGGAAATTCATAAGCCGTGACAAAAGGATCCATAAGATACAGAATATAGAATTTGATGCTTTTGCACCCGACACCATTGAAGAAATTATTTCTGCCAGGAGAGTCCTTGAGATATGGACTGCAAAGGCATATAACAGTCAAACGGATACGAAACATAAAAGCTTTAATGATGAAACACTTGCCGAGATTGGTCGTGATCTTCTGAAAAACAAAAAGGAAGTTGTTACAGAACTCAGGGTACTCGGTGAAAACATGGAGAATACAAAACGTGACCAGATAATTCTCAAGCCATACGAAGGGTATCATGCTTACGGACAGATGCTTCACTATTATGCGGTGAAGAACCTGATCGATTATCTTGATTCAAATCCGTCGGCAGGCTTTTTATCAATGCAGGATGAGTTCAAAGGCAGACGACAGAAAGAATGGGTCAATCTTGGGGGACAGATCATGCAGCAGAGAGATCTTGATCAGCTCAGGGCAGACATTTGTTCAGGAAAGCTGAAGACATGGAGGGAGATACACAAACGGTATGACAGATTGTGGAACAGATATAAATATGATAAGCAAAAGCATGCATTTGCAGTGCTTTGTAAAATCCTTGAAACCGAGAGTGTCAGCTCTGATCAGTGGCTGAAAGCTCTGGATAAAGGCCTTGAAATCCAGGAATATGTTGCCGAACAGGTGTATAATTCAAGGAAAAAGGATTATGATAATCCGTACCGGTCAATTACATTCAGGAACCAGGATGAAATGCGGGCTGCCATCGGTTTCGTTGATCAGAACAGTTTTATAGTGCAGGTCCGCGAAGAAACAAAAGAGATGCAAAAACGCATTATTGAACTGAGATCAAGAATCTAATTGTGTTATGACTTCAGTGAAAATTGCATACTGTTTATTCTGTGCGCTTTCGGTTCTGCCTATAAATGGAGCTGAGAAAAGTGACAGCTCTAAAGTTGATTTTTCAGGTGTTGTCAGCCTTAACTCAAATGGAATAGCTTCAATCCCGGCTTTCTCGCTTGGAAAGCCGGCGCTTGTTTCATCACTATCTGTAGGGAAAGGAAGATTCAGCTATGATCCTACACTCGCCTATGCTTTGACAATGAAGCCATGGTTCATAGATAACTGGCTGCATTTCAAAATTATAAACAAAGATGCTTTTGTATTGCGGCTCGGCTGGAACTTCAGCACATTTTTAAGTGAAACAAGGTTTGGTGAAGAATCGATATTAAAAGGGGAAAGGTATTTTGCCGGAGAAATCGCCGGGATCATCAAGATGACATCAAACAGCAGATTGACTCTTATGTACTGGAGCGATAACGGAATTGAACCAGGATCAATAAGCGGGCATTATGGGAGCATTACAGGTGAGATAAACAATGTGAACATAGGTGAGTCTTTGTTTTTTAGCGGGTCGGTGCAGTTATTCTATATCAATTACGATGGTAACAATGATGGTTTTTTTGTATCGCCCCGGCTTGCATGGAATTATGGGAATCTGCCTTTGTCATTGTTTTTCCAGGCATCCCAGGTAATTCAAAGCAACATTGAACCTTCACCCGGTTTCAGATGGAATGTAGGCGTGGATTTTTCTTTTAATTAAGGTTTCTTTTCTTTCCTGTTATGTTTTGAGAGCCATTTATCAAATGGAAAGAGAAACAGGTTGACAGAAACTATTGCAACAACGCCAATCAGGGTTTCAACAAAGAAGCCTGCTCCTGCGAAACATCCGACTGCAGCGCTGCACCAGACTGTAGCTGCTGTTGTAAGACCATAGACATCACCACCTTCCCTGAATATAATTCCCGCCCCCAGGAAACCGATTCCTGTTACAACCTGTCCTATTATTCTTGTAATATCCTGTATGTTATCATATTTTTCTGCAATACTGAATGATAATAGCACAAATAGTGCTGATCCCGTTGCAACAAGCGTATTTGTCCGGATACCTGCGGGTTTGTTCTGCAGCTCTCTTTCTATGCCTATTAATAACCCTGCTACAAGGCCTGCCAATAATCTGAGCGTGAATTCACTATATGTCATATTGTTCTTTTATATTCAAATATAACAAAGAAGTGAATCAGATTCCAGTGTTATTTAATTAACAATTGTTTTTATTATTGTAAGGTTTCCTTTCTGTTGTAATTACAACCTTGCTTTTAAGTATTATTTTTTATATATTTTGTGTATTATTTTTATGAATTATGATATTGAAACTCACAATTTTGCCAAAGGTTTATTCAATATGCAGGCTTGATCATAACGCTGCATTGCCACACTGGCTTGCCAGGGAGGAGTTTTTCTCAGTAACGAGGACAAACGAAGAGCTGTCAATTGTTTCTGAACAGCATAATAATATGAATGAAGAAACTATATGCAGCCGGAACTGGAAGATTTTAAAGATTGAAGGTCCTCTTGATCTTTCACTCATCGGTCTTATCGCAGAAGTATCAGGAATCTTCAAAGACGCAGGGATACCGATTTTTACTCTTTCAACATACGATACCGATTACATCCTTGTAAAGCAGGAAGATCTGAAAACAGGCATAAGGGCCCTTGAAAGCAACGGGCATGAAATTGTTGCTGCAGGTTAGTGTGAGACGGTTACCTTATAGCTTTGTAATGCAGCTGAACGAGTCCCGTTCCGTAACATTTGGAATGCAGCAGGTGCAACCTGAGTTCAGGACGCCCATCCTTGAAGAGCCTTATTCCGTCGCCAAGAAGAATGGGAACTATCGAGATAATGAACTCATCAATAAGATTTTCCTTCAACAGCACGTCAATAATTTCTGCGCCACCGTCGATAAAAATATTTTTCCCTTGTTCGTTGAGTTTCAGATGACGTATGAGATCCTTCAGGTTCCCTGTGTAGAATTTAATTCTGCCATTGTCGTGCCTCGGCGTTCTTGTGATAATATATGAATCCATATCGGGATGAGGATATTCTTTTACTTCTTTCATTATCCAGTCATAAGTCTTGCGACCCATAATGACTGTATCAACATTCCTTATAAATTCCTCATAACCATAGTCTTCACCTTCGGATTGTACAATTTCGAGAAAAGACAGATCTTCATCCTGCGTAGCTATATACCCATCTGAACTGGCAGCAATGAACAGAATAACTTTCCTTTGAGACATTTTTTTTAAAATTCGGAAAAAGGAATCAGAAAAGCAAGTTAATCTTGTTTACAGAAAGAGCTTAATAACCGTATACCTGCTATTCTTCAATTTCCCTGTGATATTCCAGCAGCGATTTCACCTTATATGCATTATTTTGTCTCTCCTTTATCCCTTCAGCCGATACACAATCAGATATCGCATCGGCTTCGGTTTCTATTGCACCTTCAGGGAATTTATCAAGAAGCAATGGCTTTTCGGGAGAAACACCAACAGCTTTGGCCATATATTCAGTCAGCATCTCTTCATCAAGAATGATTTTCATCACCCTGCCACCAAGAACTTTCAGCTATCTGAATAGCGTGGTCGAAGCTAAACATTTGTTCCGCCTATGACTTCTATGGCTTCAACAATACTGTACGTATGCTTCTGTCAGAAAAATTACGAACCATAAACTGAAAGGTATTGAAATCATCAGAAATTTTGTTTAATTTAGAAAGGACATTGCAGGAGACGGCAATCCTTGGAATCTCAATAAAGACATGAAAAAAAAATCTGTAAAATCAGATCTTGTATTTGATGCTTCACCTGTTGCAATGTCGTTGTTTTCTTTGAAGCACAATAAATTATTTGACGTCAACCCTGCGTGGCTCAAACTGTTCAGTTTTAAAAATAAGGATGAAGTTACCGGCGGAAACCTTTATTGTCAGGAAATTTCTAAATATGATACAGGTAAATTCAAGGCAACGATGTCTGCCTCTGACGGACATTCAATCGATCTTTTTATTACATGCAGCTTAATTGAAATTGACGAAACGGAATTCAGATTATCAGTATATGAGGATATTACAGAGTTCAGGCATGCAGAGGAATCATTAAGAAACAGTGAGCTCAGGTTCAGACGGATTGTTGAGGCTTCAAATGAAGGAATATGGCAGTCTGATGCTGAGATGAACACAGTTTACGTAAACGACAGGATGGCTTCTATGCTCGGTTATTCAGTTAATGAAATGATAGGAAAGAATGTGCTTGATTTTATGGATGATGAAGGCAAAATACTTCTGCTGAAAAAGACGGGAGGCACAGATGAAAAAGGGAAAAGCTATTCGCATAAATACCTGAAGAAAGACGGAACTTACCTCCATGCTCTTGTAAATGTTACTCCGCTCTATAATTCCCGGGGAAAGCTGGAAGGTACAATTGGAATGCTTTCGGATATTTCATCCCGGATGGATGTTGAAAGAGCTTTGAGGAAAACAAGAAGGAAGCTTGATCTTGCTCTTGAGAATGGAAAGATAGGCATCTGGGAGTGGAATTTAAAAACCGGTGAGGTAGTAATTGATGACAGGATCGAAAGGATTTTCGGAACAACCGGCAAGCAAAAAGTAAGTACAATAACTGATTTTGAAAGTCTTATTCATGAAGAAGATATAATGCACCTGAAAGAGGCAATAGTAAACTCGCTCAGGATAAATCAGCCTCTTGAGACAATTTTCAGGACAAAACCAGGAAGTACAAATACAAATTACATTTCGCTTAAAGCTCTCATAAGCAAGGACAGAAAGGGGCAGCCATTAATGCTTACAGGCGTTTGTTTTGACGTCACAGAAATGAAGAAGGATGCAGAGCAGGGACTTATCAGATTAACAGAAGAATTGTTGAGGTCGAACAATGATCTCAAGCAATTTGCCTATGTCGTATCACACGACCTGCAGGAGCCCCTCCGGATGATCTCAAGTTTCGTGCAGCTTCTGAAGCAGAGATATTATAATAAGCTCGATGATGAAGGCAGGGAGTACATAAGGTATGCTGTTGACGGATCAAAAAGAATGTATGAGCTTCTGAACGGCCTGCTTGCTTACTCAAGAATTCAGACAAAGGCTCGCGAATTCAGCACAGTAAATATGAATGATGTGCTTGTTAAGGTTGAATCAAACCTCAGCCTTGCAATAAGAGAAACAGGATGTATTATCGGGAGTACAGGGCTTCCAATTGTTTCGGCTGATGAAAGTCAGATGTTACAGTTGATGCAGAACCTGATTGAGAATGCAATCAAGTTCAGCCGTCACTCACCCCGGATATCAATATCATGCTCGAAAGAAAGCGGGTATCATGTATTTTCAGTAGAAGATGAAGGAATAGGAATCGAGAAACAATATTTCGGTAAAATATTCGAGATTTTCCAGAGGCTTCACAGGCAGGAGGAATATAAAGGTACAGGCATAGGCCTTGCGATATGTAAGAGGATCATTGAAAGACATTCAGGTAGTATATGGCTCACCTCAGTTCCCGGCAGTGGCACTACATTCTACTTCTCATTACCAGACAAATAAGGCATCATTCTCTTCATGCCTTCATTCAAACTAGAACCTTTTCACTTATTATATGTAGATTTGTTATATGAGCGAGCAAGTCCTCTATAAAATTCATATCCGTGGACGCGTGCAGGGTGTCGGATTCAGGTGGAATGCTGCCCGTGAAGCCCGTGATCGCCAGATAAAAGGTTTTGTTAGAAATCTTTCCGATGGAAGCGTTTACATAGAGGCTGAAGGCAAAAGAGAGATCCTTGAGGACTTCATTGGATGGTGCAGGATGGGACCTTCTTTCAGCTCGGTTGAGTCTGTGGAGGTAAATTCATTTCCTCCGGCAGGTTATAAGGATTTTGTCATTTCTCATTGAGTAATGACGATTCATATTTAAAAATTCATTATCTTTTTATCCGGGGAATTTAATTTACTTTTTCTGTTTTCATTAAAACCTGTCAATATGAAAAACAAAATTAACCGCCGGCAATTTATGACTGCATCTTTTGCTGCAACCGCCGGAATTGCAGCCGGATCAAGCGTTTTTTCCCAGTCGCGCCAGGAAAAAACATCAGACATCAGGGTGGGACTTTACAGCATTACTTTCCTTGGCGTGTGGTACAGGGGCAAAGCCCTTACACTTCCTGAAATTATAAAAACTGCAAAGAAATACGGGTATTCAGGGATCGAGATCGATGGCAAAAGACCTCACGGGAATCCTCTTGACTGGCCTGTATCAAAATGTAAGGAGTTACGAAAAATGGCTGATGATGACGGGATTGATATTTATGGCGTGGCTGCAAATAATGACTTCAGCAGCCCGATGCCTGAATTCAGGGAATGCCAGATCTCCTATGTTAAAGATCTCATAAGGATGACTTCTGATTTTGGCTCAAAAACGCTCAGGCTGTTCCTGGGATGGCCGGGAGTAACTTTGCATCCGCAGCTTGCAAATTATGATGTTGCACGTGACATCTGGAAATATACACATTCAAAATTCACTGAAGAGGAAACATGGTCGTGGTGCCGCGATGGGATTACAGAGTGCTGTAAATATGCAGCTGATGCAGGAATTACGCTGGCTTTACAAAACCATAAGCCTGTGATAGTCGATTATCCTGAAGTACTCAAGATGGTTAACGAGGTTAATCATCCAAATCTTAAAATATCTCTCGATGTGCCGATTATGGATGATAAAAGCCCTGAGAATATTAAAAAAGCCGCAAATCTTGTTGGGAACAGGCAAGTGTTGTCTCATTTCGGAGGAGAATATGAGAGAGGCGCAGACGGGAAGGTAAAAGGTCAGGATTTCTATAAAGATTTTGTTAAAGCAATGCACGAAACCGGGTACAAAGGATATATGAGCTATGAATTATGCCATGCCCTTCCGGTAGTGAACGGCCAGACAGTAGGAATTGAGTTTGCAGAAAAGAATGCCGCACTTGCAGCAGAATTTATGAGAGGAATTATTGCAGAAACAACTGTGAAGAAGCTTGATTCATAGATTATAAATAAATTATTACACTGAGCTGAGAAACTGCTCATTCAACACTCTTCGAAATGAAAAAACGGGAATTATTTATTTCCTGGATACTATTATTGACAGTATCGCTTAGCTCATGTCACAAATTTGATTCAAACTCAATTTATCTGAGCATAAGGGATCACACCGATAAAATAAAGGTAATTGACACACATGAACATCAGCATCTTCCTTCAGAATATGGCCATGAGAAGTTTTTGTTCAATCACTTCCTGATGAGTACTTATTTATATGCTGACCTTGTTTCATCAGGAGCAAAGATCAACCCGGATTCTGTTAATGGCGATAATTTCTGGAATGCCTACGGCAAATCGCTCGATTTTACAAGGACAACAAGCTATTATAGCCACCTGATTGCAGGATTAAGGTTACTATATGATTTCAGGGAGCCTTATTTAACAGAAGCGAACGTGAAAGAGCTTGCAGTGAAGCTTGAAAAGAACTATTTAAACTATGACGAATGGTTCGATAAGTCATTCAGGAAAGCAGGGTACGAACGTATGATTATTGACCAGTACTGGAAACCGATGAACACTGAGATAGACACAGTTCATTACGCTCTTGCCTTCAATATTGGTTTCCTTGTATCGGGAGCATCGGGAAGACCTTTTAAAAAGCCAGGCGTCCCGGAAAAGATAGCTTTACAGAACAGCAACTTCACCCTTGATGACTATCTGAAGATCTGCGATGATCTCTTCAGAAAAAATATTGAGAAGAAAGCTGTATGTATAAAGAATGCACAGGCATATTCACGAACACTGCGTTATGAAGACGTACCTTATGAAAAGGCTGCAAATCTGTTTAAAAAGGATGAACTGAACCCTGCAGAAGTTAAGGCAATAGAGGATTTCATGTTTCATTATATGATACGGGAGGCAATCAGGTATAATCTTCCGATCCAAATCCACACCGGATATCTCGCAGGAAACGGCGGGATACTTGAAAATGGCCGGCCTGAAAACCTCAATAATCTCTTCCTGCAATATCCTGAAGCTAAGTTTATATTATTTCATGGCGGGTTTCCTTGGACAGGAGAGTGGGTAGCGCTTGCAAAGATGTTTCCGAATGTTTATCTCGATCTTGTGTGGCTCCCGCAGATATCGAGACAGGAAGCAATCAATACTTTTGATGTAATGCTTGATTGTGTGCCATATAACAAGATCTGCTGGGGAGGAGATTGCCAGCTAATTGAAGAGTCTGTCGGCGCTCTTGATTTTGCAAAAGATGTTGTTTCCGAAGTGCTTACTATGAGAGTAAAGCGTGGCCTGATGACCGAGGATCTGTCCAAAGAAATTGTTGAAAGAATATTCAGGGATAATGCAAAAGCAATTTTTAATTTGAATTCTGACTTTGCCAAATAAATAATATTTTTGATGGCAAATATCTGCATTCAATGACTTTTTCTTCTGAAAGCACACCCGAAACAACAGTCAGAAAGCTATCTGTAATTATTCCTGTCTACAATGAAGGGAAGTCGATCCACCTTATTCTTAATAAGGTGATGAATGTCAGTCTGATTAATAGCATATCCAAAGAAATCATAGTTGTTAACGATTGTTCGACAGATGATACTGAAACCCGGATTAAGCAGTTTATTGGAACTAATAATGCTGAAATAAAATATTTCAGACATGAACGCAACTCAGGTAAAGGCGCTGCCATCCAAACAGGTATTAAAGAAGCAACAGGTGACTATCTCATAGTTCAGGATGCTGATCTTGAATATGACCCCGAGGAATACAATCATCTGTTAAAACCAGTGGTAGATGGATTTGCTGATGTGGTCTATGGATCCAGATTCATGGGAAGTAATCCTCACAGGATATTGTTTTTCTGGCATACTATCGGTAACAGGTTTTTGACTAATTTGTCAAATGTTTTTACAAATCTTAATCTGACAGATATGGAAACATGCTACAAACTTTTTAATACTGAGATTATTCAATCCATTTCTCTGAAAGAAAAAAGATTTGGATTCGAGCCTGAAGTGACGGCTAAGATATCAAAGATTCCAGGTATAAGAATTTACGAGGTTGGTATATCATATTATGGAAGAACATATCAGGACGGGAAGAAGATTAACTGGAAAGATGGGTTTCATGCTATCTATTGTATTTTAAGGTTTAATCTTTTTAATTGATCTGAGTTGATGCTGGCACTAGCAACTTCAGCGGGCATTCTGTTATACCTCTTTCTTGTTTTTGGAGTATTTTTTTCAAAGGTCTTCAGGATTAAACCTGATCCTGTCAATCAATTATTCTTAGGATTAGTTGCTGTAAATTCAATTTCAACAATAGCTTCGTTAATTGTTCCTGTTAACATAAAACTTCTTGCCGTCATTCTTTTAACCAGCATTTTTCTATTACTGTTTATCAGGAAAGAAATAAAGGCAGTAATGAAGAGTTTTATTCAAGACAGGACAATTCTATTTCTTTTCTTCCCTTTCATAATATATGCTTTTCTCATTTCGCTTGGTCCACCACGGAATTATGACTCCGGATTATATCACATTCAAACCATTAAATGGATCGAATCGTACCCTGTAGTACCTGGGCTTGCTAATCTCCATAGCAGATTCGGTTTCAACTCTAATGTATTTACTTTATTTTCACTTACTTCCCTGTCGGATTTGTTTGGCCAGGAAGTATTTGCCGTCAATTTCGTAATTTTCAGCCTGTTGATTTATTATTTTGTAAAACGGTTGCATTCAACTTTCCTGAGATCTTCAATCAATAATCTTTTTCTTTTTAATTTGTTAATTTTTATCTCAATCATTACAGGAACCCGTTTTATTTCATCACCAGACCCTGATTATATTGTTATAAATCTTATAATATATATACTTTCAAGACTGTTTGAAAGCGAAGAGCCCTTAAATGAAGCCAGTATTGACTGGTTTTTTCCTTTATTAATTGTAACTATATATACAATAACTGTTAAGTTTACAGTCTTGCCGTTGATTTTAGCCTTTTTGATTATTTATATACGGCTGCACATCCCGTTTAAGAAAACAATTATACTTGCAGGATTGATATCTGTTATTATCCTTCCCTGGATTTTGAGGTATATAATTCTGACAGGCTGGTTTATTTACCCTCTCTCTTCAATTGACCTTTTTAATTTTGACTGGAAAGTACCGTGTACTATACTTGAGAATGAAAGACTATCGATCATCGGATGGGCGCGCATTCCCGGTGAAGGTTGGTCAAAAGCTGCCGTAATGGGTATTCAGGAGTGGGTTCCAATATGGTGGAATAATCATACAACTATCGACCATCTGAAATTGATCGCCTCATTTTTCTTTCCTGTTTTAACTCTGGCTCTATCATTTTTTCGTAAAGCAAAACTACAGTTTGTTCAGATCAGCGCCCTTTTCACGGTAATTGTATGTCTTGCATACTGGTTTATTATGGCGCCTGATTTCAGATTTGGTTCAGGTTATGTACTAATGGCTCTTTTATGCCCCCTGATATACCTGAAATTTTTTGTAAATACAACATGGTCTCCACTGTTTAAGCCTGAATATGTTATGAATATTATTGTTCTTCTGATCCTTTTAAATTTTATAATAAGAAATACCGGTAAGGGATTCGTCTCCGGTTCAGTTCACAGATTATTAAAACCCCAGGAGATTGAAATTCCTGAAGGACACAGCTTCACGACCTATGAAAAAGGCGGGATTAAGTTCAGTGTTCCTGATGGTACAAACGACCAGTGTTTTGACATTTGTATTCCATGCACTCCCTATCTTAACGGAAATCTTGAATTAAGGAATAACAGTTTAGAAGGTGGTTTCAGGGTGCGCCTTAAGGAGTAGTATAACGAGGTATTCAGGAATAATCCGGTTATGCTCCATTTACATGTTTGAGGCAGACAGAACTTAAATGCAGTTTAAAATGTTAGAATTAGCAGATGGTTAATTCTAAGTAGTTGAATAAAGCGGCATTTATAAAATACGGTAGTTTTTCTCATATTAATGAAAGTGTGCTCAGCGAGCTTAAAAGAAATTTTCCTGAAATCGCATTTGATGAGTTTGACCTGATTCCTGAAAAGTATAGCCTTGATACAGCCTTTATCCTTTTACATGCGTTTGTTGAATATGGCAACGAAATTCTGTCAGGCAAAAAGAAGCTTATAAACACATTTAACCGCACTGATTATTTTTTCAGAAGAAGAAGAGAGATGATCCTGAATCATCTTGCGGGTGAGAAATATCTCTTCACTTTCCAGACACAGGCTCTCTTTGATGCAAGCCTGCCCGGTACTCCGCATTTTCTCTACACTGATCACACACATCTTGAGAATCTGCAATATCCCGGCTATGACAAACGGGGGCTTGTTAAGAAATGGATTAATCTTGAAAGACAGACTTACATGAACGCCTCGCTGATCTTTACAATGAGCTCGAATATATCAGAATCATTGGTACGGGATTACGGTTGTAATCCTTCAAAGGTAATCTGTGTATATGGAGGATCGAATGTAAAAGCCGATGAAGAAGATAATGCAGACAATGGCAGGTACGCAAGGAGAAACATCCTTTTTGTAGGGCTCGACTGGGAGAGGAAAGGAGGTCCCGTACTTGCAGAAGCTTTTAAGGAGGTTCTGAAAGTCCACCCCGATGCAACATTGACAATCGTCGGATGTCAGCCAAATCTGAGTATGCAAAACTGCACAATACCGGGGAAAGTCGGTCTCGATGAGGTTAAATCATACCTGAACAAAGCATCTGTGTTTTGTCTGCCTTCAAGGCTTGAGCCTTTCGGTATAGCCTTTCTTGAAGCCATGGCCCATAAGCTGCCTGTCGTTGCGACAAGGATCGGAGCAATACCTGATTTTATACATGAAGGCAGGAATGGTTATCTTGTCGCGCCCGACAGTCCCGGCGAGCTTGCAGGTTCACTCATAAGGCTGCTCGATTCTGAAGAGAGATGCAGGGATTTCGGTGAATATGGTTACAGGTTGTTTCATGAGAGATATACATGGGAAAAGACAGGAAAGAGTATAAGTGACAGTATGAAATCTGTTATTTACAGGGAAGAGGTAATTGTTTAAGCTGCAGAAAAAGAAGCCTGATGATACTTATTTACAATACTTTATCAATCAGTCCGTAGATTTTATATTTTAATGGGACATAATCACGGTCCCATCTTATATAGTTATTCCATATCACTGCTGATGCGATGAAAATAATAATTGTTATTATAGCTACTTTCGCGAGATATGGAACGATACTTATATAATGCCTGATGCGGAGGTTAAGTCTCAGGAGAAATCTCCTTTTATGGTTGCGTGGCAGGTCATAGACAGTAAATTTGTCTTTGTTTTCACGAATGAAATCCTCGATAAAATCCTCTTCATTCATTGCACTGTAATTTTATACAATGACTGTTTATTAAATAACAATGCTGCATGACGTATGGGGATAATCTTCAATATGATCTGTAGTTTCTCAGAAATCGCACTACAATTATGTTTGTAAATATTCGCTTAAATATTATCTTTGCATCCTCAAAACTGCTCTGTGGTGTAATTGGCAACACGTCTGACTCTGGATCAGAAAAGTTCAGGTTCGAGCCCTGACAGAGCAACAATAAGACCGGCAGCTTCAGCCGGTTTTTTATTTTTGCGAATGTCAGGGCGAGAAGTTAATCACGACATCATGAGCCTGAAACGAAGGGAATAGTATTAAAAAATTAAAAACCAAGCGAATGATCATCGGGAAGCCCTGGGCAGAGGAGAAGTTTACCTCAACATACAAATGAAATGACCAGGTCGGCCTTGTCGTCCGGCATTTTTAGATCAAATGATTTACTATCTTTTAAATTGGAGTTTACGGCTTGATTACTTTTATCCTCGTTGCTTCACCACTGGGTCTTATAAATTCGAGAATATATAGACCATGCTCGTATTTTGAAAAATCAAATTGCTGGATTGGGAAAACGGCCTTTTCTTTTGCTATAAGTACACCTTTCGCATCGAGGATATTAATTGTCACATAATTAATATTCTTATATTCAATATACAACATACCTTTAACTGGATTGGGGAATACTGATATTTCCCTGTATTGAATATTTTCAATGCCTGTAGAGTTGTGTTGATATTGAATATCTGATCCATACCCTGTTCCTGTACAGTTTGTTGCAAATGCCCGGATATGATAGGTAACTCCGGTAGTTAAATTTGTGATTGTACTTGTAAATGCTCCGGTAGATGTCCCCTCCGATGTCTTTGAATTTGAAATTGTGGGATTAATAGTTGTGCTCCAGCATACACCTCTTTCAATAATTGCTGAACCACCGTCAGAAGTAATATTGCCACCACACGAGGCAGTCGTAATGGTAGCATCTATAACAGGTGATGTGGAAATAGTGGGAATTATTGGTGGGGCATTGATAACAACATTAGGTGAAGGTTCCGAAATGCATCCGGATGCATTGGTTACAGTGAAGGTATAGGTTCCTGTTGCTAATCCCGATATTGTAATATCTGTTCCGGATCCGGAAATAGTTGTTCCTCCAGGATTTTTTGTTATTACCCAGTTCCCTGGTACCGGCAAATTATTTAAAACCACGCTTCCTGTCGCTTTATTGCAGTCTGGCTGGTTTATTGTTCCAACAAGGGGAGCTGTTGGGCAATCATTGATTACAGTACAGTTAAAATTTGAGTCGTATGGACCTAATAATGGATTTGAATCATCGCCGTCTTCTTCTATGTGGGAAGTAACAGGGCAACCGTTGGATGGTCTTGTGCCAATGCCCCACCAACAATAACCATCCCCATCAGAATCAGTACAGACAACCTTGAAATTTGTTGAAACAGGCTGGGTAACCGGAGCTTTAACTACGCTTGCCAAAACATCCTTATCAAGATCCAAAAATAGTTTAACATAACCATCTTCGCCCCAACCGGCTCCCCAGCTATTTTTTGCAATCCAATAGATCCGCCCTGTTAATGCATCATTAGCAGAGCCGAAGTTATCTATCACATCACCCTGCTTAGCAACACCAAATCCCACAAAACACATGACATGCGACCAATCAGGATATGAGAATGCAACAGGACCGTTACGTATTATGTTTACTTTTAAACTGTCTTCTGTAATTAATTCACACCAGGAATTATCAGGATAATAAAAATTTGGCGGATCCAATTCTTTAAAATCAGCTATTTTCCATAGTCTTTGTAAATAATCAGGACATAGATTACTACAAATATTGCAACTATTGGGGGGGAGCTGTTGTGCAGGCATGGTTCTTATTGTCAAGACCAAAAACATCATAGACATTTGAATAAGGATAACAATCCTCATCAACAGCTCCAAGGTTTTTAACATTGCATAAGACATCTGTAGGTGAGTTAATTGCACATTTTGGAAGAGGCGGATCAGGCCATCCCGGAACCGGATTAGTTCTGTATATGCCCCACATGCATGATACAAATGCCTGTTCAGATAAATCTTTATTGATAAGTTGATTATAAAATAAGTTAATAACAGCTTCAAGTGAAGCCATGGCTCCATGTGCCCAGCAGGAAGGCTCCGATCCCTGATTTTTTATTGAAGTAATCCAGTTTTGTCCATGCCGGTTTCTCCAGTCAAATGATGACACTATATCACCCGAAGAGCTCTTCTTAAAACTTTTAGTATCTGAAAAATTAAAAATACCTCTTTTATAATACTCAAACCCATTTAAGTTTGGTAAAGTACCCCGGAATAATTGCTTCTTCTGCTGAAATGTGAGTGATGAAACAGGAGTTGAACCTGCTGTCCATAGGTAACCATTCTTCTTTATTTGCTTATTAAGTTTGTCGATCTTAATGGCATCCTGATCAAGTTTAATTTTTTTTGACCTTAATGTAAAATCTTTATCATCCGACTTATTCGCTGCGGCATTATTATATGAAATTGTCTCCAGTAAAATAGAAGCATCCTCAATCTCTATCTTAATACCGACCGGAACAATTCCATTCAGTAAAGTCGTTTCTTCACCATAATTAGTATACTCCATCTGATTTTGCTCAGATATCATATAATACGATTCCAGTACCAAATATTCATCTCCTGTTTCTCCTAAAAGAATAACTCTGATTAAACTCTTAAAGCTGTTTAAACTTACCTTGGCATTGACAGATAATGAGAAGAGGGGTTCTTTTTGGTTGAATGGATTGATTATGTTTGATTTAGAATACTTTTCATTTATGCTTATTTTCCCAGATTCAGAATAGACCATCTCAAACTTTTTCTGATCCTGCCCTGGACATACATTTATTTTTACCAATGAAATAACAAACAAAAACAAAAATATTTTAGAGTTATTTGTTCTCATGAATATTTAGGAAATTGATTGTTTTGGCTGATCTTACACGATTGTAAAGTTAATAAATAAGATTACCATTTCAAGCTTTATTTATCAGATTTATAGAGTATTTTGAATCTCAATATCAAGATAACCAGGGTCAAAAATGATCAATATGAACGGCGAGAGGCAATGTTTGATGAAACGCAAGTCCATTTTGTGGACATAGCCTGTCCTGTTATTAGACGAAAGTATATGCTTATTTGAATTCCATAACTCATAAGGCTTTAATATCCAGACTGAAACAAACAATGGTATGTTTATTGAAAAAATATATACATTGTCTTAATAATAAGCATTATGATCAGGAATTACCTCAGGATCGCATTTCGGAATATTAAAAGAAACTATATACACAGCATTATAAATGTTGTTGGGTTATCAATTGGAATGGCTTGCGCTATATTACTTCTGTTATGGGTATTCAATGAAGTCAGTTATGACAGTTTTCATAAGAACCGGGAGAACCTGTACCGTGTGACAAGCACCTCCACTTATGCGGGAAGATTTCACAGGGAAGCAACCACTCCCTTCCCTCTTGCGGCTGCTTTAAAGGAAGAATATCCTGAAATCATCAGGTCTACACGATATCATAATATGGGGATGGATTTTAAAAAAGGAGAAGATAAGATAAATGGTTATTGCGCCTTTATAGATCACGATTTTTTTGAAATGTTTAATATTGAATTTATCCGGGGAGACAAATCGACTGCTTTGACAAAACCTTATGAAATCCTTATTACAGAAGATCTGGCTTTAAAATATTATGGGGGAGAAGATGCCCTCGGAAAGCAAATAACAAAATGGCCCGATGAGGTCTTTACTGTCACAGGAATAATAAAGGAGCTGCCCAGGAACAGCCATTTTCATTTCGATTGTATTGTTTCAGATGAATTATACAGTACGCAATACGGAAAGGTAAATGCTGACAGTCTTTTTGGATGGCAAAATGTTTTTAATTACACTTTTATAGAACTTTTGAAAACGTCCGACAGCAAGCTTGTCGGTGAAAAGATCAGGAATACAATTCAAAGAAAAGCAGATGGATCAAATACTGAGATCTTCCTTCAGAGAATCCGGGATATTCATCTGAATTCAAGAAAGTATGACGGAGATATTGCTTATGGCAGTATTGAACAGGTAAGGCTAGGGGGCCTTGTGGCAATTTTAATATTGATAATAGCCTGCATAAATTTCATGAATCTCCTCACTGCACAATCATCCGCCAGGGTAAGGGAAATCGGAATACGTAAGATTACAGGAGCAAGCAGGCAAAAGATAGTAGTTCAGTTTCTTGGCGAATCTCTTCTGACAGTATTCATTGCAATTATCATTGCAATGATTCTGGTAGAATTAATGCTACCGGCTTTTAACAGTTTTCTAAGGGCAAATCTTGAAGTCAATTACCTGAGTGCGGATCTGTATTCAGGTTTATTCATGCTTGTTTTATTCTGTGCTATAGTGGGGGGCAGCTACCCGGCTTTTCATTTATCTTCCTTAAAGCCTGTGATGACGATCAAGGGTATGATCGGTGAAAATCCGGGTAAATCAGGATTCAGGAAATCCCTGATAGTAATCCAGTTCACATTGACTTTCCTGTTCATAATATCAAGTATGATAGTCAGGAAACAGATTAACTTTATTTCGGAAACTGACCTGGGGCAAAACATAGAAAATGTATGTTATTTCTATATCCCGGAAGGAATGGATCATCAGACTTTAAAAAGCGAACTTGCTAATGAACCTGATATTTTAAGCACGACAAACGCTAATACGAATGTCCAGAGTATCATCAATCATCAGACAAGTTTAGGTTTGAAAAGGAATGGGGACTCTGTTTTTGTGAACGGGGTGATGGCTGATAAAGATTATGCAGCAACATTTCAGCTTGAAATTAAAGAAGGTCATTTCTTTACAGATGATGAATATGTAGCGAGCGAATCCGGACAAATCAATGTGGTTACGAATGAAAAAGCCAGGTCATTTCTTGAGATCAATGGTACAGGTGAAGACCTGATGTCAATTTCAGGAAGGAAGCTTATAGTTGTCGGAATTGTAAAGGATTTTCATTACAGAACCCTGCACTCTTCAATCGAGCCACTTATAATTTTTCCTTTGCAGTCAGATTTGAAAGGCAGCAAGTGTTATATCAGGATTAAGCCTGGTCGGATCAGTTCAACAATAGCTTCAATCAAAAACAGATTAAGAGCAATTAACCCTGAAGATAATATTGAAATCAATTTCATTGAGAATGATTTCAACAATATGTACTTTGCTGAACGTGCAGCTATTAAAGTACTTGGTTATATGACATTCCTGGCAATTGTAATCTCCTGTCTTGGATTGCTTGGATTATCCGCATTTATGATAGTACGACGGACAAAGGAAATCGGAATAAGAAAAGTCAGCGGCGGAAGATCAGGTGAAATTTTTATCCTGTTATCCGGAGAATATTTAAAGCTTGTTTTAATCTCTTTCATTATATCCTGCCCTCTTGCCTGGTATGCTACTCACATCTGGCTGCAAAGTTATGCATACAGGATTTCTGCAGGATTATGGATATTTGTACTGGCAGCAATTATTGTTATTTTAATAACACTGCTTACAGTCGGATTTCAGACATACAAAGCAGCAGATAAGAATCCTGTCGATGCACTAAGGTATGAATAGTTAGCAATGATCACCTGAACAGCAGAGGAGCAAACTCATTCAGATCCCTCCTCCATGTATGCCATTCATGATATGTCCCTTCCGATATATAGCCTTTTGAGCTGATCCCTAATGCATCAAGCTTCTTTCTAAAATCTTCAGACAGTTTCACGAACTGTGTCTCTCCGGAGCCTGCTCCGAACCACATAAGTTTTACCCGTGAATTGAACATTGCTCCATTTGAAAAAACTCCGTTGAATGCGGTCTTGGGATCCTCCAGAATATTTCTGCTAATCGGAGCGCTGAAAAATCCGAAATATGAAAACAAATCGAGATGTTTCATTCCAATTGACATTGTCTGACGTCCTCCCATTGATAAACCTGCAATCGCACGACTTTCCCTCGAAGTGATTGTCCTGTAAAATGAATCAATTTCCGGGATAATATCTTTAATATAAACATTTTCAATATCATCAATTGTTGTTGACTGAGTTGATCCTGAGGCAGATTCGGTTTTAGCCGTGGCATAACCATTATCCATCACTACAATCATCGGTACAGCCTTTTTTGCTGCAATAAGGTTATCCATTATAAAGCCCATTCTTCCCTGGAACGACCAGCCCCTTTCGTTTTCCCCTGCTCCGTGGAGGAGATACAACACAGGATATCGTGTTCCATTGTTTTTATCATAATCAGGAGGAGTATAGATGAAAGATCTTCTCCATTTTCCTGTTATTTCAGAAAAATACCAGTGTTCCCTGATATCTCCGTGAGGCACTTCCTTAGCATAGAAGAAATCTTCATTGGAGACAGGAACTTCGATTCCTCCTGTTGGTCGTCCGTATCCGAAATAAGTATCTGATCCGGGATCATTTACTTTTACTCCGTCTACAAGGAACCAGTAATAGTGAAAGCCAGGTCCCGCTTTGGGTATAATAATATTCCAGTTACCATCAGTATCTTTTGTCATATCGAGAGCTTTCGGACAAAGACCATCGCCACCCTGGATCTGCACTTTTGTTGAATTGGGAGCTTTAAGCCTGAAATAAACGCTGTTATCGGGAGATATTTTTGGAAACTCAGATCCGGGAATATTTGAATCCGCCGGCTTGAAATCCTTATCAGTTTGACCAACAGCGTTTAAGCAGAGCAGTGTCGCCAGGATTATGCAAAAGAACAAGTGTAGCTTTTTCATCATTTTATGCCTTAAATTCAGATTAAATTTAACAACAAAAACAATATAATAGCATTAAAGCCGGGAAATCAGGTGTTTAACAGTTATTCAGGCAAGACTTTCTTCAATGAAAAACAACAGTTTACGTCTGTGAAATGCCATTTTTTTTGTTTAACTTTGTATAAATCCCTTCTCACATGAAAATATCAACTTTTGTAGTTTTGATAATCGCGGCAGGAATACTTTTTCTACAGAGTACTCCGATCCCGCAGAACCAGGAACAGACAACAGGATCTTATCCGGCAACCGTAAAAAAAGTAATAAATAACAAATGTTATGGATGCCATAGTGTTAACGGGAAATCCGATAAAGCAAAGAAAGCTCTTATGTGGGACAGCCTGCCTGATCTTGAAAGAGGTAAGCTCATTTCATCATTGAATGATATAGTTGAGGTCCTTGAGAAAGGAGAAATGCCGCCTGAAGAAGTTGTTAAGAAATATCCGCAGATGAAATTACTCACCGAGGAGAGTGAAATACTGACATTCTGGGCGGAAGCAAAGGCTGACAGCCTGTTGAACTAAGCTATTACTTCAATCATTTAGATGAAAGCAGTTAGAATAATACTGTTAGCGTTAGCATTGGCATTTGTGAGTATACAATTCATTCCTTCAGGGATCCCTGAGAACAAGCCTGAAAGTGAAAACAGCATAATTCACAGTGAAATAATAAACGATACGGTACTTACATTTCTCAGGGCGTCTTGTTACGACTGTCATTCCGACCAGACGAACTTTCCATGGTATGCAAAGATTGCCCCTTCTTCATGGTTTCTTGCGGGTCATATTAAAGAAGGCCGGGAACAGCTCAATTTTTCAGAATGGGAAACCTATAGCCTCCGCAAGAAGATAGGTAAGCTCGGGGATATTGGTGATGAAGTCAGCTCCGGAGAAATGCCGTTGAAGTCATATCTTCTCATACACAGGGATGCAAAACTCGACAACCAGCGAAAAGACATTTTAATGAAGTGGGTGGAAGAGAGCACTGCACGGCTGATGAAATAGAAAAAGCCGCGTTTCCGCGGCTTCCTCATTTTACCCCTTTATTTAAACAAATCACTTTTTCACGAACGTATGCGTATTTTTATCAATCTCTATTGCCAGCGGGCTTCCTGCTGAAGCATCCTGGAGTACCACATAGGTTACAACGAGTTCCTTTTTTTCATTGTCGAATGTACCTGTGCCTGAAACAGAAACCTTCAGGCTTGGATCTGGAGAGAATGTTGCAGGAACAATTTTTACTTTACCCATATCATCAAGAACATATTTGAGTTTCCAGTCGAGATCCCAGAAGTTATCATTCTGAATAGTATCTTTTCCGGCTTTTGTAAAGTTAACATCATAATGTGTATATCTTGGTTCGTCGCAGTCGAAGAGGCCATTGAATTTGTCAAGGTCGATAAGCATTTTTACCCTGAATGTGTAAACTGCACTTAACGATTCTTTTCCGTTTCCATCAATAGTTCCGATTTGCCAGTAATATGTATGACCGCCTGCCACAGGAACATTCAGACTCTGTGAAGTCACAGCGTTCTGGTAGAGCTCGGGAATCGGTTTTTCACCAAAGTATACATTGTACTTTATGGCTTCCTGGCCAGACCATTTCAGATCCAGAGTGCCCGAAGGGTCAATTGTACCGTTATTTGCAGGTGTCACAGAAGCCAGATTTCCCGGATCTGGTATGAATTCATCATCTTTTTTGCAACCACTGAACACTGTTGAAAACATCAGGGCTATTCCCGCGATATAAAGAATTCTCCTCCTTATTTTAACTTTTCTCTCCGTCATAATTTTCAGTCTTAATGTTTCTAATCTTAAAGTTCATATTATGATTAGAAAACTTCCGATCATGAGATTTATTATGTCAAAGTGATGATAAATGATAAAAAAACGTTGACGAATAAACTAAAAACAGTGACGAAGATACGATTTATTCATATTTCAAACAACTATACCTGATAAGAAAAAAAAGTTTTAACTTGGTTCAGGTTCAATTATTAACGCAATAAACATGATTATGGTACAGCAGAAAAAATTTAACTGTAAACTGCGGAAATCTTTACTGACATTAGTGCTTTCAACCGGATTATCAGCAGCTTTTGCCCAGGTTCCTTCAGATTTTTCAGGCTCGTGGTTAATCGATAATTCGAAAAGCGATGCCGCCTACAAGGATTATAAGATTACGCTTACAATCAATCAGACACAACAATCAATCAAAATTGAAGAGGTTCTTACAATGAAGGATGGAAGCAAGTCTTCGATGGATCCTCTTACATATACGCTTGACGGGAAGGAGACAAAGAAAGAAGAGCAGGGGGGGATAGATAAGCAATCCTCCAGCTGGTCATCCGACAGGAAAACACTCACTCTAAAATATGTGAGAACGGTGAATGGAAGCGACTTCGGGAGCAATACTTCCTATACGCTGACGCCTGATGGCCGGACAATGACTGTGAAAACCACAGATCTTAAAGGCGGGTCGGCAACAACGATGGTATACAATAAGCAGTAACCAGGGTTATCAGGATTTCTGTCCCTGGCTCTGAGTCATCTTCGCCCAGGTATCTTTAAGCTGCACTGTTCTGTTAAATACGAGCTTACCTGGTTTTGAATCATCGTCAACGCAGAAGTAACCTATTCTCTGGAACTGGAATTTATCAAGGTGTCCGGCAGAGGCAAGTGATGGCTCCACCTTGCAGCCTTTAAGTATCTTAAGAGAATCGGGATTGAGGAATTTCCTGTAGTCATCATCTTTCTGGCCGGAAGGATCTTCATGGTTGAACAGCCTGTCGTAAAGTCTGACCTCGGCATCGACAGAATGTTTTGCCGAGACCCAGTGAAGAGTTCCTTTTACCTTTTTTTCAGAGAGATGACCGCCGCTTCTTGTTGCAGGATCGTAAGTACAGTATACTTCTTCGACAGCGCCTGTCTTTTCATTCTTTTTAAAGCCCTCGCATTTTATAATATAAGCGCCTTTAAGCCTTACTTCATTCCCGGGGGCCAGACGGAAAAATTTCGGGGGAGGAGTTTCCATGAAATCTTCCTGTTCGATATAAACCTCACGACAGAAAGGCACTTCTCTCGAGCCCATTGATTCGTCCTCAGGATTATTTATAACGGCAACGTTTTCTATCTTATCTTCAGGATAGTTCGTTATAATCACTTTCAAGGGATTGAGAACCCCAAAGACCCTTGGAGCCCTGAGATTAAGATCCTCCCTTATTGCATATTCAAGAAGAGAAACATCATTTATAGCCTCAACTTTTGTATATCCGATCAGTTCAATGAATTTCTTTATCGATTCAGGGGTGTAGCCTCTTCTTCTTAATCCTGATAAAGTCGGCATTCTTGGATCATCCCATCCGCTTACATTTCCTTCTTTGACAAGCTCGAGAAGCTTCCTTTTGCTCATCATTGTGTACGTGAGGTTGAGGCGGTTGAATTCGATCTGCCTTGGTTTGTAATCAGAAGTTTTAAGATGTTCAACGAGCCAGTCGTATAAGGGTCTGTGTACTTCAAACTCAAGAGTGCAGAGGGAATGAGTTATTCCTTCAAAGAAATCGCACTGACCGTGAGCGAAATCATACATTGGATACACCATCCATTTGGTGCCTGTACGATGGTGCGGGATTTTAATTATCCTGTAGATTATGGGATCGCGCATGTGCATGTTTGGAGATGACATGTCGATCTTTGCCCTGAGAACGCGGCTTCCTTCATCGAATTCACCTTCGTTCATCCTGTAGAAAAGATCGAGGTTTTCTTCAACCGGCCTGTTCCTGAACGGGCTTTGCTGACCCGGTTGTGATGGAGTGCCTTTCTGTGTTGAGATCACCTCTGCTGACTGGTCGTCAACATAAGCGAGGTTCTTTTTTATAAGGCTGACTGCAAATTCAAACAGTTTCCCGAAATAGTCTGAAGCATAGAATTCCCTGTCTTCCCAATCGAACCCGAGCCAGTGTATGTCTTCCTTTATCGAATCGACGTATTCAACATCTTCTTTTGTCGGATTTGTATCATCGAACCTCAGATTGCATTTGCCTCCATGTTTTAAAGCCATTCCGAAATCGAGGCAAATCGCCTTTGCATGACCTATATGAAGATATCCATTTGGTTCAGGGGGAAACCTTGTGTGGATCCTCCCATTATTCTTTCCTGATCTGATATCATCAATAATGATCTGTTCAATGAAGCTGACACCTGGTTTCGACTCTTCTTTTTCTTTCGGGTTTACAAAATTCATCACATGTATATTTTAACATGCAAAAATAGGATGAAAATGAGTGTCTTCTGTTATTATTCTCCTGTTTTTTCGATTTACTTCTTAAAACAGGATTCATTAACACTCTGTCTGTGGGCCATTAATTAAACATTATGATGAACCTTATACCCGACAGATAGTCAAAAATGCTGTATATCCGGCATTTTTCGGGCTTCATGTTAATAAAATGAAATTGAATGGGGCAATTCAATTATTTTTATATTTTTGTTCATTACCACATTATTAGAACCTAATTATTACTTAACCAAAACATTAAATAAATGAAAGAACAATCTGGCAGCAACTTAAAGCTGGGAATGACCCTGATGGCTATGATCTTTTTCATCTTCGGGTTCATCACTAATTTCAACATCGCATTGAAAGATCAGGTTCAGGCGACCTTTCAGCTGAGCAACTTCATGGCAAATCTTGTCAACGGAGTTTTCTTCTTTGCCTATTTTGTATTTTCCTTCTTATGTGGAAGGATCATTAAGAAGACAGGTTACAAGATGGGAGTGATCATCGGGTTACTTCTTGTAGGAGTCGGAAGTTTCCTTTTCTACCCTGCTGTTGCAGTACCCTCTTATGCACTTTTCCTCGTTGCAGTGTTTGTAATGGCAACAGGTGTTGTGTTCCTTCAGACTGCAGCCAACCCTTATGTTGCAGTTCTCGGATCGGAAGCAACTGCATCTGCAAGGCTTAATCTCACACAGGCTCTGAACTCACTTGCAACAACAATTGCACCTTTCCTTGTTGGTATATTTGTTTTGACACCTGCAGCTATTGCTTTAGGCCCGAAGGCTGTTCAGACACCTTTCCTCATCATTGGTACTGTTGTTATTCTGATCGCAGTTTTCATATTCTTCATGAAGCTGCCGGAGATCATGGTTGGCGAAGAAGAAACTGCTACGACAAGCATCTGGAAACGTGTACACGTTCTGTTAGGAGCACTTGCAATATTCTTTTATGTAGGCGCTGAAGTTGGTATTTCAACAGCAATCGTTCCTTATCTGAAACAGAGCGGAATGGCTATCGGAGAAGCTGCAAAATTAGCTGCAATGTACTGGGGCGGCGCAATGGTAGGCCGTTTTATGGGTTCAATCAACCTGAGCGCAATGGAGAACAAGAAGAAATTCATGTATTCAGGACTTGTAATCATACTTGCATTCTTTGTAGGCTGGATAGTTACAAGCAGCCAGATTGTCGAGGGTGAACTTAATTTCGTTTCATCTCCGGTAAATGGCCTTATCTTCCTTGGTATAGCTGTTGTTAATTTCATAGCAATGTACTTCTCAAAAGGAAGCGCAAATGCAGCTCTCGGTATTTTCGGTTCAATTGCAGCTATTCTGGTTTTCTCGGCGATAGTACTTGGCGCAAACGTTGGTATCTGGGCGCTTCTTTCAATCGGTTTCTTCAACTCTATAATGTTCCCAAATATTTTTGCTCTCGGTGTTAAGGACCTTAATAAATTTGAAATGCCTATGGCATCAGGTATAATCAATACACTCATCGTGGGTGGTTCAGTTATTCCTTTGCTGATGGGTTGGTTCACTGACACAATTGATGTTCGTGCTGCTCTTGTAATTCCTGTAATCAGTTATGTTTATATTGTTTTCTTCGCATTAAAAGGAAGCAAGATCAGGTAATTAAGAACTTTTTGCCGAAACAGGCATTTATACTATAAACGTATTATATTTTTTAAGTGAGATCTGACTGATGAGAATCATTCAGATCTTATAAATCCAATCAGAAATGAAAAAAGTAGCAATAGGAATCGATATCGGCGGTACAAATACTGCTATAGGAGTTGTGGATAATGATGGTCACGTCCTGTATGAAAGGAAACCTCAGATGCCTACACCGCAGAAGAGCGAAAATCCGGGGATGAAACAGGCAAAGTCAGATGAGTTGCTTGCAAAATTTATAAGCAATCTCACAACAGAGATAAAGACAGCCATTTCAACTGTAAAACAAATAAACCCTGATCTTGAAGTAATGGGTATCGGCATCGGCGCGCCAAATGCAAATTACTACAGCGGTACGATTGAACATGCACCCAACCTTCCATTTGTTGGTGTTATTAGTTTTACAGCAATGCTTGAAAAAAACTTCCCTGAAGTTAAATTCATCAAGCTTACAAATGATGCCAATGCCGCTGCACTCGGTGAAATGATTTATGGCGGTGGAAAAGGGATGAAGAATTTTGCGATGATGACTATCGGAACCGGGCTTGGAAGCGGACTGATTGTAAACGGCGACCTTGTTTACGGACATGATGGTTTTGCAGGAGAATGCGGCCACGTTACAGTTGTCCCTGAGGGCCGTGTTTGTGGTTGCGGCGGACGCGGTCACCTTGAAGCATATTGTTCGGCTACCGGTATCAAACGTACAGTGTATGAACTGCTTACAAAATATAACGATTCAAGCAGCCCTCTTGCAAACATTCCTATGAATGAGATGACATCAAAGATTGTTTTTGATGCCGCTGAAAAAGGCGATGCAATTGCGAAAGAGGTATTCCTGATTACAGGTGAGATCCTCGGACGCGCACTCGCAGACACAGTTCATTATCTCAGTCCAGAAGCAATCTTCCTCTTTGGAGGTGCAGCCGCAGCAGGCGATTATATCTTCAAGCCGACAAAAGAGAGTATGGAAAGGCATCTTATGCCAGTATTCCGCAATAAGGTAAAAATACTTCCTTCAAAGCTTAAAGAAAGTTCCGCAGCAATCCTTGGCGCCAGCGCACTTATCTGGAAGGAACTGGAGAAGAACTGACCGTTTGATTTTTCCATCAATTATTATAAGCTCAATGAATCAATCAAGGTTGATTCATTGAGCATTTTAACACGGTCATTAAAATTTAACATAAATCATGGGCATCATTCAGATTGAGAACATGGAGTTCTATTCGTTCCATGGTCACTTCAGGGAAGAGAGGATTGTAGGCAATAAGTTTCTTGTGAATCTAACAATTGAAACCGACATGAGCGCCCCGGCGGTAAGCGACAATCTCAAGGATGCCGTAAATTATCAGCGTGCTTACGAAATTGTAAAGCAACAGATGGAAATCAAATCTTATCTCCTTGAAAATATTGCAGGCAGAATACTCGACGCTCTGTATACTGAAATGCAGGGGATAATAAAAGCAACAGTTAAAGTCTCAAAACTGAATCCTCCAATGGGAGGAAAAATCGCCTCTGTAAGCATCACGATGACAAAATAAAAGGCCTGAGTGGTTTTCACTTGTCAGCAACCTGAATCAAACAAAATGAAGAAAATCAGGTTAACTATTTGAAAAACCGGTAAAATATGAGCTTCATCAGGAAAACAGTTATAGTAACAGGGGCAGGTAAAGGGATCGGAAGAAAGATTGCCGAGACTTATGCATCAGAAGGCGCAAACGTAATAATCGCTGAAAAAGATTATGAACTTGGAAGCCGGGCTGAAAAGGAGATTAATTTAACCGGTGGGAAAGCACGGTTTATTGCTGCTGATGTGGGTCGCTCTGATGATATAGTATCCCTGATGCAAAAAGTTGAAGAAACATATTTTTCAATCGATATTCTTATAAATAATGCAGGTATTTCAAGGTGGGAATCTCCATACACTCTACCGGTTGAATCATGGGATGAGATCCTGAACACAAATCTCAGGGGAATATTCCTTTGTTCCAGGGAGGCTGCAAAAACAATGAAAAAGCAGGGCAGGGGCTCGATTGTGAATATCGCATCAACACGGGCATTCATGTCTGAACCGGATACAGAGGCTTATGCGGCATCAAAAGGTGGAATAGTAGCATTGACACATGCTCTGGCAGCATCTTTCTCAAAAGATCATATTCAGGTGAATTGTATCAGTCCAGGCTGGATTGAGACCGGTGATTACAGTAAGCTCAGGGAAGTTGATCATTCCCAGCATCTCTCCGGCCGAGTTGGCAAACCGGAAGATATTGCATCAGCATGCCTGTATCTCACCCGGGAGGGTAACGATTTCATCAATGGCGCTAACATAATCATCGATGGCGGGATGACACGAAAGATGATTTACGAGGATTGACCCTCATCATCTTTCCTGACAAAGACAGTTCTTATTATTTATAACTTTTTATAGTATCAAGCTTCTTCTCAAAAAATGCAACTACTTTTTCCTGGTCTTCAACCTGGCCTTTTAATGATTCTATTTTGTTGTCGGTCCCTGGCATTGAACGTTCATTCTCTTTAAGCTCTTCATCAGCTTTCTGAATTTTTTCCTCGGAGCTCTTTATTTCCCTGTTGAGCTTTTTCCTTTCTTTTTCAAGATCTTTTACTTCATCCGGGCTCACAGCTCCCATACCTGTTACAGTTGCGGAATCGCCCTGGTACTGTTCCTCGGACAACGATGTCAGATCTTTTCTAAGTTCTGCAAGCCTGCCTCTTTCTTCCTCAATTATTTCAGCATCTGATTTCGATGATCTTTCCATCCGCGACTTATCATTTTCAGCTGAACTGAGATCATTTTTAAGCGAACGAAGTTTTTTTTGCTCTTCATTAAGCTGCTCATTAACAATTGCCATGTATTCTTCCTTTGCGAAGTCAAAAAGGTATCTCCTTGCATTTGCATATTCTTCTGAACCAGCATATTTGTCATGATCGAGTTCCATTGCAACGCGAAGGTTAACGTAACCGTCCTGGTCCTTCAGGAAGCTGTACACATTCACAGGATTCTGGGATACGGGCTCAATTTTGGCTCCGAAGATTGATAGCTTATCATCGTCTTCAACTACTTTGGACCTTGTTCCCGATTCAAGCTGTTTGATCCAGTTTTTACGGATTGTCTCATAACTGACTTCAGGGATAACTACTGAATATCCCGGTACTGTGCTGTTCCCGATATCTATCTGATCTTCAGAAACGACAATAGGATTTTGCGCCCATGCTCCGGCAAAGCCTGAGAGGAATAATACGAGAAGTGTGTAAATACGTTTCATAGATATAAACTTTAGTTTCCTTATTAATCTATCATTCAGAGGTTTAAAACGACGAGAATCAGACTTAACAATTGACTTTAAATCAATAAGTTAAACAGCGGAATAGCTGAAATGTTCTATATCCCGGTTTTTTTTTATGATATAAATAGATTGATTCTTCCGGATAAGAAGTGAAACAATGATTATGAAGCCATGGGAAGGATCTCAGGCTGTTACCTGAGATGTATTCAGATCTAGTTTCATCATATAATCTGTCTGCCTGCTGTCGCCGAGGACAAATATATGTTTGTCAAACTCCAAAAATCCGTTTTTCGTGTAGAAAGCTAATGCTCTCAGGTTTTTCTCCCACACACCTAACCAGATGTAGCTGACTTTCTTTGTTTTTGCTATTTCCAATGCCTTTTCATAAAGCTCCTGGCCGATTTTTTTGCCATGAAATTCCTTAATGACGTAGATACGTTCAATTTCGAGAGCCTTATCGTCCTGCAATTCAGTCTGTGCTTTCCCAGAATTGATTTTCAGATATCCAATAACCCTGTTTTGAAGTAATGCAAAGTAGAACTCAGAATCATTGTTGTTTAATTCGGCGTATAGCTTTTCAGAGGAGAATCTCGCATCAAGGTATTTAATCATATCCTCAGCTGTATTTACAGATGCAAACGTCTCGGAGAAGGTCTGTCTGCCTATTTCCTGAAGAA
>DATALC010000053.1:0-47503 GCA_036261265.1 Bacteroidales bacterium
GTGGTCAGGCAAAAAATCGGCAGATAACGAAAAACATCCTTCCTGACCGGGGTGGTTTGCATTTCTGCTGCATCTTAATCAACCACACTGGCGGTGCCGGATGTTTTCCTGACATATTGATCTGAGATTGTTTCGGGATAATAGCAGGAGATCCTTCATTCACAAAACCTTCGTATACTCAGGTTTTGTTCATTCAGGATGACAGTGTGCGATGGTAAACAGGGGAAGAAGAGGCGGGCCGCAAAGAAAATAAAATTCATATAACTAACTTAACTCTGATTACCAGTGGGGTTTGTTTTCATCGGCAATTTTATTATAAACGTACTACCGTTACCCTTCATGCTTTTCACTTCAATTGTTCCTTTATGCAGAGTAACATATGCATGTGCAAGACTCAATCCCAGACCATTCCCGGTTGAGGAGCGGCTTTTGTCGATTCGATAGAACTTCTCAAAGATGCGGCCTTGCTCTTCTGATGGTATTCCGATGCCTGTATCACTTATACATATACAAAACATATCAGCTTCCTGATCGCCTGAAATTTTAACTACGCCGGCAGGCTTTGTGTATTTTATTGCATTATCAATAACATTGGCGAAAGTACGCTGAAGGAGGGGAATATTTCCGTTTACAATTGCTCTGTTCCCGTTCAACTCATTTACCATTATGACACCTTTAAGATCAGCAACAGGCTGATACATTTCGTAAGCATCTGAAACAAGCCTGTTTATGTCAACATCTTCCATTGGGATCTCAAATGTACCGGCTTCAATTTCTGCGATGTCGAGTGTACTGTTTATCATGTTAATAAGCCTGTCACACTCATTTACAACCTGGCCGCACATCTCCTTGTATTCACGTACCGATTGCTCACCATAAAACGTAGTTTCGGAAATACCCCTGATACCAGTTATAGGTCCGCGCAGGTCATGGGCAATATTGTTTGTCATCTCCTTCTGCTCAACAATAAGCTTCTCAATTCTCTCCAGCATATTGTTGAATGCATTTGCAAGATTTTTAATTTCAAGGCTATTACTTCCGGGCCTGACACGTAATGAAAGATTACCTTTTCGAATCATCTCCGCTGCATTTGTAACCTTCACAACATCAACCATTGATTTGCGTGCGATTAAGAAACCAAGGAGACCACCAATAGCGAGCATCATGAAAAGGGAATAGAAGAATATCTTCTCGATCATCCTCAGGAATTCTTCATTCTCCCTGAGAGACACTCCTGCAATCAGTGTTGACTTATTTGGCATGTGAGCGTAGGCCACTCTTGCTTTATTGTTTACATCACGGAAACTGAGGGTGTTGAAAAGAATATAATTAAGATTCCATGCATCACTGAAAAGTGATTCCGGCTGGATCTTTATGCTATTCAGGGTCCATGATTTTCGAACAAGAGATTTGTCGGGTTTTACCGGGGGTAAATCCTTTATTTCGGGGATATCGTTTTTTACGAACTGAATATTTCCCCATTCAGAAAGAAATGAAGTAGCAATTATTGTGTTTGTTGAATCTACGATGAGGTAAAAGCAATTCTTATATTCCTCCATGAAAGATCTCCATTGCAGCTCCTTATTGAGCTTTATCGAATCCTTTATTCCTGCGATGGGAATAGCGGTTTTAATTCTTGCGATAAGGATCTTGTCAGTAAGATTACTTTGGCTTGTTTTTATTTCGTAAAATATAACAGTGAACAGGACAATGTTAAAGACAGTGAAGAAAATCAGGTAACGTATTGTAAGCCTGAAAACAAGTGTTTTATAAAATGTATTGTCTTTCTTCGAGGACATATCCAACTCCTTTTACAGTATGAATAAGCTTATTCTTATAGGGTTTATCAATCTTGTCTCTCAGGTTGCATATCCTTGCCTCCACAACATTTGTCTGGGGATCAAAGTTGTAATCCCAGACATGCTCCATAAGCATTGTTCTCGATATTATCCTCCCCTGATGCCGCAATAAATATTCAAGCAGGGCAAATTCTCTTGGTTGCAGATCAATATCCCTTCCTCCCCTGCTTACCTTCCGTTTCCTTATATCGATTGTAAGATCTGAATATGATAACACGCTGACTTCCTCAACAGGCTGTCGTCTTCTTAATATAGCCTGTACCCGTGCTGCAAGCTCAGAGAAGGCAAAAGGTTTGACAAGATAGTCATCTGCCCCTGTCATCAATCCTTTTACGCGTTCATCGACTGTACGCCGGGCGCTAACTATTATAATAGGTATATGGTTATTTTTATTCCGGAGTTTTTCAATTATTGAATAACCATCGAGGCCGGGAAGCATTATGTCTATAATTGCAAGTTCAAAATTCCCGTCGAGCGCTAATTCGAATCCTGAAATGCCGTCACCGCAATGGACGATTGAATACCCCTCCTGTTTCAATCCTTTTGTAATGAATGAAGCAATGCTCAGATCATCTTCTATAAGAAGTATGCGCATTTATCCCGGCTTTGTAAAATCAAAGTAAAACAAAATCAGGATAAAAACACAAAGAGAATCATTACTAATTGGTAATGTTCATATTCATTTTACTTCTTCTCCTTCATATATGTCGAAGCCATAGATGATACAGCCTCGTTCGGCATTGCGGTGCTCATTGCAACCTGTGCCTGCACTGAGAACTTCGAAGTAACATGATGCTTGCCTTTAAGCAGACCTTCATAACCTGCTTTGGCGACCTTTGCAGGATCCTGCGGGTTATCAAGAGCGGCTTTGGTATTTTCTGCATGCGCCTTCCTGAAGAAATCAGTGTCAGCCGGTCCGGGTATCAGAGCCGTTATTGTAATGCCCGTATCCTGAAGCTCATGGATCAAAGCGTCGGTGAATGACAGGACAAACGCCTTACTGGCGGCATAAACAGCCAGTGTTGGCGTCGGCTGGTATGATGCTATTGAAGCCAGGTTCAGGATTCTTCCATGATCCATATTAAGCATATCGCGGAGATACAGTTTTGTGAGATGAACAAGAGAAACAACATTAAGATTAATTATTGTATCCTCTTTTTCAAGGTCGATTTCGCTGAAATAACCGTGCTCTCCTACTCCTGCATCATTTACAAGAATGGATATATTTATGCCAAGCTCCTTAGTCCGGGCATAAACATCCTCTGCTGCCCCGGGGATTGAAAGGTCTTTGGGTATTATTGTTACATCAGGTGCGCCGAGATCCCTGAATTCCTTCGAAACCTGCCACAGCATTTCTTCTCCTCTCGATACGATTACAAGCCTGGCTTTGTCTGCGGCAAAAAGCTTTGCAAGCTCGTATCCTATTCCGCTCGTTGCTCCCGTAATGAGAGCGGTTTCATTAATTAATGCCATATCAATTTGTTTTAGTCAGACATAGATAATAAGTCACATCCTAAATCTAACAACAAGGAAATGAAATGGTTTCTAAACGGAACCATTCATTCATACACGCCCACATTCAGCTCCTTCAGAGCTGTATTCAGTTATGTCTTTTATCACCGGTTGAAACCGGCGGTTATTCACATCCGGCTCTTTAAGAGCCAAAATCCAATTTCTGAAGGGGTTATATCGCCAACATACAGAGGGTTTACATCGAACCAAATAATGTATCAGCTATGAAATGGCTGAGTGTGATCAGCGTACCCAAAATAGTTTAATCTACTATACTTATCACATTCAGTCTTTTCAGAGATGTGGTCAGCGATAATTTTTACCCCCCGTTTGAAACCGGCGGTTATTCACATCCGGCTCTTTAAGAGCCAAAATCCAATTTCTGAAGGGGTTATATCGCCAACATACAGAGGGTTTACATCGAACCATATAATATAACAGCCATGAAATGGCTGAGTGTGAATAACCCCGGATGAAATCCGGGGTTTATGACAAGAACAAGCACAGCAACCCTGAAAGGGTTGAATGTGTCGACCAGTAAGTTTATAATTTACTCACATGCTCCGCTCCCATCTGTCTCAGTTTGTATTTCTGGATCTTTCCGCTTGCTGTCTTTGGGAAGTCATCAACGAAGATCACATGAGCGGGTATCTTGAACCTTGCGATCTTTCCACGACAATACTCCTGGACTTCCTCCTGGGTAAGCGACTGTCCGTTTTTAAGTTTTATGAAAGCGCCAACAATTTCGCCGTATTTCTTATCCGAGATTCCTGCAACTTCAACCATCTCGATCTGGGGCATCTGGTACAGGAAATTTTCAATTTCACGAGGATAGATATTCTCACCGCCACGGATTATCATGTCTTTTATCCTGCCGGTTATCCTGAAAAATCCTTCTTTTGTCTTAACAGCAAGATCACCTGAGTGAAGCCATCCATCTTTATCAATTGCCTGTGCGGTCGCTTCAGGGTTCTTATAATATCCTTTCATAACATTATAGCCACGACAGCATATCTCTCCCTGCTCTTCTTCAGCGCATTCCAATCCTGTTTCAGGATTCAGAATTTTCACTTCTACCCCGGGATAATTCGTACCGACAGTTGTAGCACGGACTTCTGCGGAGTCTGTAATACGTGTTGCTGTCATTCCCGGAGAAGATTCCGTGAGCCCGTAAACAATTATAAGATCCCTGCAGTACATCTTTGTCATTACCTGTTTCATTGTATCGATCGGACACAACGAACCAGCCATTATACCAGTGCGCAATGAGCTGAGGTCGAACATGCTGAACATAGGATGATTAAGCTCGGCTATGAACATCGTTGGCACACCGTACAGGGCAGTGCAGTGTTCTTTTTGAACGGAAGCGAGCACAAGTAAAGGATCGAATTCCTCAACGAATACCATTGTGCTTCCATGGGTTATTACGGCACACATGGCAAGAACACAACCGAAACAGTGAAAAAGAGGAACACAGACAAGCAGGCGGTCATCCTGCGTATATTTCATGCAATCGCCTGTGCTCTGGCCACAATTCACAATGTTATGATGACTCAGCATTACTCCTTTCGGGAAACCTGTTGTTCCTGAAGTATACTGCATGTTAACAACATCGTGACAGGATATTGCTGATTTGCGCCTGATCAATTCATCATCGGGCAGATAAGATCCAAGCAGCATCAGCTCGTGAGTGCTGTACATCCCTTTATGCTTCTGCGGACCAATAAATACTATGTTCTTTAATTCAGGATACCTGCAACTTTTTAGTTCACCGCGGACACTGGTTTTAAGCTCGGGGACGAGCTCAAAGATCATATTTACATAATCACTATCGCGGTATCCATCTATAATACATAATGTATGCAGATCAGCATTCTTTATTATATAATCAATTTCAGAAAGCTTATAGCTTGTATTAACTGTTACCAGAATTGCGCCGATCTTTGCTGTAGCAAACATGAATGTTGTCCAGTCAGGAACATTTGTTGCCCAGATTCCTACCTTATCATTCGGCTTTACGCCAATATTTATAAGTCCTTTTGCAAGCTTATCAACGCGTTCATTGAACTGGGAATATGTGAAACGCAGGTTCCTGTCAGGGTATACAATAAATTCATGATCGGGAATTTCAGTCGCCCATTTTTCGAGCAGCTCTCCCAGTGTATTATCGATAAGATTCATCATAAATGTTTTTAGACGGGGACATATACGATACCAAGTATCCTTGCCCTTGTTTCATCTGTTGTAACAAGATGTTTTACGACAGAATCAAGATAGATGCTGTCGCCTTTTGCGAGTTTGAAAGTATCGTTTCCATAATGAATTGTAATGCTTCCTTCAAGCACATAAATAAATTCTTCACCTTCATGAGACGACATCGGAGGTTCTGTTCCGCTGTCAGGAAGTATATCAATCATGAAAGGCTCCATGTGCCTGCCTGCCTTATTCGGAGCAAGCGACATGAAGTTGAGGTTCTCACGGCTTTCATTTGTCGAGAAGCTTAATGTAGACTGGTGTTCACCTGCGCGAACAACTGCCGGCCCTTCCTTGACAGTATCATCGAGCAACGTTCCTATTCTTATGCCGAGAGCCCTTGTAATTCTTATAAGGACACCAAGAGACGGGATTGAAACTCCCGATTCGATAAGATTCAACTGCTTAACAGAAAGACCTGTCTTTTCCGCAAGATCGTCGGTGGGGACCTTTTTCAAAGTCCTTAATGCAGAGATCTTTTCACCAATTAGTCGATTTATTGCCATATATGTTTTTTGATGGCCGTAAATATAAATTAATTATTGAAAGTTCCGCTAACGTAAATATTTTCTATTTCAGCGATGTTCTATTGAATGGATTATTACTTTTGGCAACGATTAATGATGCAGAATGAAACTTAACTTTTGCAGTCTCAGCAGCGGAAGCAGTGGTAATTGTTATTATATTGGAAATGAATTTAGTGGCCTATTGATAGACGCCGGTATTTCAGCCACATCAATCCGCAAATTCCTAAAAGGAATTGGTATTTCAATGCAGACAATAATGGGTGTTCTTGTAACTCATAATCATTCTGATCATATAAGAGGGCTTGAAGTTCTTACAAGAAAGAATCATTTACCGGCATTCACTACAGAAAACGTATGGAAGAGTATTCTTACATACTGCGATGTAACGACTGATTGCATAAGGAACATCCCGCTTCAACAATCTTTTCATCTTGCGGGATTCGATATTGAGTCATTCCCTGTATGTCATGACGCACCAGAGACTATCGGCTTTCATATTTCATACGGAGAGAAGAAAATCACTATTGTAACTGATCTCGGTCATATATGTGAGACATCCGCTCCATACATAAGGAAAGCCAACCTTCTTGTAATCGAATCAAATTATGATGAGGATATGCTTATTAAGGGCGGGTATCCATGGTACCTGAAGAAGAGAATCCTTTCGGATCATGGTCACCTTGGGAACAAGCAGGCTTCTGCTTTTCTTGCAGAAATCATGAATGAGAATCTGAATCATATATGCCTGGCACATCTGAGCAAAAACAATAATACTCCTGAAAAAGCACTTGAAACGTTCAGGCAGACAATGATCCAAAAAAGTATAAACATGAACGGGCAGACAGTGACAGTGCTGAACCGGCATGTGCCGACTGAGATGATAGTGATGTAGAGAAGCACAGGCACAAGGCTCAAAGTACAGGGCTCAGGGGCTGGAGTTCTGTCGGATACGATCTCTCCCCTGTATAATACTTCATTTTTATCAGCCGAAGATAACTATCGATCCTTTTCTATAATAACTGCGGGCTCATCCCTGTCACGATCATTTTTTTCCTTTTTGATCCTTAACTCCGTTTTATCGTTATCGCCGTCCCTCCTGTCACGTTTTTTCTTTTTAATTACAACGCCATCATCATCAATACGTCTCTCACGTTTGATTACCGTGCCATCATCGCGCTCGGTTGTTCTTACATCTTTTGATGTGCTGCACGATCCCAGAATAATTCCCGAGACCAAAACAAGATATAATAATGCCCTTTTCATGTTCCGGTTTTTTAATTTGGAAATGACAAAGGTATACCCTGTTGAAGGCAAAAAATTATACTATTTTCAGAAAAGATTGTATTCTGACGTGTTGATCTTAATCAAAAACAGCTCGATCCGTCCCAGCAGTGAGTGCAAATCCTTTCTTTAGGCAGACCGATTGATTTAACGAGATCATCAAGTTTCTGGTACTTCAGTGTTGTCAGGTTCAGGTTCTTCCTTATATTATCAACCATAACAGCATATTTTTCTGTTCCGGAATCGGAATACTCTTTAACATTTACATCCTCAGAACCTTCCATTTGCTTGATAACCCGTCGTGTAGCAAGGTCGTAAATTGATTTTGATCTGCTGAAGTTCAGGAATTCGCATGCATGAACAAGCGGAGGGCAGGCTATTCTCATGTGTATATCCCTTATCCCGCTTGCATGAAGATGCTGTACATTATCCTTCAACTGGGTTCCGCGAACAATTGAGTCGTCGAGGAAGATGCCTGTTTTATCAGCTATTATCGACTTATTCGGAATCAGTTTCATCCTTGCAACAAGATCCCGCGTCTCCTGGTTCTGAGGCATAAAGCTTCTCGGCCATGTCGGGGTATATTTCGAATAAGGGCGTTTCAACGGGATACTTCTCTCCGCACTGTATCCGATTGCATGCCCGACGCCCGAGTCGGGGATGCCGGCGACAAAATCGGCAGATACATCATCGTTCTTTGCCAGTGCAGCTCCACAATTAAAACGTGTTTCATCAACATTAACGTTTTCATAAAATGAAGGAGGATAACCGAAATAAACCCAGAGGAACGCACATATCTGCATCTTGTCATAAGGTTTCTTCAACTGCCGGTAACCATCTGCAGTTATTTCAACTATTTCACCGGGACCAAGGAAGTATTCGGTTTCAAATCCAAGATTCGGGAAAGCGCATGTTTCAAATGATGCTGCAAATGCATCTTTCTTTTTCCCCAGTATAACAGGTGTTCGTCCAAGTTTATCGCGGGCAGCAATAATGCCGTTCTCGGTAAGCAATAACATCGAACAGGAACCTTTTATTGAGTTATAGACATTAATTATTCCTGAGACGAAATCCTCTCCTTCAGCAATCAGCATTGCGACAAGCTCAGTAGCGTTTACAGAGCCCTGGCTGGTTTCGGAAAATGTATGGCGCTTCTTCATAAAAAGCTGCTCGAGATCATCAATATTTGTTATTTTGCTAACAGTTGCAACTGCGAATCTTCCAAGGTGTGATGTTACAACAATAGGCTGAGCTTCATGATCGCTTATTACGCCGATACCGGCGTTTCCGGAAAAACCACGAATATCATTGTCAAATTTATTTCTGAAATAGCCATCTTCAAGGCTGTGTATCGCTCTCTGGAATCCATTGTGTTTTGAATAGTAAGCAAGACCTGCCCTTTTTGTACCGAGATGAGAGTGATAATCAGTTCCGTAAAAAACATCCATCACGCAGTCGGATTTTGAAATGCTGCCGAAAAAACCACTCATAAAATAATAATTTGAGGATGTAAATTTAAATCAATAAAAGGATTTGGAATGCCAATGTTGATAAATGAAGGATTAATATTCATAAATAGATTTCCAAAAGAAAAATCCGTGTCATCCTTATTTCGGGACGGCACGGATTTATAGATCTTGCATGAAGGAACTATTTTAAACCAAGCGCCTTTTTAATTTTCTTCGGTATATCAGTATTGTCATAAAATCCTGTAAAATCGGTTGAACCCGGGCCATAGGTGTATACAAGTGGTGTTAAAGCTGTATGATCTTTAGTTGCAAAGTTAAGTGTCACAGTATGATTAATTTTATCACCACTAACAAGAGTAACACCGCCTGTTTCATGATCAGCTGTTACAACAACAAGCGTATGCCCGTCTTTTTTTGCAAAGTCAAGTGCAGCTCCGACAGCTTTATCGAAATCAAGTACTTCATCTATCAGTGTGTCTGCTGTATTTGCGTGCGCCGCCCAGTCAATCTGAGATCCTTCAACCATCAGGAAAAAGCCTTTATTGTTTTTACTCAGAATGTCGATGGCTTTCTTTGTTGATTCCGGAAGCATATCACCCCTTCCTTTCAACCTGTATGGGTTATGAACAGGAGCAGTGAATCCTGCCAGTTTTGTCGAATTTGAGGCAAGTGTTTCTTCGAGACTTGTTGTAACTGTATAGCCTTTATTCTTCAGGCTGTCAATATAGTTCAGGTTATCCTGGCGTTTTCCGAAATGATCATACCCCCCGCCAATAATAACATCAACATCAGTCTTCAGGAAATCGGCGGCAATCTGTTCATAGCTGCCCCTGCTCGACTGATGCGCAATAAATGAAGCCGGAGTTGCATGTGTAAGCGCGGATGTTGAAACCAGTCCTGTTGATAAGCCATTCGCTTCAGCAATTTCAAGTATTGACCTGACAGAATTTCCATTAGCGTCGACTCCAATAGATCCGTTTTTTGTTTTAACGCCTGTTGCAAGAGCAGTGCCGGAAGCTCCTGAATCTGTAACATAATTATCAGCAGAATAATTTGTCTGCAACCCTGTAGTTTTACATTTTGCAATGTTGAGAGTATCTGCAGATACTGTCATTGCAGCATAGACATGAGGCAGTCCCATTCCGTCACCGATCATCAGGATTACATTTCTGATAACAGGTTTGTTATCCTGTAATGCAGCACTATTGCATGAGGTCAGTGCCGTAATTGAGAGTACTGACAAAAGCAGTAAAGATGATTTCTTCATTTTTCGTCGGAGAATTTAAATTTAAGCAGTAAAAATAAAAAAATCATTTTACCCGCGATGGTTCATTTTCATAAAGAGCTTTAAGAAATAATGCATTGTTCACAGCATAAGCATTCATGTCGTTGTTGAAGTAGGCATAAAGCCTGTCGGATTTCTTAGCATCAAGTTCATGCTTCCATTCTTCAAGAGCTTCATTGCTGTAATTGTCACGATACCAGAAACCTTCACCATGAAATCTTATATAGACTAATTCCGCCCTTTTATCAAGAATTTTGCCGGAGCTACCCGGAGATGACACTGTGCACAAACTATGTCCGTATTTTTCAAGTATTGTAAGGATCTCAGTATTGAACCACGATTGGTGCCTGAATTCAAAGACATGAAAAAAGTCAGACGGCAGAATTTTGCAAAAACCTGAAAGTCTTTCAGCATCAGCCCTGAAGCTTCCGGGGAACTGCCAGAGAACAGGCCCGGTTTTTTCTTTGAATCCCGAAACAAGATGCATAAAATCCTTAAAATACCGCCTGAAATCATTGTCGATTATAAGACGCTTCAAATGGGTGAAATACCTGTATCCCTTCACAGAAAAAACAAAATCATCAGGAGTAATTGAATACCAGTTTTTTATAGCGCTTTCCTGCGGCATTCTGTAGAATGAATTATTCAATTCCACTGTATTGAAGTGGTCTGAATAAAAGATCAGCCATTTGGTTTTAGCCAGACCATCGGGATAGAAAAGCCCTTTCCAGTGATTGTAATAGTATCCGGAACATCCGATATAGCGTTCCATTAAAGTTTTGATTTATAATTCCTCGGTATTATACTCCGGATTATTTCTTCTTTCAATAATCCGCTGGAATACTGTTGGAGACAGCCCTGTTGTTTTCTTGAACTGGTTGGAGAGATGTGCAACGCTGCTGTAATTCATCTTCCATGCTACCTCAGTGCATGTCAGCTTTTCTTCTATAATAAGCTTCTTTACTCTTTCAATTCTTTGAATTATCATGAAATTTTCAATCGATGTATATGTAATTTCAGCAAATATCTTTGCAAGATAACTGTAGCTAAGATTCATTTTATCTGCAATATACGCTGAAATCTTTGAATCAGGAAGCTTTGAATCAGTATATACAAGCTCAATTATGACCTCCTTTATTCTCTGCACGAGAGCATTTTTCGGATTATCTATTATCTCAATCCCGTACCTTTGTATAGATGACTCAAGCTTTTTGTAAAGTTCAGGATCAATTGAACCATCGATATTTATTTCCCCGAGGCCTGAAATCTGGTAAGGAATATCCAGCTCCTCAAGCTTTTCCTGCAGTATTGTTTTTGCCGCAAGGTTGATGTCATATTTAATATTCAGCTTCAATTTAGTCAGGATTTAGTTGTGAATTCGCGGGTAAATTTAATCCTGCATCAATCCAAAGACATTATACTTTTCATTCAAAGGGTTATAATATTCACACATTCAGAAATAAAGAAGGTGTTCCGGAAAACGGGACACCTTCTTTATAACTATTGTTATGGCAGATTGATTTTACAATCCTCTCAGGATCTTTTCAACTTCATCCCGTGATTTGCCCAGCTTTTTCTCTATTCTTCCGAGAGTCTCATCTTCTTTTCCCTCAACGAACATAAGATCGTCATCCGTCAGATCTGCATATTTCTGTTTGAGCTTTCCTTTGAGCTCATCCCAGTTACCTTTAAAAATAGCTTTGTTCATAATCTTTTATTTTTGATTTGACACACCAAAATTAGGGGCTTAACATCATTTAGCGCTTACACTTTCTGACTAAAAGGTTACACAATTCAATTCACCTCAAAGTGAAAGTCAGCGCTTCACGGTTTATGACAAGCCACTGACCGAAAATCAATTCAGGAGCAGTTTTTCCTGGCATATTGATCTGAATTGTTTCAGTCATCCCGATACTTTATTCAATTTTTGACACGCCTGGCGCTATGACAGACCCCGCTCGAAAAACCAATTTATTACCCCGGCCCCAAGGGTGTAAGTTGGGCTATGCCCAATGGAGGTAATTCCTCCCTGGTGATCTACCCCTTAATCACCATTGGGGGGGTGGGGGTGTATATTTAAGATAATTTCCCCATCGTGATCTACACCTAAATCCTACAAAAGGGGGACTTTTATTTTTCGCTACAAGAGTATTTACATTTATCCGGAGATCAAGCCCATATATCTTATGTTATAACAAAAACTGAAAATTATATAACGTCTTTCATTGTCATCCTGATCAATTTTGTAGTTGATATTTTCAGACATTTTCATTAGTCATTCAATAAAAAAATCAACAATATGGAAAGCAGTTCTAACTCAAACTCCAATTACCTGACCGGTTCATTCAGGGACAGGACCTCTGCCGAACGTGCCTATAACAGGCTTCGCGAAAGAGGATATACAGACGAGGAGATCAACATTATAATGTCGGATGAGACAAGAAGAAGATATTTCGACAAAGAAGATGAAGAGCACGAAACCGATTTCGGCAATAAAGCAATGGAAGGTGCAGGAAAAGGCTCCGCTATCGGAGGAGCTGTGGGCGCCACAGCCGGGATAATTGCAGCCCTGGGTACGAGTCTCGTAATCCCAGGTCTGGGCGTTGTAATCGCAGGACCTATTGCTGCAGGTCTTGCAGGAGCCGGAGCCGGCGGACTCACAGGCGGAATTGTTGGAGCTCTGATAGGTGCAGGAATACCAAAAGACCGTGCAGAGAAACATGAAAAAGACATCAAGGAAGGCGATATAGTTATGGGTGTCAGACCGAGAAGCGATGAGGATGCATCATATCTCGAAGAAGACTGGCGCAGCTATGAGGGTAATGTTTACAAATAATATTTTTATGCCGGCAGTGAGCATAGCGGGGCATTAGCCATGATGGGAAATTCAGGATAATTGCTGCAGGCATAACTATAATTGAGCAGGTGAGCAATCTCAGATGAGGTTTGCTCACCTCATTATTAAATTTCAAAATATTAATAAATGAAAACACATAGACTTTTTCTTTTGCTTATACCATTATTCATGCTGGCATGTAACAGCAAACCGAAAGCCGATAAAAATCTGAATGATGATGCCTTGCTTGTTGAAAATGCTAAAGTCAAAGCAGAAAGCGATAATGAAACCAGGAGTGTTGAGAAATTCGTAGAAGAAGCCGCAATCGGAGGTATGATGGAAGTTGAACTTGGTTCTTACGCACAAAAGAATGCAGTTAACCAAAGAGTGAAGAATTTCGGTGCAATGATGGTACGGGATCATAATTCTGCGAACGAGGAGCTGAAGTCAATAGCTTCAGCAAAAAAGTTACAGGTTCCTGCATCAATGGATGATGATCATATAAAGAAAGCTGCTGAACTTAAGCAGAAGACAGGCGCAGACTTTGATTCGGAATACATGAGCGATATGGTCGACGATCATGAAAAAGATGTTGATGAATTCAAAAAGCAATCTGAAAATGGAAAAGATCCTGAAATAAGGGCATTTGCAGCGAAAACACTTCCGGTTCTGCAGGTTCACCTTGATTCAGCAAGAAATATCCGTGACGCTCTCAAAAGAAAGTAAATATTCTATTAAATTATAAGTGTATGAAATTAAGCTTACCCATAATTACAGTAGTAATTGCTTTCACAATTTTTCTTACCGGTTGCGATTTTCTTGGAGGAATTTTCAAAACCGGTATTGGTGTAGGAATTTTTATCGCCGTCCTGGTATTGGTGCTTATCTTTTTCATCGGGCGGATCGGAAGAAGGAGACCATAATTGCAGTCCTTCTATTTCCTTACCGGAGGATTAAAAAATCGTCTTCTCGGAGGTTCAGTATTTATGTTATATAAATCATTGAAAGCTTTCGATAATGATTCGGGAATATCTCCCTTGTATCTTATATCATAAAATGAAAACCAGTTGTATGGAATCCTGCTGACTGGTTCAAGAATATCGACCCTGTCGATAGATTTGTTTTCCCTGAAACTCTCAAGGAAAGCCTCTCTCCTCTTTTGCATAAGGTCGTTGTACTTGTTGTCGACAACATCTTTGCCTGTTAATCTGTAACATTTTTCCGGGAGCGTCAGTAATTCAGAATTTTTTATTGAACTATTCAAGTACTTCATAAAATTTTTATCCCTTACATTAATCTTTTCAACTTTCATTGAATCGTCTTCCGAAAGCTTAACTGAACCATTTTTGCGGCTGTTAAGGAAATACTTCTTCCTGGCTTCAAAGAGAAGTATGTTCTCTTTTTCTTTTTCTTCATGAAAGACAGGCTGTACAGTTATATTTGCTTCAGGATTATCTTTCAGGAATCCTGCAATACGCTTCATGAATTTATCCTGGCCTTCCTCTATCCTGTACTGTCTCATTTTCCATTTAACAGTCAGAGTTTTTTCAACTACGTTTTCAACATTTCTTACTTCAAGCCTGTAAGGGGTTGTCGGAGGCTTTACAAGAATGTTCCTTAAAATATCAGTGATTACATCATGCAGCTTAAATGAGGGGTCATTAAGATTTCCTTTCACCGGGATCTGGTAATCTATGAAGCTTCCTCTTTCGCGCACGAAAGCCATTATAAGTGGCAATGGAACCCGCTTTGCATCCTTTCCCTTTACCCTTCTTGTATCCTGCGGATTGATTACTGTAAAATGATTCAGTGCATCTATATTCCCGTTCCTGACAGACCAGTCCCCATGCATTTCAATAGTTCCGTGATCAAGCTGATATGATGAATATGTGACAATATAGGGATTGAACATTGTGGCAGCTATATTCCTGAAGTTATATTTAAAATCAAAATTTTTCTCATTCTCAGGGTTCATACTGAGCGTCGATGCGAAGGTTCCGTATGGGTTTATTTTACCCTCAAACTGCATCTTCACTCTCCGCTTTGACTTATCAATTGTGTCTGCTTTTATTGTTAATGGATTAACAGACATTGAAAACTTTTCAGCAAGAGAATAATCGTTAAATTCAAGCTTTCCGTCTGTTAGTGCAAAACTTAATAGGTAGTAATCAGATCCGGAAAATCCTGAAAATAACGTTGTAGTATCAGTCTTGTCTTTTACATGTTCAGCTGATTGCTTTGCAAGCATTGTGCTGAACATTCGTCTGAAATTATCAAGAGTATCGTACTTTTCATAAAGTATGTATGGCTTCTCTATCAAAACCGAATCGAAATAAAAACGCTTTTCACCCGGGTTTATATCCCTGAAACTCACAAGAAACCTGTTGACTGACATATAATCACGGTCAGGGTCTGCCCCAAAGTGGAAATCTCTTACATCAAAGTTGCCGTTTGCATGAGCATTCATCAATTGCTTTGCATTACCATCTGCATTTATTTTAAAGTTCAGAATTGCAGCTATGTTTCCTTTGCCTGCAAGTGCATCGAGATAGGGCTTAAATTGCCCGATTTGGAATCCGGACAGATAAAGGCTTGCTCTGTAATCAAAGCTTTTCTGATTAAACATGAAATTGCCTGAGAAATTTCCCAACCCCGGCGCAAGTGAAAAAATGCCTGTTATAGTGTCAGTGTCCCACGATACTCCGGGACTGTCAAAATTAATTTCAGACAATGTTATACTGAATGGGATTTTCTTCTCTCTGTATTGAATTTTCCCATCGCTTAAAGAAATGTTCTTTATTCTGAATTTTGTTATCTTTTCTTTCTTAGTAGTGTCGGCTCCTGCAGTAAACTTTTTAATCAGGTCGGAAAAGTTGAAAACTGTGTCATCTCTTGTAATAATGACTTCGGGATCTACAAGGCTGATCCTGCTTACTTCATAAACACCTGCAATAAGCTTCAGAATTGAAATATTTGTTTTGAATTTGTGTGCATAAACAAAGACACTGTCTCCGTTCGGTCCATACATTCTGAAATCAGTCAGGCTGAGCGACCCTGCGACGGGATTCACAAACGCCCGTGCTATAGTAATCTCCCTTCCTGTAAATCTGACATCATATTTCTGTGCAAGATACTTTGTAAGCGGTGAAGCAATCAGGATAAGTAAAATGATGATTCCCAGGATAATTACGATTGATTTTAGCAGGAGTCTTCCATGTCTTCTTTCGTATCGTGAATGCATATTTTTTTGACAAAAGTAGTTGTGCTGCTGTTAAAGCCTATTACATAATTTTCTGAAACTCTTGCAGTTTGTGCAACATCAGATAGCAGTGGGATGTAATGATGTAATAATTAAAAACAATTGTGTAATGTATTAAATAGTAATCATTTGAAACTTTGCAGCTGAATGAGCGGAACTAAATAAATTTCACTAATTAAAACAGGAAAGCATGAAAAACATATCCCAAAATGAAACAGATCTTCGCCAGTTACTGGAGGATCAGCTTAAAGACATCTATTGGGCTGAAAAAGCTATAACAAGATCAATGCCTGAGCTTGTGGAAAAAGCCGATTCCCAGGAACTTGTAGATGCTCTGACTGAACATATGGAGCAAACCTTGCAGCAGGTGACGAGGCTTGAAAATGTTTTCGAAATACTCGATCTTAAAGCTGAAGCTAAAAAATGCGAAGCAATGGAAGGATTGATTGAGGAAGCCGAAGACATTACAGACGACCTCGATGAGGGGCCTGTACGCGATGCTGGAATTATTGCCGCAGCTCAGAAAATCGAGCATTATGAGATTGCATCATACGGCACTCTCAGGTCATTCGCAAATATTCTCGGTGAATATGAAGCCGCTTCATTGCTTGAAGAAACCCTCGAAGAAGAAAAAGATGCTGATCAAAAGCTGACCGATCTGGCTGAGTCAGTCATAAACATTGAAGCTGCAAATGAGGGAAGCAGCACATTCTGACAAAAAGATGAATCCACATATACTCAGGAACAAGGGATTTTTAAACATGGCTCCTCATAAATTAAAATTAAAAAATATCTGAACATGAAAACAAGTAAAATGATTATTAGTCTGGTGGCTGGGATTGCTGCAGGCGCTGCAGCCGGAGCCGCCATGGGGATTTTATATGCGCCTGATAAAGGCTCTGAGACAAGGCGTAAGATCTCCCATCGCGGAGAAGAGCTGAGAGATAATCTTAAACAGAAATTCGAAAGCGTAAAAGGAGAAGCTCACGATCTTCTCGACAAAGGTAAATCTAAAATCTATGAGGCAAAGAATGATGTAAATACTTCAACGATATAATTCATTCTGTGATCCGGATAAAAAATACCGCATAAAGGAATCCCGCCTAATAGCAGGGTTCCTTTTTTATTTATAAAAATCTAAATACAAAAAGCCATGTTCTATCACGTAAAAGATCTTCAATTCAATGCGAGGGTTTCAAAACCCGATGTGAAGTTTGCCCGGCTGCTTCTTGAGCAATTCGGAGGTGGTAACGGTGAATTAAAAGCAGGGATCCAGTATTTCATTCAGGCATTCAGCTGCAGAAAGCCATATCCTGATAAATACGACCTGTTGATGGATATTGCTACAGAGGAGTTTTCTCATCTCGAAATTGTGGGTGCAACAATTCAGATGTTGCTTACAGGAGTGAGCGGTGAACTCAAAAACGCAGCAGACGAATCCGACCTTACAAAGCTTCTTGACGGAAAATCGGCTAAAGAGGAGTACATCAATGATGCACTTTTTAATCCTCATTTTTTTGTTCTCACAGGCGGTGGTCCGAACCTGACAGACAGCAATGGAATTCCCTGGACCGGTTCCTATATTAATGCAAATGGTGACCTTTCGGTTGACCTGCGTTCGGATATTGCCGCAGAATCAAGGGCAAAAATAGTATATGAGTATCTCATGAAATTCACACCCGATCCTCTTGTTAAAGAAACCCTGCGGTTCCTTATGACAAGAGAAGTCGCCCATTTTCAAATGTTTGAAGCCGCCCTGAACAGTATACCGGGGAATTTCCCTCCGGGAGTTCTACAGAGCGATCCCCGTTACAGCAATACTTATTTCAACATGTCAAATGATGAAGAGGTCAGGGGCCCATGGAATGAAGGACAGAGTCCTGAATTTCTTGAAGAATGGCGATACATAGATGATCCTGTTGAACATATCCATGATACTATGGGTCTTGTTGAGGAAACGATTTCAGGAACAAGCAGAACTGAAAACTCAGTTCAGAAAAACAATAAGCAGCTGAGTGAAGAACGAAAATCAATCATCGATGTTGCAACATCGCCTGTTGATAATATCTATCAGTGGTCAACCTATGGTGAAGCCATGGCTGATGTATCGCGGCAGAGAGTTACTTCAAAGAACAAAAGCAGGAAATAAAGGTTAAATAAACAGGGAGTGAGAATTAAATAATAACAATTCAAGGTTATCCCATTAAATTGAGTTTTTAATTATGAAGTTTTTCAGGGTACTTAAAAAATCATTTAAGGAATGGATGGCAAAAGATCCGTTCAGGGAGAGCGCAGTGATCGCGTATTATTCAATATTCTCACTTCCCGGTTTATTTGTTCTGATTTTAGCTCTTGCAGGTCTGTTTTTCGGACGGGAAGCAGTAAGCCAGCATGTATTTAACCAGATTGCTTCTTCAATAGGAGATGATTCGGCAAAACAGATACAGGAGATCATTACAAAACAACAGAGTCAGACTCAGAATGCGTCTGTATGGGGAGCTATCGTAGGCATTGCGACTTTGCTGCTTGGTGCAACAGGTGTATTTGCACAATTTCAGAAATCACTCAATATAATATGGGAAGTCGAACCGGATACATCCAAATCAGGTATTCTGCAATTGCTGAAAGTAAGGTTGTTTTCATTCGGGCTTATCCTGTCAATAGCGTTCCTCCTGATGATCTCCCTCCTTGTATCAACAATGCTGACAGCCTTTGGAGACTGGCTCTCATCTCAATTTTCAAAATCATTGCTTGTGATTCTTCAGATACTAAACTTCGCTATATCTCTGGGTTTTCTTACGTTCCTCTTCGCTTTGATGCTCAAGATATTCCCCGATGCAAAGATAAGGTGGAGAGATGTGTGGGTTGGTTCATTCGTCACAGCCCTTCTGTTTACTTTAGGAAAGTTTGCATTGAGCCTATATTTTGGAAAAGCAAATCCTGCCTCTGCATTTGGCGCTGCAGGATCTATTATTCTTATACTGCTCTGGGTCTCATATTCATCAATGATAGTGTTTTTTGGGGCTGAGTTCACAAGGCAATATACAATCGAACGATCTGGTGGTGTTCAGCCTGCGGCTCATGCAAAAAAAGAAGATCCGTGCAAAGAAGACAGGAAGGCTGAAAAGAAAGGACAGCCTGCTTATGAGGGGAGATAAATACTGAACTCGGCTCCTTTGCCAGGGAAGCCTTTTGCAAAAATGAATCCATGATGATTCTCAACAATAATCCGGCAGATTGCAAGGCCGATCCCGGTCCCTGAATATTCTTTATTGCTGTGCAACCTGTAAAATAATGCAAAAATTTTCTCGGCATATTGCTGGTCGAATCCAATACCATTGTCTGTAAAAACAATCTTTATAAAACGACTTTCAGGTTCACCAGAGAACCCCGGGATATTTTTTCCCTGAGTATATTCTGATGAAATATCGATTATCGGTGCGTTTCCTTCCCGTGCATATTTGACCGAGTTTGATATAAGGTTGCTGAAAAGCTGCTGTATCTGGAAAGGTATGACGTTCAAAACAGGAAGATCGGACGATGAGTTTATAATTGCATTTTTCTCTTCTATCCTGTGCGAAAGCTCCCTCTTCGAATTCTCAAGTATTTCATTAAGATCTGCAGTTTCAAATGTTTTGTCTGCTTTGCTTGCCCTTGAATACAGGAGGAGATCCGTAATGAATTTCTGCATTCTTATCGTTTCCTTGCGTATGCCTGACAGGTAATCCCGAATGTTATCGGGAACAGTTTTAAGATCGCTCTCCCTGATCCTTGAAATAAATGTCTGGACTTTTCTTAATGGTTCCTGCAGATCATGACTCGCAATATGACTGAAAGCAGATAATTGCTTGTTTGAACGCTCAAGGTCAGCAAGCTTATCTCCAATCAGTTTATCTTTCCTTATCTGTTCTGTTATATCGGCATGGATACCAATGCTTATGCTTCTGCCCTCATTGTCTGTTATAAGCTTCCCGACTGATTTGAAATGGCGTAATTCGCCATCTTTTTTTAAGACCCTGAATTGAGTGTAAACAGGTTGTGTTTCCCTTATGATTTTTTTTTTACTCTCAATAAGAAGATGCCTGTCGTTCGGATGCACAAACTGCAGAAAGTTTTCAAATGTAGGCTCAAACTCGTATGTCTTGCATCCAAGTAAACCATAAAGGTTCACCGAATAGATCATTTTATTCTGTTTGATATCCCAATACCAATGGCTTATATCAGCCAATTGCTCTGAATAGTCGGAAATCCTGTTATTAAACGAAAGCTGGTTGTTTGTTTTTGTGATTCCTCGCAGATCCTTGTTTATTTTATAGAATGCCAGAATGAAGACAGTTATTGAAAAAACTACGACAAGAAGTATAGTGTAAGGTGAAAACCTGGCATCACTTGCGTGTTCGCTTTCACGTTTTTTCAATTGCTGAAGTTCGCTGAAAACCATTTTATCAATCTGGTTAAGAGCGGATGCCATCATTTCCCTTCCTCTCAGAAGAATTATATGCAGGGTGTCAGGTGCAACAACTCTGATTTTTTCGTTACTCATAACCTGATCAAGTATCTTAAGCCGCTGGTTCAGAAGAAACATTAGTGTATCTAGACTCTGATTTTGTTTATAATCGTCGGCTGTAAGCATCTCAAGTCTTGAAAATGACCATTTGATCTTTTCAAGCGATTCATAATACGGATGAAGGAATATTGAATCGCGGGTAAGCAGAAAGCCTCTCTGCCCGGTTTCAGCATCAGATGCATTGGCATTAAGCTGCTCAAGCTCAAGGTAAATCTTGTATGAACGAACCACAGATTCCTGTGTTTTCTTCAGTGTCTTAATCTGACGATATGAAACGCCTGCTGCTGCCAGCAACATGACAATCGACATCAGTAGTACAGTTACAAGAATCAGGGTAGTAAAATTACGTTTTAGGAACCGCATCTCCTTTTTTTACATTAATATTCAGAAGGAAGTTTTCCTTTTTCAATCCTGAAGTATGGTACTGCCAGTTCAGGTTTATAACCTGCTCAAGGATCACTTTTAGCTCTGAAAAATCATCGGGTTTCCTGATATAGATATTGGCTCCTTTCACAAAAGCTTCTTCTATATATTCCTCAGTTGAGGAAGTAGAATAAATTGCTACGGCAAGGTCTTTAAGCCTGCTGTTCTTACGGATTTCAATCAGGCATTCCATCCCGTTTTTCTTAGGCATATTAAGATCAAGAAAAACAACATTTGGCAGCTTATTACCAGGCTGGTTGAGATAATTCATGAGCTGAAGACCGTCATTGACAAGAGTTACTCGTGTCCGTACCTTTATTTCCTGTAAAGCTTCCTTGAAAAAAAGGCGATCGTCCTCATCATCATCAGCCAGAACTATATGAAGTGCATCATTTTCCATCGGAATTGATTTTCGTTTTACAAATAGTCGATTGTTGAAGGACTCTGCCAGGCTGTAATTTCCTGCGATAGATCATGATAACATTGTTTATATCGTTGAAGATATTAAACTTCATTTTCCGGTATTAGTGGTTGGTTGGTCTGTCCTCCCGGGGAGTATCCAACATCAATCTTTCCTGACAGATAAGGTGTAAAAATAGATGTAATGACTCACCGGCAGGTTACATAATTTTTCAAAATAGTTATATCATTCCCACATTGAGCAAGTCAGTTTTGAAATTATAAAAACAATTATTGCATGTAATTGCATATCAATATATTACAAAAGTTAAATTATGTAATATATAATGTTAATTATATAACAATAACAACAGGTCACAGAGCCAAATTTGCAAATGATTTTTAATTAATAAATTATCTTGATTATGTACCAAAAAGAGAAACCGGAAAAACAAGGTGCAGCCGCTAAATCCGAAAAGAAAAAAGGTGGAAAGGCTGTAAGAATTAAAAAAATGCAGGATGCAAATAAGCAGACGGCCAAACTAAGAGAGAATAACGACAACCAGTTGTTCGGCGAACGTTCGGTGAAATAGGAAGTCACATGAATCTGATCATTAATAACAAAAATCAATATATATGAAAAATCTAAAATCATTGTTCCTCCTGATAATACCGGTTATCATGTTAGCCTGTAATGACGGAACAAATCAGAACAGGAATAAAAACCACAACGACATGAACGATAAAAGCCGGGATAACAACATGAACCGGAACAAATCAGGAAGTGATACAATAAGCAAAGGGTCATTTATGATCAGGTTCATTATCCTTCAACAGGATAATGACAGGGAATTTGTAATGGAAGCTGCAAGCGGCGGACTTATGGAAGTTGAACTTGGAAGGATTGCATCAGAGAGTGCAATTAATCCCAGGGTCAAGAAATTTGGTGAGATGATGGTAAGGGATCATACAAAGGCCAATGAAGAACTAAAGGCAATTGCATCAGCTAAAAACTTCGATGTCCCATCGGAAATGACACAGCAGCATCAAAGAATTGTGGATGAAATACGTGATGAAAAGGGTGAAGGTTTCGACAAGGCATATATTAAAAATATGGTCACTGCACACGATAAGGTCATCAACCTGTTTCAGAAACAATCTGATGACGGGAACGATGCTTCGTTAAAGGCATTTGCATCAAAGACTCTCCCGGTGTTGATGATGCATCGCGATTCAGTTAAAGCTATCCAGAAAGACATGAAATAGGAAGCTTTTTTAAGTTCAATCTATATATAACGTCCACTTAGAATTCCGGCAGTTCTCATCCGAGGGCTGCCGTTGTATTAAATTATAACATTTTGAATAAATTCTGTAATGCTTCTGAGATTCGCTCTAAGCATCTTTGTTAAAACTCATTGCAATGCAAAAATCAAATCCGCAAAAAAAGGTACTACCCCATCAGACACAGGATCTACCTGGTCTTGAGGTGGAAATGGATCCCAGACCTTCCTTTGACAACGAAATGGCAGGGAAAGGCAGTCTCGAGGGCAAAAAATGTATAATCACGGGTGGCGACAGCGGTATCGGCCGGGCTGTTGCAGTCGCATTCTCAAAGGAAGGCGCTGACGTGGCAATAATCCATTTGCCGGAGGAAAATGATGATGCTGAATTTACGGCAGATTATATCTCTGACAGGTATAAAAGAAAATGCCTTTCAGTTTCAACTGACCTGTCAGTAGGGGAAAATTGCAAAAAAGCCGTCGATTCAATTTTAAGATCATTTGGGCGGATTGATGTGCTTGTAAACAACGCTGCCGTACAATTTCCCCAGGATGATATTCTAAAGATAAGCTCCGAACAGCTTATTCATACTTTCTCAGTCAATATTTTTGCTATGTTCAGGATGGTACAGGCCGTGCTCCCATCTATGCCGGAAGGGGGATCGATAATTAATACGACTTCAGTAACAGCATACAGAGGATCATCAAGCCTTCTTGATTACAGCTCCACGAAGGGAGCAATAGTATCATTCACACGAAGCCTCTCAGCAAACCTTGTAAGCAGAAAAATACGCGTCAACGGAGTGGCGCCCGGCCCAATCTGGACACCACTGATACCAGCAACATTTCCCGGGGAAAAAGTTGAAAAGTTCGGGAGCGATGTCCCCATGGGACGACCAGGTCAGCCTTCAGAGGTAGCGCCTGCATACGTTTTTCTTGCCGGAGCTGATTCTGCATATATAACAGGCCAGGTAATCCATGTTAACGGCGGGGAAATAGTCAATGGTTGATTGAAGACCGGATGATAATAACAGAAGAAAATATCCTGCTTGAAAAACGTATTCTGCGCAGCATCACAAGCGACGTGTCCAGAACTGCTGAAGCCGTTGGTCTTGTTTATGTCACAAGCAATGAACCGGGTTTTACCCGGATTCGTAGAGGATCAGGTTTTATTTACATGGATGGTGATAACATTCTGTCCGATGAAGATCAGCTTGAAAGGATCCGCAGGCTTGTACTGCCTCCTGCATGGGAGAATGTATGGATCTCCAAGAAACCTGAAGGACACCTTCAGGCGACTGGGATTGATAAGATGGGCAGGAAACAATACAGATACCATTCAAAATGGATGTTTGCAAGGAGCCAGACAAAGTTTTTCAGGTTAAGGGAATTCGGCGAAAAGCTTCCAATGATCCGGGCAAAGCTTGAGAAAGATCTTTCAATCCAGGGATTTCCCCAGAATAAGGTCCTGGCTGCAATGGTGAGCCTGATGGAACGTGTGAATATCCATGTAGGAAATACTTTTTATGAACGGTTGTATGGTTCGTTTGGACTTACAACTCTGAAAGATCATCACGTAAGCATAAACGGTACAAAGCTCAGGCTTATGTTCAGAGGCAAGAAAGGAGTAGCACAGAATATAAATCTGTCAAGCAGGAAGCTTGCAAAGATAATCCAGTGTTGTAAAGACATTCCGGGCAAAGAATTGTTTCAGTATTATGACGAAGAAGGTTCAATAAAATCTGTTGATTCAGGAATGGTTAATAACTATATAAGGGAAATATCAGGAAGCGATTTTACTGCAAAGGATTTCAGAACATGGGCTGGAACTATCCAGGCGCTTCTCGCCTTCAGGGAAGTCGGTGGATTCAGCTCTCAGACAGGAATGAACAAAAAAATTGCAGCAGCTCTCGATCTTGTAGCAAAAAAGCTTGGAAATACAAGAGCCGTTTGCAAAAAATACTATGTGCATCCTGTGATCATTTCACTTTACCAGGAGAAGAAGCTTGACAGGTACCTGAAAGAGCTTGACAATATCGAGGAAGGAAAGGATGAGAACGGTTATGCCGGTGAGGAAAGGATTCTTATGAGAATTTTAAGGAGTCCTGTGATGTAGTAGAAATTTAACATCAGTAACAGATGAGATCAATATGGAAGGGGGCTATAAGCTTCGGACTTGTGAACATACCAGTAAAGCTGTATAGCGCAACACAGCAGAGCAGCCTGAACCTCGACATGGTCGACAGACGCGACATGGGCAAAGTACGTTTCAAAAGAATCAATGAGAATACAGGGAAAGAGCTTACGATGGAGAATATCGGGAAAGCCTATAATTACAATGGCGAGTATATTCTTCTTGATGATGAAGACTTTGAAGCGGCTGCACCCGAGAAAAGCAAGATCATAGAAGTCAATAACTTCGTGAAAGAGGATGAAATTGACACAATCTATTTTGAAAACTCTTACTATATAGAACCCGAGAAATCAGGTGAGAAGGCTTACGCTCTTCTCAGGGATGCGCTTGCAAAAGCAGGAAAGGTCGGACTTGGCCAGTTTGTCATGAGAACTGCTGCTACACTGTCGGTTTTAAAGCCTTCAGGGAATGTCATGGTACTCAGCAAGATACGTTTCGCAGAAGAAGTCAGGAGCACAGAAGAGCTAAAGCTTCCTGCAAAGAACATAGTAAAACCTGACGAGCTCAAGATGGCAATGGCGTTAATCAATCAATATTCTTCGCCTTTTGACATAAGCAAGTTCAAAGATGAATATGCGGCTTCTCTTATGAAGGTAATTGAAGAAAGAGCATCGGGTAAGAAAGGTAAGATAAGGAAGCTTAAAATAACTCCTACACGTACAGACAACCTAATGGAACAGCTTAAAGCAAGTCTTGAACGTTCAAAAGCATCATAAGTATGAATCAATCAACAGCTGTCGAAACCCGACCGAAAGTCAGCCGAAGGAAAACAAAGCTGACTTTTGTCGTCCAGAAACACCATACGACGAGGCTTCACTATGATTTCAGGGTTGAAATCGGAGGCTTGTTAAAGAGCTGGGCAATCCCCAAAGGCCCCTCAATGAAAGCAGGTGAAAAGAGGCTTGCATTTCTTGTAGAAGATCATCCTCTCGAATATGGGAAATTTTATGGCATAATACCGGAAGGCGAATATGGCGCCGGACTTGTTGAGATATGGGATAAGGGCACATATAAACCAACGTTTGATGATGGCGATCCTGAAAAGAGTCTCCTCAAAATGATGGAGAAAGGCGACATAAAGCTTACAATGAACGGGAACAGGCTCAAAGGCAATTTCGCATTGTTCCATCTTAAGAACAAGGAAAAAGACAATCAATGGATGCTCGTTAAGAAGCCTGATGAATTTGCAATTGATGATTTCAATATTGAATCCGTACCTCCGCTTAAAACAAAAGAACTTCCACAGGTCGAAAATATAAAGGAAGGGAATCCACCTGAACCGTTTCCGGATCCTCTGCCATCCCCGATGCTTGCAAAGCTTGTAACCGGCGTAATTAATAATCCGGCCTGGATTTATGAGATGAAACTTGATGGTTATCGCATCCTCTGCTCAAGAAAAAATGGACAGACTGAGCTTGTTTCAAGACGAGGAAACACCTATACTGCTAAATATGGCAGTATCCTCGAAGATCTTGATAAAATTGAAGAGAATGTGATCCTGGATGGGGAGGTTGTTGTCGAAAACTCCCGTGGAATAAGTGACTTTCAGCTTCTTCAGAATTACGGAACTACAAGGAAAGGAAATCTTAAATACTATGTTTTTGACATACTTTACCTGAATGGTCACAACCTGATGAGCTTCCCCCTTCTTAAAAGAAAGGAGCTTCTTGATTTCTTTTTCAAAAAGTATGATTTTAAAAGAGTTTTCAAGCTTGAATTTCAGGCAGGGAATGGTAAGGAATTATTTAAACGCTTATCTGATGAAGGTTTTGAGGGAATAATTGCAAAAGACCCCGACGGCGTTTATCATCCAGGAAGGAGAAGCGAGCTATGGCTTAAAATCAAATCCACGATGATGCAGGAAGCCGTTATATGCGGTTTTACCGATCCACAGGGAGGCAGGAAATATTTTGGTTCTATACTGCTCGGATTATATGAAAATGGCAAGCTCAGGTATATTGGTAATTGCGGAACCGGTTTCAATGATGCTTCATTAAGGGAGTTGAATGAAAAATTCAGCCTTTACATAACCGACAAGTCTCCGTTTCCAAACCCGCCGAAATTGTCATGGGCAAAAGGCAAACCTACATGGCTTAAACCTGAGCTTGTTGCTAAAATTAAATTCATGGAATGGTCAAATGAAGGGATCATGAGAGCTCCTGTCTTTATGGGTTTGCGGGAAGACAAAAATGCTGTGGAAGTGATTAATGAAACAACAGAATCGGTTGAAAATGTTCGCGGTAAAAAGTCTTTACAGGAAGATTCAAACAAAGAAAAGAACAAGACATTAACACTTTCAGGTAAAAAGGTGAATGTAACAAATGTTACAAAAGTTTTCTGGCCGGCAGAAGGTTATACGAAGGGTGATCTCATTCAGTATTACACAGAAGTCAGCTCATACATACTCCCATATCTTAAGGACAGACCGCAATCGCTCAACAGGCATCCGAACGGCATAAAGGGACCAAACTTCTATCATAAGGATATGGATGTTGAGCAGATTCCGCAATGGGCCAAAACAATAAAGCTTGAATCTAAAACGAATGAAGATGGGATAGATTACCTGATTTGCAATGATACTGCAACTCTGATTTATATGGCAAACCTCGGATGTATCGAGATCAATCCATGGCACAGCAGGTATAAGAAGCCTGATAACCCTGATTATGTAATGCTCGATCTTGATCCGGGGAATATCTCTTTTACAGATGTTGTAAATACTGCTCTTGTAATAAAAGAGATATGCGATGAAACTGGTATTCAATGCTACTGCAAGACAAGCGGCGCCACAGGACTCCATATATATATTCCGCTTGGAGCCGCATACGATTACGAACAATCAAAAACATTTGCTGAAATACTTGCAGGAATTGCTCATAAAAGGCTTCCCTCAACAACAAGCATCGAGCGGCCTGTGTCGAAAAGAAAAGACAAAGTTTATATAGATTTTCTTCAAAACAGGAAAGGTCAGACAATTGCCGCCCCTTACAGTGTAAGACCGAGGCCTTTTGCAACTGTATCCGCTCCGTTGTTATGGGAGGAAGTCAATCATCAGCTCAGACCGGAGATGTTCACTATAAAGAATATTTTACAAAGACTTGAAAAACTGGGTGATTTATGGAGGCCGGTACTGGGTAAAGATATCTCTGTTATAAAGGCGCTTAAGTCGATAGAAAGGCTAAGCGATTAATTTGAAATCGTTTATCTGAGCGCCTTAATGTCAGAAATTCATCCACTTTTTAAAGTTAGCGACTCTTTCCCTGCTGACTATTTCCTGCCGGTCATCCGGCAATAATCTTACAATTAAGCGTCTGTTAAAATAACTCTGAATGCCTGAGATAGCGTCAACAGAAGCTATTGTCTTTCTGTTAAGACGGAAGAATTTCGCCGGATCAAGAACCTCTTCAAGCTCATCAAGTGATTCATCTACGATCTGCAGACCATTCCTTTCAAACAACCGGGAAAGTACTACTCCGTCTTCAGAAAGGAAATATGCGACGGATGCTGTTTTCAGGAATTTATAATAATCACCGACCTTTATAAGGAACCGGCTTTTGTATTGTTTAAATCCTCCTGCAAATACGTTATTATAAAACTGAGAATCTTCTTTTGTAAAGCCTGACCTTAGATTGTAATACTTATCAAGCGCATTTTCAATATCCCTGTAATCAAAAGGTTTCAGTATATAATCAATGCTATTAACACGAAATGCCTTTATCGCGTACTCATTGTATGCAGTAATGAAAACAACCGGGGTCTCAATATGGACCTGGTTGAAGATGTCGAAAGAATCTCCGTCAGTAAGCTGAACATCCATCAGTATAAGATCCGGGGCAGCATTGTTTTTTGAAAACCATTCAACTGCCGATTCCACATCCGGCAGAACTGCTAACAATTGAATGTCAGGATCATACTGCTTAACAAGCTTTATGATCATGTCAGCAGTATATTTTTCATCTTCGACTATAACAATTTTCATTTCTCGGGGATTTCAATCCTTGGAAGTTTTACAGTGAAGTACTCAGCCGTTTCCCGGATTATTATTTTCTTGTCGCAGAATAATTCATACCTTCTCCTGATATTCTCAAGTCCAATACCTGTTGACGGGATTGTTATATTCTTCTTTCTTATGGTGTTCCTGACACAAATATATTCATCATCTTCAGATATTTCAATTTCAAGAGGGCAATCACTTTTAAACCTGTTGTGCTTAATTGCATTTTCAATCAGTATCTGTAATGAATTCGAAGGTAATCCTGACTGATTGCTTTTAGACTTGTCAATTGAGATTTTAACATCAAAACACTCAGGATACCTGATTTTCATAAGATACAGGTATGAATCAAGAAAATTAAGCTCATCTGCAATGGAGACTATGTTATTCCGCGTCGTCTCCAGTGTATAACGGTAATGCCTTGAGAGGTTCTGTATATATTTTGTCGCTGTGTCAGGATCAGTATGTATCATTGAACTCAGGACACTAAGGCTGTTGAAAAAGAAATGAGGATCAATCTGGTTTTTAAGAGCCTGGTATTGTGCCTGAATATTATCCCGTTCGAGAATTGATGTACGTAATTCGACATTTTCAAGGTGTGCTGAATATTTCATATACTCTTCGAATGCAATTATGAGAATTGTAATGAACATTAAAGGATAAGCCATGTCTGGATGCGGAAAAGGAACATTCTTCCAGTTTTCATACATATCAAATAACCGGGTATCGAAAGTCCTGTAGAAGAGATCAAACAATATCGATTCACCTGCTGCGATCGAGATTGTAATACCTGTAAGTATTGCAAAGAAAGGAACTGTTTTCAGCTTCCCTTTCAACCTGTGTTCTGCAATATTAACAACACATGAGATAATCTCCCATCCTATCATCCAGTAAATTGAGAAGCTTAAGATGAAGAAAACAGAACGTTCTGAAAAATCAAAGATCCCTTTAAAAGTCTGGTCAAAACCCTTGATTAAAGAATCAAGAATCAGAACTATTGAAAAACGAACTGCGTATCTCAGATACTTTTTCGAAACCATTAGTTTCTTTTAATCACCTAATGTAACCATTTTTCCGGAACCAGCTTACTGCCGCTTCTATAGCCTCTGCAATATCTGATTCCGGCATCTGCAGTTCATTAACAGCCTTTTCATCTGTTATATTTTCAGGCATTGTTAATATCCTTGCATTGTAATAATTTAACTCAGCTTCTAAACCGATCAGCCGTAAAAAGGAACCGATTACTCCTGCGAATATCAACACCGAAGAAGGTATCGGAATACCAAATGACTTTGCCTTCGCGACTTTGTTAAGCAGATGCATGAATTCCCTGTATGTCATGTTTACACCTGATAAAATATATCTCTCACCGGAACGTCCATGCTCTATCGCATTGCAAATTGCAGCGGCCGCGCATCTGACATCAACAAAATTCTTCCCGCCTGAAGGATAAAATGCTATCTTGTTTTTTAAAAAATGAATAATTATTCTTCCTGAACCCGGCCTGGAATCATAGGGGCCGATCATGAAAGTTGGATTTACTATCACGGCGTCAAGGTTTGATGCGTTTACTTCATTCAGGATGATTTGTTCGGCTTTAAGCTTGCTCAGGGCATATCCTGAACTTTTATAATATGCGCTGAGATCTTTTTTCCCTGGGGCATTTTCGCCTGAAATGCCAATTGTATTTGCAGTACTGATAAAAATCAAACGCCTCACATTACAGGCTTTAGCGGCTTTTATTACGTTTTGTGTTCCATTCACATTTACAGGGAAAAGTGGCAACGGATCAGAGTGCATTTGTGATGTGTCGGCTGCAGCATGAATTATAACATCACACCCTGATGAAGCTGAGAGGACGTCGGAATAATTTACAATGTTCCCAGAGGAATACTCTATGCTCAGTCCTTCAAGCGATTTTTTATTACAGTTTTCACGAAGCATTCCACGCACCTTGATTTTCCGTCGCAACAGTTCCCTTATTATGTTTGAAGCAAGAAAACCGTTTGCACCTGTTACAAGTACTTTCATAAACCAGATGTAAGATTAGCAGGTTCAATTTGTTTCTTTGTCAGGGCAGAACCTAAATAAAGGTGTAACCTGACAGGAAGCAGCTTCATCATCAGCCATGTCAGTTTATTTGAGAATCCTGGAATAATGAAGGGACAATGTCCATATAACTTTTTAACCGAGATCCTTGCAATTCGTCTTGTAGAGATGAGCCCAAGTCGTGCAACCCATCCTTGCCTGATTATATCCTGCGACACTCTTGCATTTGTCATCATCGGGCCTGGGTGAACAACACTTACAAATATATTCGAGTCTTTAAGCTCTTCCTGGAGTGTTCTTGATAAGAAATATACAAATGCCTTTGAGGCGGGATAAATCGCCTTATGCGGTATCGGCGAGAAAGATGCCATACTTGCAACATTCAGGATATAAGACCTGTCAAGACGTTTCATATTGTCAAGTAGCAATCTTGTTAACAAAGATACTGTACGTATGTTTATCTGGATAACTGCATCAAGGTATTCGGCAGTGGACTGAGCGAAAGATATCTGTCCTCCGATACCAACATTGTTTACAAGTGTTTCAACCTGGAATCTGTCATTCACCCAGGATGCAAATTCATAGACCGAGTGTGACATTGAGAAATCAGTCTCATAATATTCAACATGAATATTGTATCGTTCTGACAGAACATCTGCCAGGCTTTCAAGCTCCTCACCAGGCAGAGCGACAAGAACAAGGTTTTTTCCTCTTGATGCCAGTTCTTCAGAGATTGCTTCTCCCAATCCCTGGCTGGCTCCTGTTACAATCGAGTATTTCTCTCTTTTTGAATCCATTTCAACAGTTTTAAACGTAAAGGAATATGAAAGACTTAACTGTCAGAAATGAAAATAGCCGGACTGGCCAATCCGGATATGAATGGTACAAATATAGTTATGTGTTGACAGATTGACATAAAGCCTAAATCATCGGAACAGCCTGTAATCGTCAGAATCAAGGCCGTTAATATGTAATATAATCAGTTAATTGTGTAACGTTTAAGAGGGTCATCATTTGAAACTTTGTATTCAGATAATCAAGTATCAAAAACCAAAATCGAATTATTATGAAAACTAATACAAAGAAAGAAACGGGGCTTATTCATGAATTGTTCGAACATCAGCTCCAGGATATTTACTGGGCAGAGAAAGAGATTGATAAATTCATGCCTAAGATTGTCGGGCAGGTAACTTCAAATGAGCTTAAACAAGTGTTCCAGGAGCATATGAAAGTGACTAAAGGACAAATAAAACGCCTTGATAACATCTTTGAAATAATTGGATCAAAAGCTAAAGGTGAGAAATGCGATGGCATGGAAGGACTTATAAAAGAAGCTGAAAAGATAGTTCAGGAAGCAGAACAGGGTATTGTCCGTGATGCATTTATCATAGGTGCAGTTCAGAAGGTCGAGCATTATGAAATGGCCAGCTATGGCACCCTGAAAGCTCTTGCAACAATAATCGGAGAATTTGAAGTTGCATCACTCCTTGGTGAAACTCTCGAAGAAGAGAAAGATGCAGATATGAATCTCACCGAAGTAGCTGAAAATCTTGTCAATGTAGAAGCTGCAAGCGAGTCGGGCGAACTTAAAGATGAGGAAGAGGAATTCGAGGAAATCGACGAGGAAGAGGAGGAAGAAGATTTTGAAGTTGAAGATGAGGAAGACGAGGAAGTAGAAGGAAGATCCCAGAGATCAACGCAGCGTTCAAGATCAAGAAAGTGATTTTTGTCAATGGAAAGAGTGATTTATATCATCGCAATCATCCTGATTGTAATCTGGATAGTCGGCTTTTTCCTTTATAGTCTGGGGGCAGTGATCCATTTTGCATTACTGCTGGCGCTTGTAATTCTATTAATAAAACTTTTCAGCAGAAAAAAAACTTCAGAGAAAATGAGGTAAACTTAAAACAGATACCAGATGAAAGCTAAAATAATAGTAGGGGTTCTTTCAGGAGTAGCAGCAGGTGTCATACTCGGGATACTTTTTGCACCTCATAAAGGATCTAAAACAAGAAGGTTAATTGCTGAGAAAGGCGGAGAACTAACGGAAGAGCTTAAGAATAAATTCCACCAGTTTGGTGATTTTATAAGTGAAAAACTGGATAGCACCAAAGGCGTTTACAGCCAATTCATAAGGATGGGCAAATCAAAGGCCTGAAAAAAATTTCCTCTCCTGCCCCCTTGGCATCACATGCAAGGGGGCAGTTTTTTTGAAGGAAATCAACGTCCTGCATGATTATACTGTATCGTTGATTTTTCTTTCTTTTCTTCTGAAAGCCATCCTTCAGTGAATCCGGCTTTCAATAATCCTGCTTTTATATACGAATTATCACGGAGAAGATTCCAGATGAGTCCGCTCCTGTAATTTTCTATCATCATCATCGCGGGTCCCTGGTTGATACCCAGGTGATAAGGCGATCTCCATCCATGAGGATTATGCGGTTTATGCGGGAAAGTAGGATTGAATGCGGATCTGAACCCATAAGAGTTCAGCATGTTGAGATCAGTCTCATGAAGAAGATATTCGATTGCAGGAATAACAAGATCGGGTGAAAAGGCAATCGATGCAACTGCCGACCATGGTGAGACTGTCCCGTCATCGGGGCCAAATGGAACGCCTCGTTTTGCGAAACCCAGGAACTCCCTGTCCGTACCCTTTATACCAGTCAGCAATGGACCGGGACCGTCGCTCAATGTAATCCCCCAGAAATATTTACCGTAACATTCATACTTCCCGGGGTTTTCAACTGCATAACGATACTGTACAATTGTAGCCTTTTTACTGTTTTCAAAATAGTCAGAATTCTTCTTCTTCATGTACTCGTCCCTGATCCCCCTGAAGTCTATCCAGCAATGCGGCAGCTGATGAACAAACAGTGGCGCCGAATACAGGTAATCATGACCATAGAAATTTATCCATTCATATCCTGCTGTCCATCCTGTGAAACTATTTTGTGGTAATGTAAAATCGGGAGCTCCCAGTCCAAGGATATAAATAAGAAATCCTTCATCGTATCCGTTCCATGCATAGTTTTCAAAACCTGTTTCAGGCTTCCAGCCATGAAGTATCCTGTCGCCATTGTTTAATGCCCAGCTCCAGTCTGCTTTCCTGTATAGTTCATCAGAAAGGTACCTGATCTCCTTTTCCCTGCCATCATTCCTGTCAAAATAAGCTGAGACAGTAAGAGCGCCTGCAAATAAAATCGATGAATCGAGAAATGATATCTCAGACATACGCGCTCTTCTTCCTTTGTTCATATCAAGGAATTTGTAATAAAACCCGTGATAACCTGTCGCTTCAGGTTCAGGTCCATGACGGCTGTTCAGGAAGAACCGCAGAGTATTCAGAATCCTTTCAGTTGCATCATTACGTGATATGAAACCACGTTCAACTGCAATCGGGTAACTACTCAGTGCAAAACCTGTGGAAGCGATACCCGCAGGTCCGTCGGGCAATGTTTTATCAGCAACAAGACCGTTTGCTGGATTTGCTTCATTCCTGAAGAAATTGAAAGTCTGATGCTGTAGCTTATCAAGCTGCGATTCAGATTTATATATGACGCTGTCCATTTTACCATAATAAATTCTGTCATATCATATTTTCCGGCCTGACCCATTCATCATATTGTTCCGCAGTAACAAGGCCAAGCTCAAGTGCGGCTTCTTTTAATGTTACTCTTTCTTCATAAGCCTTCTTTGCGATCTTCGAACTGTTATCATAACCTATATGAGGAGAAAGAGCAGTAACGAGCATTAATGAACCATTAAGATGTTTTTTGATGTTTGTCGCATCAGCTTTAATTCCTTCAACGCAGTTCTTGCTGAATGACAAGCATGCATCCCCGAGTAATCCGGCGCTTTGAAGCACAGCAGCTGCAATAACAGGCTTGAATACGTTAAGCTCAAAGTGCCCGTTTGATCCCCCGATTGCAACTGCCACATCGTTGGCTATAACTTGGGTACAAACCATTGTCATCGCTTCGGACTGTGTAGGATTTACCTTTCCGGGCATGATCGATGACCCTGGTTCGTTTGAAGGGATAATGAGCTCACCGATTCCGCTGCGCGGGCCGGAGCTTAACATCCTTATATCATTAGCAATTTTATTAAGTGAAACAGCTAGCCTCCTGAGTGAAGAGCTTGTTTCAACCATTGCATCATGCGCTGCAAGCGCCTCAAATTTGTTTGGTGCAGAAACAAAAGGAAATCCGGTAAGAGCAGCTGTTTTTGCAGCGACAAGATCTGAAAAACCTTCAGGCGTGTTTACCCCGGTTCCTACGGCAGAGCCTCCGAGCGCCAGCTGAGCAAGCATCTCAAGCGAATTCTCTATTACCCTGATTCCATTATCTACCTGTGTTACATAACCCGAGAATTCCTGCCCGAGCGTCAATGGTACCGCATCCATGAAATGTGTGCGGCCGATCTTGATGATGTCTTTGAATTCTTCCGATTTCCTTGAAAGAGAATCCCTGAGGATTTTTACATTAGGCAATGTCTTTTCTGATATAGTCATGTAAGCAGCAATATGCATCGCTGCAGGGAATGTGTCGTTTGATGATTGTGATTTGTTCACATCGTCATTTGGATGAAGCTTTCTCTGTCTATCGGTCAGCCTTCCGCCGTTTTTAACATGCGAACGGTTCACAATAACTTCATTTACATTCATATTCGTCTGCGTTCCGGAACCGGTCTGCCAGATAACAAGAGGGAACTGATCATCAAGGTGGCCCGCAATTATCTCGTCGCATACAGCAACAATAAAGTCCTTCTTCTCAGCAGAAAGGACGCCAAGCTCGAAATTTGCAAGAGCCGATGCCTTCTTTACATAACCGAATGCCCTGATGATTGCAATCGGCATACTGCCTGAAGGTCCGATGTTGAAATTATTGCGTGATCTTTCTGTCTGTGCTCCCCAGTATTTCATCAATGGAACCTTCACCTCTCCCATTGAATCTTTTTCCATTCGGAAACCAGCGGATATTGTATCCTCTTTCATTTTATACCAGACCAGATGAGTAATTACATTTATCGACAAGGCATATTAACAGCCTCCGGAGAAGCTTCAGTATACGATCTTCTCTTTATCTTAAAAACAAAGCTTGTATACGGATTGTTTAAATCCGGAAAACATGAATATTTCTATTCATATTTGATAACCTCCACAGGACAGTTTTCAGCTGATTCTTTTATCCCGCTTTCGTTTGAATTGAAATCAACACCTTCTTTCACCACTGCCACATCTTCCAGTTTGAACACTTCAGGACAGAGATCTGAGCAGAGCCCGCATGAAATGCAACCTTCAATAATCCACACTTTATTTATTGCCATTAATAGGTTATTTAATTGTGTACCGGTTCTGCTTTAACAATTATTATTCTTTTTTGTTTTTAGATAATGACAATTCCATTAAATAAGGAAATGGTATTACGCTGAAATCGGAAAAGATAATCTCATAACATATTGTACTATGATCACGCATAATCTGGGTTACCCGAGGATAGGTCCAAAAAGAGAATTAAAAAAAGCAAGCGAAAGCTTCTGGGAGGGAAATATTTCATCAGCTGATCTGATGCAGGCAGGATCTGTTATTAAAAAGAATAATTGGCTTTTTCAGAAGGAAGCAGGTATCGACCTTATTCCTTCAAATGATTTCTCTTTCTATGATCATGTGCTCGACATGGCTGTTTCTGTCGGAGCTATTCCTGTCAGGTTCAAATGCCTTCAGAATTACATGAGGAACGATGAAGCTGGGTTTTATTTTGCTCTTGCCCGTGGTTACCAGAAAGATGGCTTCGACATAACTGCAATGGAAATGACAAAGTGGTTCGATACTAACTATCATTATATAGTCCCTGAGTTCACAAGAAATCAGAAGTTCGGGTTTTTATCGAGAAAGATTGTTAATGAATTCACAGAGGCAAAAGAGTTGGGCATCATTACAAAACCGGTGCTTATCGGACCTGTATCTTTTCTTCTCATGGGGAAAGCAAAAGAAGAGAGCTTTGATACACTCGACCTGTTGCCTGAACTGCTTCCTGTTTATCTCGATATTATCTATGAATTAACAGCAAAAGGCGCCAGGTGGATTCAGTTTGATGAGCCGTTCCTTGTGACTGATATTAACGACAGGGCAAGGGAAATGCTGAGAATAGCCTATGAGGAGATCGGTAAAGAATTTCAAAGGCTTAAGATCATGCTCGCAACGTATTTTGATGGGTTGACTGAAAACCTTGATACAGCCATGGCCCTTTCGATTGATGCAATACATATTGATCTCGTAAGAGCTCCCGATCAGCTTAAAACAGTTCTTGAAAAACTGCCCGGAAATATGAGTTTATCGCTTGGCCTTGTTGACGGCAGAAATATCTGGAAAAATGATTTTACAAATTCGCTTTATCTTATTAAGTCAGCTGTTGAAGCAGCCGGAGCCGACAGGATAATGATAGCACCATCATGTTCACTCATTCATACGCCTGTTGACATTGATCTCGAAACAGATGAAAACATACTGCCGGCAGGAATTAAACAATGGATGGCCTTTTCAAAACAGAAGATAGATGAGGTAGTCACGTTGAGAGAGCTTGCCCTTAGCAGGATTGCTGATCCTTCGGATAATATAAAACTGCTTTTTAACAGTGAAAACCTGCATAGTAAAAAATCTTCTCCCCTTATACATAGTGTCAGAGTACAGGAAAGACTGGGAGACATCTTAAAGCTTGAAATGCTTTCAAGGAGTGATTTCAGGACAAGGAAAATGAAACAAAGAGAGTTACTTAAGCTCCCTGTATTACCTTCAACAACGATCGGATCATTTCCGCAGACACCTGAAGTAAGGAGCTGGAGGGCAAAAATGAAAAAAGGCGACATTTCGAGAGAGGATTATGTCTCCCTTGTAATGAAGGAAATCGGAAATGCAATAAAATGGCAGGAAGATGCCGGCCTTGATGTTCTTGTTCATGGAGAATTCGAACGGAACGACATGGTTGAATATTTCGGCGAGATGCTCGAAGGCTTCGCATTTACAAAGAACGGCTGGATACAAAGCTATGGATCGAGGTATGTCAAGCCACCGGTTATATATGGTGATGTTAATCGTCCCCGCCCGATGACTGTTGAATGGATAAAGTATGCACAATCACTCACAAACAAGCCTGTTAAGGGAATGTTAACAGGACCAGTGACAATCCTCCAGTGGTCATTCGTAAGAAATGATCAACCGCTATCGGAAACATGCCTTCAGATAGCCCTTGCAATCAGGGATGAGGTTCTTGATCTCGAAAAAGCCGGAATTAAGATCATACAGATCGATGAGCCTGCTCTCAGGGAAGGATTGCCTCTTAAAAGAACTGACTGGAAGGATTACCTCGATTGGGCTGTCAGGGCCTTCAGGCTTACTTATGCAGGAGTTAAAGATGAGACACAGATACATACACACATGTGTTATTCTGAATTCAGTGATATTATTGAACAGATATCATCGCTTGACGCCGATGTACTCACAATTGAATGTTCAAGATCACAGATGGAGATGCTCGATGTTTTTGCCGGCTACAAGTACCCTAATGACATTGGTCCTGGTGTATATGACATACATTCACCCAGAATCCCATCGGAGAAGGAAATAGCCGATCTGCTTGGAAAAGCCGCATCGGTTATACCTGAAGACCAGCTCTGGGTTAATCCTGATTGTGGTCTGAAAACACGAAAATGGGAAGAAACAAAACGTTCGATTGAAAACATGATTAAAGCTGTCAGGACAGTCAGGGAGAGATATACAGTTCCTGCGGAAAAGTGAATCATTTGCTTATGTCATTCGTATCCGGCACAGATTCACTTTCATCTTCTTTCTTATCCGGGACAGATGAATCATTGATTTTTGTTATTGACGCTGCAAAAAAGAAAAAATCAATTTTTTCACCATAAATGTCTATTTTACTTATTAACAGATCTCCCGGATCTGCATTTTCATTTTTCACGTCAGTATAGAAAAGTGACATCCCCGATTTTTCTGAACCAGGATCCGTCATTGAACTTGCCTGTGACTTTCCATACATATACTCCCTGGGAGGCTAGGGTCCTGTCTTTAAGATAACCATCCCATCCCTTATAAAGGTCATTGCTTTGGAAAACAAGATTTCCTTTCCGTGTATATATCTCCAATCTATAACCTGCAACCCCTTTGAAAACGGGTCTGAATACATAATCATCCACATTACTGTCATTCCAACGACCTCCTGTGGGTCCTGAATGGTTCCATCTGAACGCATTCGGAAATGTTATATATTCATTGCCGGATACAGCTGAATGAAGATTTAATGAATCAAATGCACCCCGTTTCTCAACAGAAACAACGCCGGCCGTCAACTTCGCATCCTGACTGAAAATGCAGACAGGAAATATGAAAATGAAAACGAAGAAAAATATAGATTTCATTTTTATAAGTATATAATACGCTGATTATCTTATACATTAAAGTTACGTTCATTTTAGTTTCTTCCATTTACATTTTTCGATTAAATAGTTATATGATTCTTATATTTTTGCCCCATGGATCTTCTTTTTACTGATGCTCTGAAGCTTAAAAAGCCGACTGCTTTCCAGGTCATGTTGAAACCTGCAGGTCCCTCGTGCAATCTTAATTGCACATATTGTTATTATGTTGAAAAACGAAATCTGTTTGACAAAGAAGGTTCATTCAGTATGTCTGATGAGTTGCTTGAGATTTTTACACGCGAATTCATCGGAGCAAACCAGGTTCCCGAAGTTACTTTCACATGGCAGGGTGGTGAACCTACCCTTATGGGACTTGATTTCTTTAAAAAAGTCATTCAACTTCAGAAAAAATACAGCAATGGAAAGACGATACTGAATTCGTTCCAAACAAATGGTACAAGGCTGAATGAGGAATGGTGCAGGTTCTTTAAGGAAAATAATGTTCTTGTCGGAATTTCAATAGACGGGGAAGAACATAACCACGACAGGTACAGGAAAACAGCCTCAGGCGGATCCACTTTCGGCTCCGTTATGAAGGGCATTGAGCTTCTGCACAGGTTTAACGTTGATTTCAACACGCTCAGCTGCGTTTCATCATATAATGTCGGTTATGCAAAGGAAACATACAGTTTCCTCAGGAAAATTGGCAGTGGATTCATGCAGTTCCTGCCTATTGTGGAGCGGGAAACCGATCCTTCTTCAAACTCAGGGTTGAAGCTTGCCTCTCCCCTTTCGGAACCAGGCACAACTGCAACAGAATGGTCTGTAAAAGGGAAAGCTTACGGGAAATTCCTCATTACTATCTTCGATGAATGGGTAAGGAATGATGTTGGAAGGTATTTCGTCCAGATTTTCGATTCTACACTTGCAAATTACATAGGTGAAATGCCAGGAGTATGCGTCTTTGCCGGGACCTGTGGAGACGCGCTTGTAATGGAGCATAACGGGGATGTATATTCGTGCGATCATTTCGTTTTCCCTGAATATTATCTTGGAAACATAAAGAGCTCTTCATTCCAGGAAATGGTAAAATCACAGAAGCAGTTTGATTTCGGAATCGACAAGAGGAACAAGCTTCCTGTATATTGCCTTCAATGTGATGTCAGGTATGCGTGTAATGGCGAATGTCCGAAGCACAGGTTCAGCCTGGCACCTGATGGAAAGCCCGGATTAAATTACCTGTGCGAAGGGTATAAGGATTTTTTTCATCATGCTGAACCCTACATTGATTTTATGGCGAAGGAACTTAAGAACAAATTGCCTCCCGCCAATGTGATGCAATGGATAAAGAATAAGAAAAGCCAGGTTATAAAACCTGTTATACCCGAAAGGAACGATCCATGCCCATGCGGAAGCGGCAAAAAATTCAAGAATTGCTGCATGGGTAAGCCTGTCTACAGATGAGAATTTTCTTTTGAACGCTGAGAATCCCGCTGAGCGCGCAGAATTTGAATATTAAATTCTTCTCCCGTTATCTTGAACAAGTCCAATAAAAAAAATTTCGCTTTATGCTGTAACCATTTTTACCTTTACAGGTAATCAGTACAGAAAGATCTGAAAAACATTGGAAAAAACAGACGAGTTCCGGATGTCGGAAGTTAAAAAAGGTAATCTCGGGGAGATGGCAGTGATCTTTGAAAAGTATCATGTCAGTCTTTACAACTTCTTTCTGCACATGGGATTGCAGAAAGATGTAGGCCAGGATCTCACGCAGAACCTTTTTTACAGGATGATAAAATACAGGAGCTCCTATAGTGACGGAAAGAATGTCAGAACATGGATGTACCAGATCGCCAGGAACCTCATAAGGGATTATATGAATGAAAGGAAGATGAGCGAAGGGGTGATTACACTGACAGATAATTACATTTCCGATCCCAATGATGAGGACACAGGTTTTACCGAGGACGATTATAAAACTCTTGAGCATGCGATAACATCGCTTCCAGCGGATCAGAGAGAATTGATAATCCTTTGCAGGTACCAGGGACTCAAGTACAGCGAAGTCGCATCGATCCTGAATATTTCGGTGCCTGCCGTTAAGGTGAACATGTTCAGAACGATTAAAAAACTAAGAAAAATTTATTTCAATCAGATATAATTTTTAAAAAGATGAAATGCGAGGATATTGAAATATTATTGGTCGATTACATTGACAACAGTCTTGATGAAAAGACAAGGAAAGAGGTTGAAAACCATCTTTCAACATGCGAAAAATGTCTCGACAGTTTTAATGAAAACCGTAAGATCCTTAACATTATGGCAGGGAGCCAACCCTCAAAGCCGGACGAGCTTTTGCGGGCCAATTTCTACTACATGCTCCAGAAGGAGATCAACGGTACGAAAGAAGGAGAAAAGTCTAAACATGTAAGGACAGCCTCTTTTAATAAGAGTATTTTTCTTGCTGCGGCAGGAATTGCATTGCTTGTTGCAGGCACATTCGTCGGAATGTTCATATCATCATCGGGCAAAATCTCCGACAATAATGTAAAAATAGAAACACTGCAGTCGCAGGTTGATGAGATGAAGAGGAGCGCAATGTTCTCAATGTTGAAGGAAGAATCATCAAGCTACAGGTTACAGGGAGTCAGCTATGCAGAAGAGTTGGGCGATAAAGACGATAAAGTGATTGAGGCTTTGTTTAACCTGTTGAATAATGATAAGAATACAAATGTAAGAATGGCTGCGGCATTCTCGCTCTCAAAGTTCACCGATAACCGCATGGTCTGCGATTCTCTTGTCGCATCTCTTCCAAGGCAGAATGAACCCATTTTACAAATTACACTCATAAATATTCTTGTAGGAATAAAAGAAAAGAGCGCACTGAGGCCCATCCAGCGGATCCTTGACGATTCAAGGACAAACACTGATGTGAGAAGCATTGCAATTAAGGGCGCTCAGCAACTGACATTGTAAAAATTGAATTCAATTATATAAAGCCGGAAGGAAACCGGATCCGGAAGGCAGGTTTGATAAATTTAAATGTTGTTATTATGAAAAAGTTCAGTTTATTGATTATAAGCTTAATAGTTTTCTTTACCGCCAATTTAAGGGCGCAGGATTACAAGGTTGCAGCTCCTGCAGGTAAAGACGGCAGAGTAATACTTAAAAACTTCAGCGATGATCTTCCGATCGAAGGTTACCAGGGAAGCGAGATAATCGTTTCATCTCAAAACGGTGAATTCACACCACCCGAGCGAGCAAAAGGCCTCAAGCCAATTTATCCGGCGGGAACAGATAATACGGGAATGGGATTATCTGTCGAAAAAGAAGGAAATACAATAAGGATCACCTGCCTGCTTCCTTTCACAAGAAAAACAGGCTATTCGATGAGAATTCCCGAGAATCTTGCCATTGAGATTGAAAGCGGATGCGAGAATTCAAGCGATGTTACAGTCACTGGCATGAAGAATGAGATCGCTATTAAAACATGCCATGATATTACACTGAAGAACATTACAGGTCCTGTTGTTTTGTCTTCAATAGCCGGCGATATTGAAGTTGCTTTCGGGCCGGTTATATCAGACAAAACATCTTCGATAAATTCTGTAAGCGGGGATGTTGACATCACTCTTCCTTCAAAAACGCCTGTAAGTATCGAATTAAGCACTGTCAACGGAGGATTCTATTCAGATTTTGATATAACAGACAGCCAGAAAGACATGAAAAGAATCGGTGGCAGCAATATAAGCTTCGACCTCAATGGAGGAGGATTCAGGTTCGATATCGTCACTGTTTCGTCAAATATATATCTGAGAAAAGGAAACTAAAAAGCAGAAAACCATGAAAAGTTTGATCTATATAATAATACTCAGTCTTACTGCTGCCTGTCTCAATGCTCAGATGAAGATTGACAAACATCTCGATTTTTCGGGAAAAAGTAAAGTGACACTCGATATACAGATTTCAGATTCAATCAGGATTGTAACATGGAACAAGAATGAAGTATATGTCACTGCTTCTGTGAATGTAAATGAAAATAAGGATAATGATGCATACAAAACCGAATTCATTGATAACGGGAACAACCTTGTTGTGAAAACGCATCTTGACGAAAACTATTTCAAAGGAAGAAAGAATAACTGTTGCAATGAAACAGAAATATTCTGGGTGGCGTATCTCCCTGAGCGTGCAGCTCTATCGGTTGAATCAATAAATGCTGATATTACAATTACAGGTAAGACTGGCCCGATGAATGTTAAATCAATAAGCGGCTTCATTGATCTTACAGTTCCTGAAAGCCGTTCTGCATCAGTTGATTTCTCGACAATTTCAGGGACAATTTATTCAAACCACCTTCTTACTTCACTCGATACTCATAACGGCGTGCCGTCGAGAGTTAAGTATAATCTCAATAATGGCGGCGAAGCAATAAAGCTTGAAACAATAAGCGGGGATATTTTCTTCCGAAAGTAAGTGGAGAAAAATTACACAGAGCTGCACAGAGCAGGCACGGAGTTTCACAGAAGAATGCATCATTATTACTCTGTGATCCTCTGTGCTTCTCCGGATTTCCTCTGTGTAAGTTTTTTTCCCACTTTACTCTGAAATCATTCCGGGCTCGGGGATTGTCCGTGAGACTGAATTCCTGCCGTCGAAATGTTCATGTACCTGATAATTGAAAAATGGAATATCAGGTTATTGCTTCTCGTAAGCAAATTGAAATATATCTGATTTAGAATGAGCTTCAGTCATTATCTGATCAATCTTCATCATTACATCAGGATGAGAGGCCGATACATTGATTTTTTCTCCGGGATCATTTGAAAGATCATACAGTTCAGTTTGAGCATCAGTATTATCTGCATTCAGCCTAACAGCTTTCCAGTTTCCGGTTCTGACAGCCTGTTTACCGCCCTGCTCATGAAATTCCCAGTAAAGAAATTCATGTTGCTTCTGGTTCTTTTTGCCAAGTAAAGTTGGAACGAAAGAAATGCCGTCAGATTCAGGGCATGAAGCGCCTGTAATTTCTGCTATAGTTGGCATTACATCCCAGAAAGCAGAAACATGATCTGTCCTGGCGCCTGCCTTCACTTTCGCCGGCCATTTGACTATGAAAGCTGTCCTTATACCGCCTTCATACATATCTCTTTTATAGCCCCTGAAGACGCCGTTACTGTTAAAATAATCAGGATCGGCCCCTCCTTCAAGATGAGGTCCGTTATCAGAAGCAAACATAATAATAGTGTTCTTTTCAAGCCCGAGCTCTTTAAGTTTCTGAATGATCTCACCCACATAATCATCGAGCTGGGTTACCATGCCTGCAAAAGCTGCATGAGCTTCAGGTTGCGATCCATAGCCTCCGAGCCTGAATGTCTGGCCGCTATCGACACCTGAAAATGACTTTTCAGGAATGAGCTTCCCTGCGAATCTCTTGTGATACTCTTCCTTAGCAAAGAGCTCGGCATGAGGTATTGTAGTTGTATAGAAGAGAATAAATGGCTTTTTCCTGTTCTTTTCAATGAACTGCAGAGCAGCTTTGTGGATCAGCTCGGCGCTGTAAGCGCCTTTTCTGCTGCTGTCATTTTCATGAAGGAGAATCTTCTCACGGTTATACCATAAATGATCGGGATAATAATTATGAGCAAGACGCTGGCAGTTATACCCGAGGAACTCATCAACTCCCTGCGAGGATGGATCGCCCTCAGAACCGGGATAGCCAAGACCCCATTTGCCGAACACTCCTGTAATGTATCCTTGTGATTTAAGCATTTCAGGTATTGTCACCGAAGAAGCAGGGAGAGGCCACTGGCCTTCAGGCTGCCATTCCTTGTTCCCCCTAATTGGCGTATGTCCTGTATGCAGGCCTGTAAAGAGACTTGAACGCGAGGGCGCCGAGACAGTGCATCCTGAATAATGCTGTGTGAATAGCATTCCATCATTCGACAGCCTGTCGATGTTTGGAGTTTGAAACCGTGATTGCCCGTAACAGCTCAGGTCACCGTAACCAAGGTCATCGGCAAGTATGTAAATAATATCAGGTTGCTTATCCTCATGAGAGGTTGTTCCGCATGCATAAAGAGCAAGGGAGGAACAAAGCGCCGCTTTCAATCCGTTTTTCATAAGCTACAGATCTGTCAGGGAAAAATTCAAATCTGATAAATGTAATTATTTTTCGGATATTGTTTAAGCGGCTGTTGGATGCACTACTTAATAGGAATCGATGTGAACATTTTTTACTGCCCTGCCCGAAGGATCGTTAAGTTTTCTGAACGATTCATCCCATGCAAGCGCTTCAGCAGTGCTGCAAGCTACCGAGGGAACTGACGGCACACATGATGCGGCGGAGTCGGATTGAAAATGCTCTGAAAAAATTGATCTGTAATAATACTCTTCCTTGTTCCTCGGCGGATTGACCGGAAATCTGAAACGGGCATTTGCAAGCTGTTCATCGGAGACAAGCTTTGTTGTGACTTGCTTCAATGTGTCGATGGTTCCATAACCGACACCATCCGAGAATTGTTCTTTCTGTCGCCAGACAACATCTGCGGGAAGATAGCCTTCAAATGCTTTTCTCAATATCCACTTTTCAATTTTACCGTTACCAGACATCTTGTCTTTTGGATTCAGTCTCATCGCAACATCCATAAATTCCTTGTCGAGAAAAGGAACCCTTCCCTCGACACCCCAGGCAGCAAGTGATTTATTGGCCCTCAGGCAATCATAAAGATGAAGCTTACCAAGCTTCCTCACAGTTTCTTCGTGTAATGAACCCGGATCGGGAGCCTTATGGAAATACAGGTAACCGCCGAAAATCTCATCGGATCCTTCGCCTGTAAGAACCATCTTCACTCCCATTGACTTTATAACACGGGCAAGAAGATACATCGGTGTTGAGGCCCGAACTGTTGTAACATCGTATGTCTCTATATGATAGATCACATCCCTGATAGCATCGAGACCTTCCTCAATTGTAAAGTTTATTTCATGATGAACTGTACCGATGTGTTTTGCTACTTTCCTTGCCGCCGCAAGATCAGGTGAACCGGTAAGTCCGATAGCAAAAGAATGGAGCTGTGGCCACCAGGCTTCGTCAGTATCGTGAGATTCTATTCTTTTTGGCGCATATTTCTTTGCAATTGCAGAAATTATTGAAGAATCAAGCCCTCCTGACAAAAGTACGCCATACGGGACATCCGACATCATCTGCCTGTGAACTGATTCCTCAAGAGCTTTCCTGAGATCATCTATACTTGTATTGTTGTCTTTTACATTTTCAAATGAATTCCAGTCCCTGTCATACCACTTTTTAATTATTCCGTCTGAGCTGTACAGATAATGTCCCGGAAGAAACTCACTGACAGACCTGCATGTACCTTCAAGCGCTTTCAGCTCAGAAGCAACAAAAAAATTGCCATGATCATCATGTCCGGTATAAAGAGGAATAATTCCAATGTGATCGCGTGCTATAAGGTAGACATCCTTTTCCCTGTCGTAAAGCGCAAAAGCAAAAATTCCATTAAGATCCTCAAGGAAATCCGGACCTTTCTCCCTGTATAAAGGAAGGATTACTTCGCAATCGGAATTTGTAAGAAACTCATACGATGATTCATATCTCTTTCTGATCTCCTGGTGATTATATATCTCGCCGTTTATGCTTAGCACAAGATTGCCGTCTTTACTGAGTAACGGCTGTTTACCTGATTGTGGATCAACAATCGATAGTCTTTCATGAGCAAGAATCGCCTTCTCGCTGCAGAAAATTCCTGACCAGTCAGGACCGCGATGCCTTACTTTTTTTGACATTTTGAGAACCGGTTGTCTCAAATCCTGACTATTTGTCTTAATATCAAAAACACAAACAATTCCACACATAGAAGTAA
>DATALC010000080.1:0-6117 GCA_036261265.1 Bacteroidales bacterium
TTATTAAACATTGCAGTTTTGATACCTGTCTCATAGTTCCAGCTATACTCAGGATCGAACATGAGGTCCTCGGGTCGTTCAAATGTTGAATTGAAGCCTCCTGTTTTATAGCCTCTTGCAACGACTATGTAAAAGTTGTTATCATGAAGCTTGTAATTAATTGCAAATCTTGGCAGTATCTCGAATGAATTGAGCTCCGGATACAATGTGTCTTCAAGTATTGCATACTTACCTTTTAATGTTCTGTCGTAATAATAATCCATCCTGTCGAGCTCTGTATCGAATCTAATTCCGGCTGTAAGAGTCATGTTCTTTACAGGGAAATCACTTACTGATGATTGATGAAAAAATGCAGCGCCCTGGATACGATGATCATATCTCTTCAGGTATGTCATTTTCTGAGCGTAGGCATCCACATCAACTGAATTATCAAATAATTGCATAAAAGCATATCCTCCGACAAGCCATTTATAACTGCTGTGCCCGATGGCTCTTGCAACTATTTCCTGTGAAAGCATATTCTGTTTTGAGTTCTGGATTATAAAAAACAGTGAATCAGTAGTAAAATCCTGATCGATCTTCTGGCTGTCGTCAAGATACTGGTATGCGGTTGTTGCCATTATCTCAAAGTTCGCCCCATTATAACGTGTGAGCAGAGCATCTGAAAACAGATCCCTGTCGTATGAGCTGTACTGGTTATAATCTACAGGTTCTGCCTGTTTGAGAGAATCGTTAAAAACAGAGTAGGGGTATCCTCCCTGCCTGCTTGATTCAAATCCTGCTATGTTTTCGAATGTCAGTTTTGATGATACTTCATAGATCAGCCTGTTCCTGATTCCGACTGAATTGAGCCTGTCTGCTTCACTTCCGGTATAAAGGTTCTTGTAAAACCCGTCATTGTGAAGCGCGTTTGCAGCGATTGAATAACCGAGCTTTTTCCCTGCTTTGCCGTAATGACCGCCATTTACAGAATAGGTTCCGTAATTTCCGGCCGAAAGATTTATATGGCTCCCCTGGTAATCCATCGGAGATGTTGTTATTATATTAACAATACCTCCCATAGTATTCCTCCCGAATAATGTTCCCTGCGGTCCTCTTAAAACCTCAATTCTTCTTATATCGAAGAAGTCGAAATCGAATGCGGCTTTTTCAAAATACGGAACATAATCCACATACAACCCAACTGAAGGAGAATTGATCCTTGATCCTATACCTCTTATGTATACTGGTGAAGTAAGCTTTGAGCCATAATCAGGCATATAGAAATTAGGGGCGGTACCCGAAAGATCATTAAGCGACCTTATCTCACTTTCCTTGATAATATCTGCCGGGATAACCGAAACTGATGCGGGAATAGTCTTATATGTCACATTGTCTTTAGACGCTTTTATAACTATTTCCTGCAGCTCACGGGACATCCATCTGCTTGTATCCGGGAGTTCGGTTTGCTCCTGTGAAAAAGCTGAAGTTGTCAGAAAACAAAATATAACCAGGTGAAATATTTTTTTCATTTGATTTAACATGGATTAATTGCCTGATTATAAATCATATAAACATCAGGCAAGATTCAGAAAAGTTTAGGCTGTAAGTGATTAACTGAAGATTTACATCAAAGCGTATTAACAAATAGGAGGGGGACGTGGAGAAAAACTTGAGACAATGTGTAACTGAACCGGCTTTCCTCTCACTGATGCATGAGTTACCGGGCCTGATAAACGATAAAGACTGAAATCAAATTCTTCCGGAGTTACTGCATCGATTTCATGAAGGTTTGTATCTCTGAAGTCGGGATATTCTTTTGAATAGCCTGAATCTGAAACAGCAATAGTTTTATTGAAATCGGTTTCATTGCTTTCCTGGGGAACATACCTGACAAAAAAGGCTGTACTGAAATAAATGAAATAAACAAATCCAAGTATAAATAGCGGAATAATAGATGTTATCGATCCGAATGGGAGCATGCAGGGTATAAGTAAGATGCAAATTTAGCAAAAAAGTTCCGTAATCTGAACGTTCAGACTCAATGATTATTGCCCCTGATGTAAATTGTTAAAGACTGAATTATTAATTTATTATTTAACTCCGCTTTTATGAGAAACAATAGTTGTTTCATCAATAGTAATAATATGACCTTTACCGGCTTTCCTGAAGAAATCACTTATAATTTCATAAAAATCATCTATTTTTTCAGGAGTATCGATGATCTCAACAATAAGCGGGACTTTTTCTGATATCTCCCAGATTTTATTGCTGTAAATTTCACTGCTGGCGCCATAGCCCATGACACCCTTAAGAACAGTAGCCCCTGCAATTCCTTTCTCCCTGGCTGCAAATACAATTTTCTCATAAAGGGGGGTGTGTGCAAGTCTGTCTGTCGAGCTTAGATAGATTCTCAGCCTCTTTGCTTTATCGCCTGGTTTCATCTTATAGGATCCTGGTTAATAATACTCCAAAGAATGTTGATGCGATTCCGATTATTACGCTGAGAGCAATATACATAAGAAAATGGAAGATATCGCCCTCTTTAAGTAAAGCCAGATTCTCATTTGCGAAAGTAGAGAATGTTGTAAAACCTCCGCAGAATCCTGTCGCCAGGAAGAGTTTCCATCCGGGCGGAAATGAAGGGTCCTTTTCAGCCAGGCCATAAACAATGCCTATCAGGAAACAACCTGAGATATTTACAATGAAGGTGCCAAAAGGGAATGATGACCCAACGTTGTTCTGGATCATTTTTGAGCTCAGAAACCTGAGAATGCTTCCAATGAAACCACCTGTACCTACTAAGAGTAGATTCTTCAGCATAATCAATACTTGTATAGGCTCAGCTTAAATATTTTACTGCTGTCGGAAGGAAAGAATACGCGGAATTCATCGCCATTCAGTCTTCGTCCGGTTACCCATTTGTCTTTCTCAAATTTACCGTCCTCAAGCGAGAGGAATGAGACATTTTCACCCGGAACGTTTGTCCCGAACCTGAGAAAGATATTCCTTCCTGCAATAATGAACTCACCCGGACCGGTGCATAGGATCATTGCGCTGCCGGCTTTCTTCTCTCCCTGGTCCGGCTTTCCATCGAATCTTCTGCCCAGAGTTCCATAAATTGTGTAACCTCCGATCTGAACCGAATCATTCCTTGAATTCTCATCCGTCAGAAGTCCTGAAATATTTTCAGTTCCCTGGCTTTTGAGGATCATTGGGCTCAATTGACGGATTATTGAGTATGCATTTTTCAGATCTGATAGATCGTTGACATCGGCTCCGTAAAAACCATTTCCGTCAATCCCAAAAGGGGCATAACCGATGGCGCTGTATTTTCCAATGCTGTAAAATGCTCTTGTGGCTCCAGCTGCATCGCCGGTTGTTTCGGGTATGAAGAGAGGATTACCCGAAAGGGTGTATTGATCACATACGTACCTGAACTGGTCAACGATGTAAATATCGGGTGCGATAAAGTCAATTGAAGGAGCCGCTGCCCTCCATATATCAAGGACTTGTGGTGAAGGTCCCCCGCTGGGATAATTGCCAGGGGCAAAGCCGCTGTTTCCTGGTTGCTTCAGCCATGCGTTCACATACATCGGTATGTTGTATTCTTCTTTGCCTGCTCTTGCTATTTCACCCACATAGCCTGCATAATTCCAGGCCATAAAGAGCTCTTCGGTAAGATAAGACATTCCCTTCCAGTCAGAAGCAAGCTCCCCTTTACCGAAAACCTCTTCCCATGTTCCATTTTCGCGAAAGCCCTGTTTTGACAATGCTTCAAGAACTCCCGGATGTAAAGATTCCCTGTTCTTCTTCAGATAACTCATTAAGCTTTCAGGAACCTGTGCTGTAAAAGCTGCATTTGCGGGATCACAGTAATCGCGTTTTGTTCCAAGTGTGCCTATCTCGTTCTCAACCTGCATCATAATGACAGTATGGTCACCTCTATCGATCTGATTGATATGACGCATCAGTTCTGCGAAAGCTTTTGCATCAGCCTTTTTTGCCTCTTCCGAGAATGTTGAAATGATGTTAAGCTTTCCGCCGTTTTCATCTTTAGCAAGCGGGAATCTTGACTGATTAAGCTTTACCCATGATGGCACGTATGTAGATTCTCCATTTTTCCAGCTTCCGAACCATATCATAACAAGTTTTAGTCCTTCCTTCCTGGCGCCGAGGATCATACTATCGACAAGCTCAAAATTGAATTTACCTTCTTCCGGCTCAACAAGCTCCCATGATGCGGTTCCGATTACAGTGTTGAGATTCGCATCAGACATCTTTTTCCAGACAGTCTTCATATATTGGGCTCCGCCGCATGTTGAATTATGCAATTCGCCTGCGAGTAAAAGAAAGGGTTCACCATCAGTCACAAGCTGGGTGGCAGTACCCTGTTTAACAAGATGAGGCGCTGATGTCTCTGAATTATTGAAAATTGAATTCCTTCCTGTGCATGAGATCAGAAGACCCGCGCTTAAGAAGAAAAATAACCGTGAGATTGTCTTCATCAGTTTGCAGTTCTTTCTCCCGAAATATCATAGATTTTAATCTCAGCAGGGGCACTTGTCCACCCCGAAGATACACTTCCGAATTCCTTGAAATATGTTGTGCCGAAGTGGAAATCTATAGCTGCCTGGTTAACATATTTTTCAACAAATACAAAGTTCGACTTATTATAAGGGCTCTGGAACAGGTTATATTCCATACAGCCTTCTTCTTCATTCGAATTTTTTATTATTGTCTGTGCCGCATTGATGAATTCTTCAATATTTTCAGGCTTGACAGAGATCTTTGCGATAATCATTTTCTGATTGTCGGCAGGTTTCGCAGTTTCTACCTGCTGAGGAGTGGTGTTCTGTTTGCAGGATAATGCAGTGAATGCAATCATTACTGAAAGGATTAAAAGTTTTGACTTCATATCTTGGTGTTTTAGGTTTAACGAATAAAGATATGAATATTTTTTTCAGGCGGCTTTATCAACGCACTGTCTGATGTACAGTCAAAGATACTTTATAAAGTGCCCTATTGTACATTTTTACATATTTCCCGGCGCTTTTCTCCCAGGAGAAGTTTTGTTGCATTGCGTTCTTTATAAGCTTTTTGATATGGCTTTTCCTGTTATACCAGGTATCTATTACCCATGTTATCGTGTTAAATGCCGCTTTGCAGCTCGGTTCCTGGAATTTGAAACCTGTACCCTCGCCGGTCTTCTGATCATAATTTATTACAGTGTCATTCAGACCACCGGTGGATCTTACAATAGGAAGCGTGCCATATTTAAGCGAATACATCTGGTTTAATCCGCATGGTTCAAATAGTGAAGGCATAAGGAAAAAGTCGCTTCCTGCTTCGACAAGATGCGCCAATTCATTATTGTATCCGATATAGGCTCCCACCTTACCTTCAAATTTCCCGGGAAGGCTTCCAAAGAAATTCTCAAGCCTGTTATCGCCCGCACCAAGCACCACAAGCTGAAAATTATTTTCAGCCAGAAGTTCTTCTATACATTCAGCTATTATCCGGAATCCCTTCTGTTCCACGAGTCTGCTGACTATGCCGATTACTGGAATTTCAGGCTCTTGTTTCAATGAAAAATGCTGCTGCAGTGCGTTCTTGCAGACAGCTTTACCATAAAGATTATCTATTGAATAGTTGGAAGGTATCAGCTTATCAGTCTCAGGGTTCCAATGATCATAATCAGCGCCATTTAAAATTCCCAGATAATCTTCTCCTTTGAGATTAAGGAAATACTCCATTCCATATCCTCCCGGAACTTCACTTGTCTCGGTTGCATAACCCGGGCTTACAGTATTTACAACATCGGCAAAATGAATTCCTCCTTTCAGGAAATTTACATCGCCATAATGTTCAAATTTGTCCTGTGTGAAATCTTCCCAGCCTAAACCAGTATTGAAATAATAAGACCTGTTATATCGTCCCTGGTACGCAATATTATGAATAGTCAGGACTGTTGCTGTATTTTTGAAAAGCGGATGTGGACGATACATCCGCTTCACAAATGCCGGGATAATTGCAGTATGCCAGTCATTTGCATGAGCTATGTCAGGCTTGAAGTTCAGATAGGTGCAAAGCTCAAGAGCTGCCTTCGAAAGAAAAGCAAAACGTTTAGGATTATCG
>DATALC010000082.1:0-6583 GCA_036261265.1 Bacteroidales bacterium
GAAATACTCGCTGCTGCCCGTTTTGCTTATGAAAATAAGTATGGATCTATTGCACTCCAGTCGGGCGAGCTGGAGGCTGAAGCATTTTCGGGAAGAATCGAAAATCTTCTTTATAGAATAAAAGAATTATCTCATGGCGAACTAGGTGTGACACTCTCTGTTGGTGAACAGGAGCCCGAAGTTTATAAAAGATGGTACGATGCCGGCGCTCACAGGTATTTGCTGAGGGTGGAAGCCACAAATGAAGCATTATACAGAAAAATACATCCAAATGATTCAATGCACGATTTCAAAAGAAGGCTCGATTGCCTGAAATCATTGCAGGATATCGGTTACCAGACCGGCACAGGTGTTATGATCGGCCTTCCCTTCCAGACACCTGATGATCTTGCAGGTGATCTACTTTTCTTCCGTGATTTTAATATTGATATGTGCGGAATGGGCCCCTATATTGAACATGCCGACACTCCGCTGATCGAACATGCATCAACACTTCTGCCTCTCAAAGAACGCTTCGATCTCACTCTGAAGATGATAGCTATCCTGAGGATAATGATGAAGGATATAAATATAGTTGCTGCAACAGCTCTTCAGGCAATTGATCCAATTGGCAGGGAAAAAGCTGTTAAGATTGGAGCAAATATTTTAATGCCCAACATCACTCCCGGAAAATACCGTGACAACTACAAGCTTTATGATAACAAGCCTTGCACAGATGATTCTGCGGAAGATTGCCAGAGCTGTCTTGAAGCGCGGATAAGCCTTGCAGATTCTGAAGTGATATATGGTGAGTGGGGTGACTCACAGCATTATGCAAAGAGAAGAGAGATAAAGTATTAGAATTCGGATCTCTCTCAAACAACTTTAGTCACTTGTCACTTTAGTCACTTTAGTCACTTTCCGTACTTTCCGTACTTTCTCTCATGAAAAAATATTATCATTGTGTACAATCAATTCTTAACACAATGAAGCGGTTCTTTTTCCTTCTTTTTACACTTTTTATACTTTTTCCGGCATACAGCCAGATTACTATTGATTATTTTCTTCCAAACGATGTTTCATACAATCCTTCAATACCCACACCAAAAGAAATTATCGGTCACGAGGTAGGTGAATGGCATCTGACACATGACAAGCTTTTGTATTATATGTTAAAGCTTGCTGAAGTTTCAGACCGTGCAATCTGGGAAGAATATGCAAAGAGCTATGAGGGCAGGCCGCTTGGTCAGTTAATAATAAGCTCTCCTGAAAATATAAAGAATATCGAACAGATAAGGCTTAAGCATCTTCAGCTTTGCGATCCTTCAATATCAGGCAATCCGGATGTAAAGAATATGCCATTGTTCGTTAAGCTGGGTTATGGAATCCATGGGAATGAATCAAGCGCCCAGAATTCCTCTGTTCTTGTCGCATATTATCTTACTGCTGCAACAGGGGAAAAAATCGATGAGCTTCTTAAAAACACTGTGATACTGATTGATCCGTCACTTAATCCTGATGGAATGCAACGACATTCCTCATGGGTAAATTCTACAAAAAGCCTTAATAATAACCCTGACGCCAATTCCTGGGAATTCAATGAAACCTGGCCGGGAGGAAGAACAAATCATTACTGGTTCGATCTTAACAGGGATTACATTCTTCTCCAGCACCCGGAATCGATAGGCAGAGTTGCAGCTTTTTACAGGTGGAGGCCGAATATCAACACTGACCATCATGAGATGGGAGCCGATGCAACATTCTTTTTCCAGCCTGGGGTTCAGAGCCGCAATAATCCGTTAACACCTGCAGATAACCAGGGACTGACAGCCGAGATTGGAAAATATCATGAAAAATACCTCGATGCTATCGGGAGTCTCTATTACACAGAGGAGAGTTATGATGATTTTTATGTCGGTAAAGGTTCATCATATCCGGATATTCATGGTTCAGTGGGCATTCTGTTCGAGCAGGCAGGAGTTAAAGGCCATCTCAGGGAAACACCCGGTGGTATTCTTTCTTTCCCTTTTGCAATAAGGAATCAATTCGAAGTGTCTATGTCCTCTCTCGAAGCAGGTATGAATATGCGGGAAAAGCTACTCGACAACCAGAGAAACTTTTATAAAGATGCTGTTCAGCAGGCAGATAAATATTCCGTAAAAGCTTTCATCTTCAGTGAACCTGAAGACAATTACAGAGTTAATCAATTCATAAATAATTTATTACAACATCAGATTAAAGTTTATAAAACGGGAAAAGATATTATAACTAATAGCGTTCTGTATAAATCCGAAAACAGTTATGTTGTTCCGCTCAGGCAAAATGAATACAGGTTCATAAGGTGTCTGTTCGAACCTGTGAAAGATTTCACAGACAGCGTATTTTATGACATCTCCACCTGGGTATTGCCAATGTCCTTCAATATCAGTTTTTCAGGTATCAATGCACAAAAAGAGATGGATGGCCTCATTGGATCTGAAATCATAAAAGCTCCTGCTTGTGAAGGAAAGTTAATTGCAGGAGAAAATCCGTATGCTTATATATTTGAATGGAATGAATACCTTGCACCGAAAGCTCTTTATATGCTGCAGAACGCCGGAGTGAGCACAAGGGTGTCAACAGACAGGTTCACTGTTAAAGAAGGCAGCCTTAACAAGGAATTCGGATATGGTACAATAATGGTACCTGTCACCGCTCAAGACTTGTCTCAGGCTGAACTCAGGAAGCTTATCGAAAAAGCAGTAAGCGAATGCGGAATAAACGTTTATGGTGTTGATACAGGACTTACTCCTTCAGGGATAGATCTTGGAAGTAATAAATTCAGTATCCTCAGAAGACCATCTGTGATAATGTTTGGAGGAGAGGGAGCAAACAGCAGTGATGCCGGAGAGATCTGGCACATGCTTGATACACGTTTCAAAATTCGTGTTACAATTGTTACAGCACAACGATTTAACAATCTGAACCTCGATAATTATAATGTTCTTATTGTTGACGGATCGCCAAATCTGAACAGCGCTGCAATAGATAAGATAAGAGAATGGAATCGCGATGGCGGAACCATTATCGGTTATAAATCGGGCAATAACTGGCTCTCGAAAAACAAGCTTGCAAATATAGAGTTCATTCCTGAAGCTGCCTCATCATTAAGAACCGGCATTTATGCAAACAGGGATGGCGACAGGCAGGTAAATCAGATACCCGGATCAATATTTGAGGCAAAACTCGATCTTACACATCCCTTGTGTTATGGTTATATACATGACAGGGTTCCTGTTTTCAAGTCCGATGAGAGTGTAGCCTCAAAGGATGCGGATATTTACAGCAATCCTGCTGTTTATACTGCTGAACCATTGCTTAGCGGGTACTGTTCCAAGGCGAATATTGCCAGGATAAAGGGTGCAGCATTTGTCAGTGTGCATGGCAGAAGGATCATCTCAATTTATGACAATACAAACTTCAGGGCAATAACTTATGGCACAAACAAGATATTTATGAATTCAATATTCTTCGGACAAATACTATGAAACCTGTATTTATGAATTCAATAAATAAGTTCGGCAATTTCTTCCCGTGCGTGTTTTATCTTCGGAAATGATTTTTCATCTGACAGGCAGACAGATCCAATTATTCTCTTATGAAAATAAAGGGTCAGTTTTGATCCGGGATAAACTTCGTTACTGTCCATAACATCCGCAAGAATCTGTGGTGTCTCATAGTTTTTCCTGCAGATCAGTATCATACCTTTCCTGCATGTGTTTCCTTCTTCAATCGAGGCTGCATAAACACCCGAGGGAGGAATAAGCTTGCTTTTCTCGACTACAGGAATCTCCAGAAGAGGTGGAAGACCGGATCCTTCCGGAGGTATAAACCTCTCGCATGATCCCATAATAACATAATAGTGATCGAGATAGGCGTTTGCTCTTTGTATATATCCCTCATTTATTGCCTGTCGTATTCTCGTTGAACTTACAGTTTCGTGATATACCTCCTGTTCAGGGATTTCTTCAGCGTCGAAATTGTAAAGCTCTCTCCAGTTCCAAAGCTGTTTATAATCTCCTTCCTTGTTAAATCCGAAATGATGATTGAAACCGGCAACGATAACCCGGGCATGAAGCTTATTATGAAGCAGATCTCTCACGAACTGTTCACTCGTAATTCTCGAAAAGTCAATGTCGAAATTTACGATGATCACATTATCGAGGCCTGCCTTACTGAGCATCATCAGCTTTTCTTCCTGAGAATTGATGAGCTTAAGATCTTTCCCCGCCGTATCGGGATACAGCACTTTTCGTGGATGAGGATCGAAAGTTATAAGCGCCGATTCACCATCATACTTCTCAGCAAGCATTTTAAGCCTTTTAAGAATAGTTTTATGGCCTATATGAACACCGTCGAAAGATCCGGTAGTGACGACGGGATTACGAATCATGGCAGCTTCGTCAAAGCTTCGGAATATCCTCATGAAAAGGAATGTCTATACTTTGTTCTCCTTCACGAAATATGCAACCTTCTCCATCGAAGTTATCATATCGTATTCCTCGAGGTATACATCTGACGGAACATTCAGGGCAATGGTTGTAAAGTTCAGCATTCCTTTTATTCCGAACCTTACAAGATCTTCAGTTATTTCTTTTGCGCTGTCGGGTGGAACTGTCAGAATTGCAATCCTGATGTCAAGCTCTTTCAATATCTTCTCAATTTCACTGTACGGGTAGCATTTTACACCGGAGATAACCTTATTGACTTTCTGAGGATCGTTATCAAATGATGCTACAAGATTGAGCTTCGATCTTTTTCCCTTAAAGTAACCGGCAACTGCGCGTCCAAGGTTACCTATTCCCACAACGGCTACATTCAGGCTTTTTTCCGAATCGATTATTTTACCAATTGTATCAATAAGCTCTCTTACATCATAGCCTTTTCTCTGAACACTTGAATAGCCGATCAGCATAAGATCGCGCCTTACCTGTACTGCCGTTATATGTAGCCGTGCAGCAAGATCATGTGAAAAGATAAAGCTTTTCTTCTCTTTAAGACAATCCAGAAGTGTTCTTCTGTATTCACTAAGTCGTTCTACTGTTTTTCCAGGTAATTTCATATAAAAAATATTTCCATGTAAAAAACTAACATAAATATATTAAATTTTCAGCTCAGATTGACAGCCTTTTTAGGTAATCTTACAGTAAATGTTGAACCTACATCAGGCGTACTTTCAACATCAATAGTTCCATGATATAACTCAATCACTTTCTTCACAATCGATAAACCCAGTCCGCTTCCCGAAATATTTCTTGTCTTTTCGTTTTTGATTCTCACAAATTCAGTAAAAAGATTTTCGGTATCTGTACTTGTAATGCCTATCCCTGTGTCAGAGACTGTGATCACAGCATCACCATCAGCATCGTCAATTGTAATTTCGGCGTTTCCTCCAACCTTATTATATTTCACAGCATTAGACACAAGGTTGTTAAAAACTATTTCCATATCTGAAGGATCAGCCATAATGCAAACATCTGAATTGACTTTCAGTTTAACTGTAACATCCATCTGTATTGCATAGGGTTGAACTGTAACAATAGCGCCGGAGGCGACTTCCTTTAAGCTTACTTCCTGTATCTTTTCATCTTTCCTTTCAAGCCTGATTTTTGTGAAATCAAGAAGATCCATGATCAGATTTCTCATTCCCTGGACTCTCTGCAGCGATCTTTCTATAGGGGTTGCATAATCATCAACAAGCTCGCCTGCCTGCTTTTCCTGCATCATCCTAAGGTAACCTTCAATTGCATTCAGCGGAGCCTTAAGTTCATGAGAGAGCACGGAAAGGAACTGGTATCTTATTTTTTTCCCTTCCTGCTGCATCTTATGTGTTATTCTTTTAAGGTATTGCTGCTTTGTAATGTTCTCGATGCTTGATTTCAGCTCCTGTGGAGTAAAGGGCTTTGGTATGAAATCGATTGCGCCGTCACGTGTGGCTTTTATAGCAACATCGAGCGATGCATACGAAGTGATCATTGCAACAACAATGTCATAATTCCTCTTCCTGATGAATTCAAGAACGTCAACACCCTGCATGCCCGGAAGCTTATTATCGAGAAGAAGAATATCCGGCAGCTCACGTTCAAGTGTTGCAACACCCTCCTCACCTGTAGCAGCCTCAGTTACATTGAAAGTATAATCTTCATCCATGAAAGGGTATGTGACATGAAAATTATTCAATATCCTTGAGACACCCGATCGGATACCTGGCTCATCATCGATAACAAGTACTTTAAGAACAGCCATTTTAAAGTTTTAACAATTTCATTACTTCCTGATCAAGCTGTTCAGGTCTTATCCCCTTCTCAAGATAACTGTCGGCTCTTATCCATGACTGTTCCTGCTCTGAATCAAGACTGAAGCTCAGACCTGTCTCATGCGATACTGCTGTGGCAAGGATGACAGGCACATCGGGATATTTTCGCTTGATTTTGTAACACAGTATGAAGCCGCTGTCATCACTTTCCATCATAAGATCGAATATTGCAAGGCTTGGCTTAAAGCGTTCTATAACAGACTCAGCTTCAGACTGGCTCTCAACAGCCATCGTTTTATAACCGGCTTT
>DATALC010000083.1:0-7550 GCA_036261265.1 Bacteroidales bacterium
TGGTTATTAAACACTTCTATTTTCACCTTTTTACGAAGACTTAAGTAACATGGAGGTTGAATAATTCTTCAGCCTCCTTTCAAATGTTTATAAAACAAAAATTGTTGGTGATGCGTATAAAAGAAGTTTTTTATTTGACAATTTTCCTACTGTTGATTAATGCTTGTAAACCTGCTCCATCTAAACTTTACAGCTTTGATCCTAGAAGTATTAAAACTAACAATATTACTTTATCAGATTTTGCAGAAGATATTCTTTATTTACCAATACCAAATAATTTTCCAGTTGGAAAGATTGATTTATTCAAATATATTAATCAATCTATTTACATTTATTCGACAGAAGGTATTATTAGATTAGATCTGATGAATAATGAAATCTGGAAAATAGGTCACAAAGGCATCGGTCCAGGTGAATACTTTTTTGGCAAAATTTTTACAGTGGATGAAGAAACTGGAACTGTATATGTGCTCGATCATGGTAGTATACTTAAATCTTATTCCAAATCAGGGAAGTTTTTAAGAAGTTTACCATTTCAAAAACTGGGTTCTCCTGCTTCAATTGATTTTTTAGGATCTAATATGTTTGTGTCTTATGCAATCCAATTTGAAAACGCTAAATATAGTTGGATAGTATTTGATACAACTGGTAAAATAATTAAGCAAAAAAAAAGCGGAATTCCGATATTTAATAGCGATTATACAAATGCTCAAGTAACTTATAAACTTAAAAACAAGATTTATTATTATAATGAATATGCCGATACGGTATTTTCTGTATTACCGGATTTATCCGAAAAGCCTTCATTTTTAATAAATCCTGGCGAACATAGATTTCCAAAGTCGAGAGATGTCCCCAATAATCCTTTTGAAAGATATATGGTGATATCATCAATATTTGAAACAAACCAATTCATATTTTTTCGTTATTATTATAAGAATCCGACCTTGTTACTTTTTGACAAGAGAAATACTAAGTCGTATAAGATAGATCTTAAAATAGATAAAGACAAGTTCATACTATTAAACGGAATAGAAAACGATCTTGATGGTGGATTAGCGTTTATACCAGAACATTATGCAATTCAAAACAATATAGAATACATTATTGGTATTGTTGATCCTTCTCAGATAAAAAAACATATTGAAAGTATTGGATTTAAAAACTCATCACCAAAATACCCCGTTAAAAAAAAGGAATTTGAATATTTTGCTAACAAAGTGAATGAGACAGATAATCCGGTTTTTGTTATGGTTAAGTTAAAAAAATGAAATAATGCCATTTTTAGCTCTTTAGAGTCGATTCAATTTCCGTTTAAGCGCTCTTCAATCCTATTTTACAAATTCTTTATAACATTTGTTATCTCAATGAAAAGTATTAGCGATGTTGATAAATAGTATTAAGTTGTTTATGACAATTATGAAGCGAAGATTATTAAGTCGAAAAACAGAAAAGAGTTAGCAATTTTATAGATCATTAATTTTTTATTGCAGAAATTTTAATTTGGAGCCAAAGGGTTAAAGTCGAAGAAAATTGATTTTGAAAAGTGATTAGTGTATTGAAAGATAAATAAAGGTTATTTCCACAGTATGATTACAGCATTGACGATTAACTATAATACACCTGAACTTCTGGAAAGGTTGTTATCCTCATTCAGAAAACATTACACTATTCCATATATTATAATTGATGGATCCGACTCAGTGAATTATGATAAGATCATTGGCTTTAAGAAAAAGTATGAAGTAAAAATCATCCATTTCCCCTTCAATATTCATCATGGACCCGGAATGGCATTTGGATTTAAATATATTCGAACTCATCAAATTCTTTTGTTGGATTCTGATGTGATTGTTATTCGGGCAGGTTTTTTAGAAGATCTGAAGGAGAAATTAAAATCCAATGCTTATGGAATAGGTGATATTCAGATTATAAACGAACGTGGGATGAACGCTGAGGAAGGTATAAAATACTTACATCCTGCGTGTGCCTTATTGAATCGAAACATGGTTTTGAAATTTTCGCTTCCTATACTTCACGGGGCTCCAATGATCAATGCGATGAAAGAAATTCACAAGCGGGGGCTTTCTGATAAGCTCTTGATTCATGAACAATGGATTACAAATGATTTTAGAAAACCCATTAAAAAGTTTATTATCCATGATTGGCAAGGTACTATACTTGAAACAGATGGATATCATTACGAGGAAGCAGTCAAACAAAGATTTGCTGCAACGGGGGAGGATAAGTTAAAATAGGTAATGCAAGGATTTCAGAGTTACAAACAGCTCGACTCAATGGATTGCGGCCCAACCTGTCTTCGGATGGTCGCAAAATACTATGGGAAATCTTATTCCTTACAATATCTTCGTTCCAGATCTTTTATTTCCAAGTCGGGGGTGTCCATGCTCGGTATAAGTGATGCCGCCGAATCAATTGGATTTCGTACACGTGGATACAAGCTTACATGGGAACAATTGAGAGATGAGGTCCCACTACCATGTATTGTGCACTGGAATCAGAGGCACTTTGTGGTTGTATATGATATAAAAGGTCGTGCAAGTCGTGCAGGTCGTGCAGGTCGTGCAAGTCAAGACCAAGACCCAAGACCTTCAAGACCGCAAGACCTGCAGGACCTGCAAGACCTGCAAGACTCAAAGCTAACTGTTTTCGTTGCCGACCCTGCTGCCGGGCTGCTAAAATACTCAAAAAGTGAGTTTTGTAAGTGCTGGTATAGTACAAAATCAGATGGTGTAGAGGAGGGAACGGCTCTGCTGCTTGAACCAACCCCGGAATTTTATAAACAGGATGATGAGGAGAAACAGAAACTAAGCTTTTCCTACCTTCTCAATTATGTTCGCCCATATTCAAAATATATTTTCCAGCTTATGCTGGGGATGCTTACCGCCAGCATTATAAGTCTTATTTTCCCCTTTCTTACACAAGCTCTTGTTGATACCGGTATTGGAAACAGTAATACTGCATTTATTGTAATGGTACTTGTGGCACAATTGATACTGAGCCTCAGCCAGACTGCAAACGGACTTTTAAGGAACTGGATCAGCCTTCATGTAACAAGCAGGGTGAGTATCTCGCTGATCTCCGATTTCCTTATTAAGCTTATGAAGCTGCCGATCTCTTTCTTCGATGTAAAGCTTGTTGGCGATATAATGCAGAGGATCGGGGATCATAACCGTATAAAATCGTTTCTGACCGACTCTCTTATAAGCATCATCTTTGCTGTTATAACGCTTGTAATGTATACTATTATTATGGCTTCCTACAATGTTGGAATTCTCGGAGTATTCCTTCTTGGAAGCGCTATGTACATTGGATGGGTTATGATTTTCCTTAAAAGAAGACGCGAGCTCGATTATAAACGGTTTCAGCAGAGCGCCGCCAACCAGAGCAACATCGTACAACTCGTTACAGGCATGCAGGAGATAAAGCTCAACGCCTGCGAGAAGCAGAAAAGATGGGAATGGGAACGGATACAGATAAAGCTTTTTAAAGTCAGTTTGAAGAGTATGATGCTTAACCAGAACCAGCAGCTCGGAGCAGTTCTTATAAACCAGGCAAAAGATATTTTTATTTCATTCCTTTCGGCAAGAGCAGTTATAAGAGGAGAGATGACTCTTGGCATGATGATGGCTGTCCAGTATATCATCGGGCAGCTCAATGCGCCGATACAACAATTCATTGGTTTCACGCAGGCTGCACAGGACGCAAGAATTAGTCTTGAAAGGTTAGGTGAAATTCATAACAAAGAAGATGAAGAAAAGCCTGAAGATGATAAGATAAAAGAGATTCCAACTGATAGGGATTTAGAGATCAGGAATGTTCTTTTCCAGTACGAAGGACCGCATTCTGAAAAGGTGCTGAACAACGTCTCACTTATGATCCCTGCGAAGAAGATCACTGCAATTGTAGGCATAAGCGGAAGCGGTAAAACAAGCCTTTTAAAGCTTATACTTGGTTTCTACAATCCAGTGAAGGGCGATATTTTGTTAGGAGGCGTTTCTTTGAGCAGGTACAGCCAGTCAGAATGGAGAAGAAAATGCGGGGTTGTAATGCAGGAAGGATTCGTTTTCTCCGATTCAATTGCAGGTAATATAGGGCTGATAGATGAAGTCCCTGATCGTGAGAAGATCGACAGGGCTGTGGAAACAGCAAATATTAAAGACTTCATCGAAAGCTTACCATTACGATATAATACAAGAATAGGAAATGATGGTCATGGACTGAGTACCGGTCAGAAACAAAGATTACTTATAGCACGTGCGGTATATAAAGAACCTGACTTCATATTTTTCGATGAAGCAACCAATGCTCTTGATGCCCAGAATGAAAAAACGATAATGCAGAACCTTGGAAGTTTCTTCAGGGGCAAGACTGTAGTAATTGTTGCACACCGGCTGAGCACGGTAAAGAATGCAGATCAGATCGTTGTTCTCGAAAAAGGCGAAATAGTTGAAACAGGTACACATAGAGAACTTATAGAGAAGAGAGGATCCTATTTTAACCTTGTGAAAGATCAACTGGAACTTGGAGGTTGAGGTCATGCAAGTCGTGCAAGTCGTGCAAGTCATGCAAGTCGTGCAAGTCAGGAATGTCGTGCAAGTCGTGCAGGTCGTGCAAGTCAAGACCTTCAAGACCTTCAGACCTGCAAGACCTTCAGACCTGCAAGAAGATAATATCTTAAACTTATAATCACATCATTATGGGAACAATAAAGAATTTTGAAGAGTTGGCAATCTGGAAAATGTCAAGGGAGCTTACTAATGTGATTTATGATGATTTCAGAAAATGCAATGATTATGCGTTCCGTGATCAGATAATAAGAGCAGGAATTTCAATAATGAATAATATCAGTGAAGGATTTTGCAGAAATAGCGATGCGGAATTCCGGCAGTTCCTGAACATTTCAAAAGGTTCAGCCGGTGAAATCAAGAATATGTACTACATAGCTGAAGATCAAAAATATATTTCATCAGATATTGCTTTGATAAGAAGAGATAAATCCCAACAATTAATTAATAGTGTAAGTAGCTTAATGAAATATCTTAAGACGAATAGAAAATAATCATTTTTTGAACTGCACGACCTGCACAACCTGCAAGACTGCAGGACCTGCAAGACCTTCAGACCTGCACGACTGTAAGACCTGCACGACCCGCAAGACCTGCACGACCAAAAACCAAAGATAACCATGGCAGAAATCAATAAATCTGAAATTCGCAGCCCGGAGTTGCAGGAGGTGATGTCCGAGATCCCCGGCAGTTTTCTGAGGTGGGGCTTATTTCTTTTTTTCGGGATTGTAGTTGCAATCCTGGCTATAAGCTGGTTCATAAGTTCTCCGGATATTGTTACAGCGCCGCTTACGGTTACAACGCTTAATCCTCCGGCCTCGCTGGTTGCACGATCGGGTGGAAAGATTGAAAGGTTTTTTGTACAGAATGGAGATAATATTCCGGAGAACCAGGAAGTCGCCATTATTGGTAATCAGGCAAGATGGGAAGATTTACGATTGGTGGAGGAATTTATAGGTAATAGTGGAGAATCTGTGAAATGGGAGACATTGAAAACTACAGTGGTTCCGACTTCAGGACTAACTCTTGGAGAGATACAGGATCCATGGCTGAGGTTTACCGGGCTATTAAGAAAGTTCAGAGAATATACGATACAATCATACATACCATCCAAGCTTGACTTGCTTGATAAACAGATTGCAAGACAGGAAGAGTACATCAGGGAAATGAAAAACCAGGAGCTGTTGTCGGAGGAAGATCTGAGGCTTGCTTATAACAGTTACAAGCGTGATTCAAATCTTTTTCACAGAAGCAGTTATTCAATATCTGTGAATGAATTTGAACATTCAAGACAGGAGTTCCTGCAGAAGCAGGTTTCCTTCAGCGCCCTGAGATCGTCAATAAAAAACAATGAATCATCGATACTGAAAATGAGGGAGACAAAGCTTGATCTCACGATACAGTTTGAAAAAGAAAAAAGTCAGTTAATTTCCGATCTCAACGAATCTCTTCAGTTATTGAAAGTATCGCTGGGACAGTGGAAAGAGAAATACCTGATCCTCAGCCCGGTGAAAGGGAGAATAACATTCACAAGCTTCTGGAGCATGAACCAGATTATTAATTCCGGGGAAGCGCTTGCAACAGTAGTGCCTGATGATCCGAAAAGGATACTCATCCGCGCCAGAGTTCCGGTAAGCGGTTCAGGCAGGGTGAGGCAGGGTCAGGATGTTAACATAAAACTATCAGGTTATCCTTATATGGAGAATGGAGTCTTAAAAGGCCGGATAACTGCATTGTCGCTGGTTCCTGTCGATGATGTGTATATTGCTGATATCGAACTTACAAACGGAATGAAAACGAGTTATGGCCTTGATCTCGATTTCATAAACGGCATGACAGGTACAGCAGAGATTATAACAGAAAGCAAGAGGTTGATTTTCAGGTTTATTAAACCGCTCAGAAAGGTAATCGGATAATACATTGCAAGTCATGCAGGTCGTGCAAGTCATGCAAGTCATGCAGGTCGTGCAAGTCAGGAATGTCGTGCAGGTCGTGCAGGTCGTGCAAGTCAAGACCTGCAAGACCTTCAGACCTGCAAGACGATAATATCCTAAACTTAAAATCACATAATTATGGGAACAATAAAGAATTTTGAAGAGTTGGCAATCTGGAAAATGTCAAGGGAACTGACTAATGTGATTTATGATGATTTCAGAAAATGCAATGATTATGCGTTCCGTGATCAGATAATAAGAGCAGGAATTTCAATAATGAATAATATCAGTGAAGGATTTTGCAGAAATAGCGATGCAGAATTCCGGCAGTTCCTGAACATTTCAAAAGGTTCAGCCGGTGAAATCAAGAATATGTACTACATAGCTGAAGATCAAAAATATATTTCATCAGATATTGCTTTGATTAGAAGAGATAAATCCCAACAATTAATTAATAGTGTAAGTAGCTTAATGAAATATCTTAAGACGAATAGAAAATAATCATTTCTGACCTGCACGACCTGCACGACCTGCACGACCTGCAAGACCTTCAAGACCTTCAGACCTGCAAGTCCTTCAGAGTCGTGTTGAAGAATTAGTTGTTCTCTTCAACGCATAAACATAAGCTATTATACTCATTCCAATCGAAGCAAGAGCAAGTATTCCGACAAATGGAAGAATAATGACCGACATCACAAGAGATATCCATGGCAGGTATCTTTTCGCTCCCCTGTCTTTGAGCAGTTTAATTCCTGCACCTGATCCGATTATATACACAATAATGGCGGCCCCGCTTGGAATTAGTAATGCAGTCTGAAGATCGAGGTCGAAAATGTAATAAACTATCAGCATGCACACAGAAGCTCCTGAAAGCATCACAAGGCTACGCGTCGGTGACCCGCTCTTAGGGTGGATGTAATTCAATGCTTTCGGCAAACCACCGTCCCTTGCAACCGAGAGCACAACTCGCGACATCCCTGTTGTGTATACGTTTGCAGTGGCAAAGATAATGATGAAAGCAAGGATA
>DATALC010000093.1:0-3170 GCA_036261265.1 Bacteroidales bacterium
AGCCCGAAATAAGCAAGCACCCTGTTTTCTCCTGTTATAGGTACTATGTCTGATGCTATGCTTACTGCGACAAGGTCAAGATAATGCTCTATTTTTCCGAAAGGTATCCCATGGATTCTTGAATATGCCTGTATGAGCTTGAATCCTACACCGCAACCTGAAAGCTCTTTATATGGATAACTGCATAATGGTTGTTTGGGATCAAGGACAGCAAGAGCCTTTGGAATCTCTTCGCCTGGATAATGATGATCACATACAATTACATCCATTCCTTTCGACCTGGCATATTTGACTTTCTCAACAGCCTTAATACCGCAATCGAGCGTAATAACTACTTTACAGTTTCTCTGAGAGGCAAAATCGAGGCCTTCATACGAAACTCCATACCCTTCCTTGTACCTGTCGGGGATATAATATTCAACGTTCGAATACTGCTCTTTAAGGAATGAATACATCAATGCAACGGCAGTTGTGCCATCGACATCATAATCGCCGTATACAAGTATCTTTTCATTTTTCTTTATTGCTGTGGAGATCCTGTCGACTGCAATATTCATATCTTTCATGAGGAAAGGATCATGAAGGTATTCAAGAGAAGGATCGAAAAAGGCTTTTGCTTCGGCAGGAGTTGTAATATAACGCTGAACCATAAGGTTGGCAAGCGCCTCGGAAACATTAAGCGATGCGGCAAGCTGTTTTACAACAGATGCATCACCTTTCTCCTTTACAACCCACCTTTTCTCCATGGTTCACTTGTTAATCCATTCAAGATCAAAAACTTCCCTGAGCTTTTCTTTCACAACAAGCTTTGTTTTTTCAAAATCCTGTTCAGCGCCGAGTTCCTTTTTGAGGGATGTTACTCCTTTATCGCGGAACCCGCAGGGGTTTATGCTGTCGAAATAACTGAGATCCGTGTTCACGTTAAAGGCAAAGCCATGCATCGTAACATACCTGCTTGCTTTTACTCCAATTGCACATATTTTCCTGGCTTTTCCCGGAACATCCGGATCAAGCCATACGCCGGTTCCTCCCTGCAGCCTCGAAGCCTTTATCCCTGATTCGGCGATAGTCATTATGATGGCTTCTTCAATCCTGTGTATGTATTCTTTTAATGAGACACCTATAATTTCAAGATCAAAAATCGGGTATCCCACAATCTGGCCCGGTCCGTGATATGTGATATCACCTCCTCTGTCGATATGATAAAAGGAAGCATCTTTCCTCTGCAGTTGTATGCTGTCGATTAGGAGATTGCTTTCTGAACCGCTTTTGCCTAAAGTATAAACATGCGGATGTTCAGTGAAAATAAGTGTGCCGGGGAGTGTGTTTGAGGCGCCCGTGTTCTTTTTTTCATCAATCAGTTTATCAAAGATAGAAGCCTGGTAATCCCATACTTCCTTATAGTCTTTTAAACCAATATCCTTATACTGAACGTAATAGCTCAATTTAGTTTCAGGGTTAACTATTGGCTAATATAACTATTATTTTCTGACAGTCACATGTTTTTCAGCATGAAATGAAGATCGTACAAGCGGGCTGCTCTCGACAAATGAGAATCCTGCCTCCAGAGCTGCCGCCCTGTATTCAGCGAATTTTTCAGGTGTAATGTATTCAGTAACTTCAAGATGATCGAGTCCTGGTTGCAGGTATTGTCCAATTGTAAGAATGCTGCATCCGGTTCCGCGTATGTCTTTTATTGTCTGAAATATTTCGTCTTCTGTTTCACCAAGACCAAGCATAAAACCTGACTTCGCAGTAATCCCCATGGATGCGATATAATTAAGTACTGAAAGGCTCCTGTCGTATTTTGCTTTTGTTCGGATAAGCGGGGTGAGGCGCCTGACAGTTTCAACATTGTGTGAGATAACATCGGGACGGGCTTCAACAATAATTGCAAGATTTTCAGGTTTTCCGTCGAAATCAGGAATAAGAGTTTCAATTGTTATATCAGGATTGACTGATTTCACTGTTCTGATTGTTTCAGCCCAGAATCCGGCGCCTCCGTCTTCAAGATCATCCCTGTCAACCGAGGTTATGACACAATGTTTAAGCTTCATCAGCTTTATTGAACGGGCAAGTCTTTCGGGTTCGGCAGTATCTGGCGGCAGAGGTCTTCCTGTTTTTGTTGCACAGAATTTGCAGGCCCGTGTACAGATATCGCCAAGGATCATGAACGTTGCTGTGCCGGCGTTCCAGCACTCGCCAATATTCGGACAATTACCGCTTGTGCATATTGTATGGAGATTGTTATCATTTACAGCATGTTTCACAAGTGAATAATTTACTCCGCTGGCCCGCTGCATTTTTAGCCAGGAAGGAAGACGTCTGTTATTCTGCATAATCAGTTTTGACTTTTAAATGATGACAAAAGTAAACAAATGAATTTACTAAAAGGAACTAAATTTTCTGATCAATTTTACTACATAAGTTACTAAAAAAAGTCTTAAGATTTCTGTGACATATTCACCAAAACTTCCTGAACAGGCTTTGCTGTATTTATAAGATTTAAAAAGAACACTGAATTTATCAGTGTTTCAGGGTTATTCCTTACATGAGAATAAAAATACCTTTCAAATTTGACTGATATTAAAATATTTATTAAAATTATACCTTCGATAAAAGGAAGCAAAAAATGTCAATTCAAAATACTACAACTAACCTTATAACGACCTGTGTAAACAGGTGAACTTTTTCTGAAAAACCTTGCCTGTGAGGTTTAAAATATTAAGATCCTGTGGCATAATTATGCTTACTGCCTGTTCCTTCCGGCATGCATCCGGACAGGATATTGAAAGCATTGGCAAAGAACATCCATTAAAAATCAACGGGGGACTGTCAGCAAACCAGATCTTTTATGATGCTGCAGGCTCGGAATCAAGGCGTAAACAATATACTTATTATCTTGCCGGCAATCTGGTTTTCAATCTTTATGGCTGGTCCGTACCATTTTCATATACATATTCAAACCAGCAAAGTTCATTTCAGCAACCTTTTAACCAGTACGGTCTGCATCCCAGGTACAAATGGATAACGGCCCACATCGGCTACAGCAGCATGACATTCTCACCATATACACTGAACGGGCACCAGTTCATGGGAGCCGGGGTAGAGTTGACACCCGGAAGTAAATTCAGATTCAGTGCAATGTACGGAAGACTGCAGAAGGCAGT
>DATALC010000095.1:0-37494 GCA_036261265.1 Bacteroidales bacterium
AGGTCAGTTTGTGCTATATAGGCAATTGCCCTTACGTACTCCTGAACTTCAAGAGCGGCCTTCTCCACATCCCATACTGTCCAGTAAACGACAGCGTCGACATTAACAGGGACCGTATCCTTAGTAAGGGTTTGCTCTGCACGGAATTCAGTAACGCGAACACGCTGATCAATATAATTTGCCACCCTGTCTATGATAGGTACAATGAAGAACAACCCCGGCCCCTTCAGACCCGAAAACTTCCCCATTCTGAGAACTATTGCCTTCTCCCACTGATCGGCAATATGAATTGAGCTCGATATCAGAATCGATAAAATTATGAGGGCAATAAGAGTTTCAATACCGATCATTCCAAGATAATATGCTCCTGCTGAAACTCCCAGCAGAATGACCAGTACAGATACGGAAACAGGATTAGAGAAACTTGTTTTCATAGTTATTTGTTTTTTTGTAGTTCAGTTATTAAATCATCTATAGTGAAACCATAGCTGTGAGCAATGGTCATAAATTCATTACAAATACTTTCAAGCTTTTTGCTTTTTTCGTCAGGAGGTATACTTATCGGAATTGCACCTATAAATGTTCCTGTACCCTGCTGTGTTTCCAGTATCTTCTGAATCTCCAGTTCCTTATATGCTTTTGAAACTGTGTTCAGATTGACCTTAAGATCTACTGCCAGAGCTCTTACTGTAGGCAATTGCTCCCCGGCTTTCAGGCTCCCCGATGCGATCCCGAATTTTATCTGGTCGATTATCTGCCTGTAAAACGGGATCCCTGCTTTTGGATCAAGAATAAAATTGATCATTTGTATATATATTTATTGTTATATATCTATAGTACAATATTACTATAAGTTTATATAGCAAGCAAGGAAAAATGGAAAAATATTTTACAACCTGACTTCAGACAAGGGCAAGGTAAGTTATAATATAGCATGTTTCTTTACTATCTTCGTGGCACAATTTCTTTTAAGATGTCGATTGTTGTTGAAAATGTTACAAGACTGTATGGAGCACAAAAAGCTCTTGATAACGTCTCGTTCACAGTAAACACTGGTGAAATAGCAGGTTTTCTTGGTCCGAACGGCGCCGGTAAGTCGACAATGATGAAGATAATCACAGGATTTATCCCGGCTTCTTCCGGCAAGGTTATTGTAAACGGTCAGGTAGCAGGAACCGATAATCCTGAAGTAAAGAAGCAGATCGGTTATCTTCCTGAAAATAATCCGCTTTATCCGGAAATGTATATCAGGGAATACCTTGAATTTGTTGCATCAATATATAAAACCCGGGATTCAAAAAAACTGATTGACAGAATAATAGAACAAACCGGGCTTGGTCCGGAACAGAAGAAGAAAATAGGCTCTCTCTCAAAAGGTTACAGGCAGAGAGTAGGGTTGGCACAGGCTCTTATCCACGATCCGTCCGTTCTGATACTTGACGAGCCCACAACAGGCCTTGATCCAAACCAGATAATTGAAATAAGAAATCTCATAAAGGAAGCCGGGAAAGAGAAGACAGTAATGCTTTCGACACATATAATGCAGGAAGTAGAGGCTATCTGTGGCCGGATAATCATAATAGACAAGGGCATCATTGTTGCCAATGAGGGGAAATCAAGGATTTATTCTGTAATTAACAGTAAACGGCAGATAATAAATGTTGAATTTGATAAGGCTCCCTCTGAAGAGAGTCTTCGCAAAATGAGCATTGTTAATTCATTAACAATAGTAAAAGACAATGTTTACAGGATTGAATCAGAAGCTGTCGAGGATATACGGCCTGTTATTTTCAGGTTTGCAGTCGATAATCAACTGACAGTACTCTCACTTCAAAGACAGGAAAATAATCTCGAGGAAGTATTCAGGCATCTCACTTCTTAATATTTTTTTGTTATACCGGTTTTTTTTATTTGCTTTGTACCTTTAATGGTGGACAGATTTATGCTGATTGCAACCACAGGAAAAAATGCTAAACTCGCGTCTTCTATCCTTTCCAATCAAGCAAAGCTCCCATCTTTTTGTATAACTTAAATTATTTGTACAATGGGATTTTTATTTACATCAGAATCAGTATCAGAAGGGCATCCCGACAAGGTTGCCGATCAGATTTCAGACGCATTGCTGGATGAATTTCTCCGCTGGGATCCGGAATCAAAAGTAGCATGTGAAACTTTCGTGACAACCGGTCTTGTTGTCTGTGGCGGCGAGGTTCGTACGGACGGCTGGGTTGATGTGCAGGAAACTGCAAGGAATGTTATTAAAAACATTGGTTATACCAAAGCCGAATACAGGTTTGACAGTGATTCATGCGGCGTTATCTCAACTATTCATGAACAGTCAAGCGACATTCGCCAGGGTGTTGTACGGGAAAAACCTGAGGAACAGGGCGCTGGAGACCAGGGCATGATGTTCGGTTATGCGTGCCGTGAAATGGATAACTACATGCCTCTTACAATTGAGCTTGCCCACAGGCTGCTTGAAGAGCTATCTGTTATCCGCCGTGAAGGCACTCACATGAAATATCTTCGTCCCGACAGCAAATCGCAGGTCACTCTCGAATATGATGATAATAATCAGCCTCTAAGGATCGATACAATAGTCATAAGCACTCAGCATGATGAGTTCATCCTTCCCGATGGAAAATCACAGAAAGCTGAATCTGCAGCTGAAAAAGCAATGCAGCAGAAGATTAAAGAAGATATAGAAAAGTACCTTATTCCAAGGGTAACAAAAAGTCTTCCTGCACGGGTTCAGAAACTTTTTAAAACAGATTTCAGACTTCTTGTAAACCCGACAGGCAAGTTTGTGATCGGCGGCCCTCATGGGGATACAGGACTCACAGGCAGAAAAATAATAGTTGACACTTATGGCGGACATGGCGCACATGGCGGTGGCGCTTTCTCAGGAAAAGATTCATCCAAAGTCGACAGATCGGCAGCTTATGCAGCACGACACATTGCAAAGAATCTTGTTGCAGCAGGCGTATGCGACCAGGCTCTTATCCAGGTGGCTTATGCTATCGGAGTAGCAAAACCTGTAGGGCTGTACCTTAATACATACGGTACTGCAAAAGTGAAGGATAAAAAAGGTAATCTCCTTTCCGATGGTCAGATAGCTGAAAAAGTCGGACAGATAATCGATCTGAGGCCTTATGCCATAGTGCAGCGTTTCGGCCTCAGGAATCCTGTTTTCCTTAAAACAGCATCTTACGGTCATTTCGGACGTGATCCATTCACAGAAACTATAGAAGTTTATTATGAAGTCCCAGGCAGCAAGCCAAGATTACTTAATGGTAACGGGAAAAAGGCTTACCAGAAGAAAGTTGAATTCTTCGCATGGGAAAAGCTGGATTATGTTGATAAGATCAAGGCGGAGTTCAAGCTGTAGTGACTAAAGTGAACTAAAGTGACTAAAGTGAACTAAAGTGACTAAAGTGACTAAAGTTACGAGTGACTAAAGTTAAGTGTAACTAAATATTAAACCACGGATTATAAAGATAGTCCGTGGTTATTTTTTTTGTAGAAAGCTAAAACGAAGCTTTTACAATTCTTGCAATATTATCTGACCTCCCCAGGGTATAATAATGTATACCAGGTACTCCCAGCTTAATCAGCTCCTGTGACTGCATCGTCGTCCATTCAATGCCTACCTCCCTTGCCTCATCATCGTTTTTACATTTCTTCACCGCATTGAACAGATCGCTTGGCAGGTCAATATGGAAAGTCTGAGGTAAAAGTCTTATATCGTTGAGAGCTGATATGGGCTTGATTCCCGGAATAATCGGTACTTCAATCCCTGTCTTCCTGCAGTCATCCCTGAACTTTATGAAAGACCTGTTATCGAAGAACATCTGGGTTACAATATAAGATGCTCCAACATCAATTTTTCTTTTAAGATTTTCCATATCGAGCTGGGGATTTGCAGCTTCGAAATGCTTCTCAGGATAACCTGCTACACCAATACAGAAATTGGCCGGCTCGGGATTCACGAGGGAATCCTCCAGGTATTTGCCTCTGTTCATATCGGCAATCTGCTGAACAAGCTCATAAGTATAAGTATGCCCGCTTTTTTCAGGAATGAAGCTTCTGCTTCCTTTCTGAGGATCACCTCTCAGCGCCAGCACATCATCGATCCCGAGGAACTTCATTTCAATAAGAACATTCTCAGTTTCTTCCTTCGTAAAACCCCCGCAGAGTACATGAGGGACAACCGGAATGTTATATTTATACTTTACTGCTGCAGCAAGCGCAATCGTTCCGGGACGTAATCTGACTACCTTTTTCTCAAGGAGTCCGTCAGGTCTTTCCCTGAAGACTGTTTCATTCCTGTGTGAAGTGAAATTTATATAAGCAGGATTATATTCTATAAGTCTGTCTATTGCAGTGTAAATCCTGTCAATGCTGTGACCTTTTAGCGGAGGCAACAGCTCAAATGTGAACAAAGGGCCCTTTGATTCCCTGATTTTGTCAATAACACTCATAATCAATTAATAAATATTAGGGGCAAGCCATCTTGCCGCTTCATCATCTGTCCAGCCTTTTCTCTTAGCATAATCCGTGAGCTGGTCACGTCCGATCTTCCCGATATTGAAATATACCGATCCGGGATGCGAGAAAAAGTACCCGCTTACCGCTGCCGCAGGCGACATGGCATAAGACTCTGTAAGACTAGCTCCTATGTTCTTCTGTGCTCCTAAGAGGTCAAATATAACACCTTTTTCGGTATGATCGGGACATGCAGGATAACCTGGCGCCGGACGTATTCCAGTGTACCTGTTCTTAAGCATTTCAGCTATTGACAGGCTTTCATCATGTGCATAGCCCCAGTAATCCTTCCGTACTTTTGCATGGAGCCATTCTGCTGCAGCTTCAGCCAGCCTGTCGCTCAGGATCCTTATCATTATTGTGTTATAATCGTCCTCACCATAAGAGCGGTAAATGGCTTTGTCTATCTCTGCAGTTACAACAAATGCACCGATATGATCTGTAAGTCCCGAAGATTGCGGAGCAATGAAATCTGAGAGCGAAAGATTGGGAACTCCGTTTTCTTTCTTTTCCTGGTTCCTGAGAAATCTTAAAACAGTACGGACATTACTGTCGTTATCATCCAATATGTTGACATCGTCACCCTCAGTAACAGCCGGGAATAATCCCAGAATTCCTTTCACATTAATTATTTTCTTTGTTGAAATATCATTAAGGCAGCTCTGAGCTTCATCAAACAGCTTCCTTGCTTCCTTCCCTTTAACAGGATCATCAAAAATTGCAGGGTACTTCCCTCCCACCTTCCAGGCAAAGAAGAAATAAGTCCAGTCAATGTACTGAATAAGCTCGTTAAGTTCAATTTCGCTGAAGATATGTAGCCCTGGTTTATGTGGAAAATAAAGCCGGTGGGATGACCAGTCAGTTCTGAATTTGTTATTCCTTGCTTCAGAAAGAGAGATTATTGCCTTTGATGCCTGGGTAGCAGAATGGCCATCTCTGAGCTTTGAATACTTATCTTTTACAGAAATGACATACCCTTTATTATCTTTTTGAAGAAGAGAAGAAACGACTCCTGCAGCTTTGGATGCATCTTTAACATGCAAAACAGCGCCTGAATATGCTGGTGCGATTTTTACAGCAGCATGTATTTCGGATGTTGTGGCGCCTCCTACAAGAAGAGGAACATTCATTTTACGCCGTTCCATTTCAGAGGCTACATGCACCATTTCTTCAAGCGATGGTGTTATCAACCCGCTCAGACCAATAATATCGGCCTTTTCTTCAATTGCTTTTTCGAGGATCTTTTCTGCAGGGACCATCACACCGAGATCTACTATTTCGTAATTATTGCATGAGAGAACAACTCCGACAATATTCTTTCCGATATCGTGAACGTCGCCTTTCACTGTTGCAAGAAGAACCTTCCCGGCAGTTTTCCTGTCAGAGCCCTTGTTCTCCTCTTCAATGTACGGAGCTAGTTTAGCAACGGCTTTCTTCATCACCCTGGCGCTTTTAACAACCTGGGGCAGGAACATTCTTCCAGAGCCGAAAAGATCGCCAACTTCATTCATACCGCCCATTAACGGGCCCTCAATGAGCTCAAGCGATTTACCGAACATTGGCCTGGCTTCCTCTACATCCTGTTCTATAAACTCGTCAAACCCTTTAATAAGTGAATACCTTATCCTGTCTTTCACAGGAAGCTGTCGCCATGCGTCTTCCTTCTCTGCTTTTTTGCCTTCATTCCTTATTCCTTCGGCAAATTTCACAAGCCTCTCTGTTGAATCTTTCCTGCGATTCAGAACAACATCCTCTGTAAGGGTCAGGAGATCAGAAGGTATCTCGGAATATACCTGTAACATCCCGGGATTAACAATAGCCATATCGAGCCCCTGTTTGATAGCATGATAAAGGAACACTGAATGCATTGCTTCCCTTACTTTATCGATACCGCGAAACGAAAACGAAAGATTGCTGATCCCTCCGCTGACTTTTGAATATGGAAGGTTTTGCTTTATCCATCCTGTGGCCTTAATAAAGTTCACAGCATAATTATTGTGCTCTTCTATTCCTGTGGCAATTGCAAGAACATTGGGATCGAAAATAATATCCTCAGGTGGAAATCCGATTTTGTCGACAAGAAGCCTGTATGATCTTTCTGCAACTTTGATCCTTTTTTCATAAGTGTCGGCCTGACCTGTTTCATCGAAGAGCATCACAACAACAGCAGCGCCATATTTCCTCAACAACTTTGCATGAGAAAGAAATATTTCTTCACCTTCTTTAAGGCTTATCGAATTAACAATAGATTTACCCTGTATGCATTTCAATGCAGAGACAATAGTTGCCCATCGTGAGGAGTCAATCATAAGAGGCAACCTGGCGATATCGGGTTCAGACATTACAAGATTCACGAACTTCACCATTGCTTTTTCTGAATCGAGCATAGCTTCATCCATGCAGATGTCAATTATCTGCGCACCGCCCTCAACCTGGTTTCTTGCAATGGCCAGCGCCTCATCATATTTCTCTTCCCTGATAAGTTTTGCAAATTTCAAAGACCCTGAAACATTTGTGCGTTCACCAATATTGACAAAGTTCGTTTCAGAAGTTATAATAAGAGGCTCGAGACCACTTAGCCTCGTTAATTTTTGAATTGCGGGCCTGACTCGCGGTTTGAAATTCTCTGATAAGCCTGCAAGCTTGCTTATATGTTCGGGTGTAGTTCCGCAACAACCACCTATGATGTTTACCCAGCCGTTTCTCATGAAGTCACCGGCTACTGAAGCCATTAATTCAGCTGTCTGGGTATAATCGCCAAACTGGTCCGGAAGTCCAGCATTAGGATGAGCTGAGACGTAAAAACCAGTCTTTGATGAAAGCTCTTCAACAAACGGACGAAGCTGTTCTGCTCCTAAAGCGCAATTGAGGCCAAGGCTCAGCAATGGGAAATGAGATACGGATACAATGAAGGCTCCAAGAGTCTGACCTGTGAGTGTTCGACCTGAAGCATCCGTGATAGTAACAGAAACCATCACCGGAAGCCTTTTCCCTTTTTCTTCAAACACAGATTCAATTGCAAAAAGAGCGGCTTTGCAGTTCAGAACATCGAACACTGTTTCAACAAGAAGAACATCGGCGCCACCATCAATAAGTCCTCCGGCCTGTTCTGAATAAGCTTCTACGAGCTGATCAAAAGTAACCATCCTGGCGCCCGGATCATTCACATCGGATGACATTGAAGCTGTCCGGTTTGTGGGTCCAAGCGAACCTGCAATGAAATGGTTTTCGGTTTTTGTGACTGCTTCGTATTCTTTAATTGCTGAAGCTGCAAGCTTGGCCGAAGCGAGATTCATCTCATAAACAAGACCTTCCATACCGTAATCAGCCATGGATATCTTGTTTGAGTTAAATGTGTTCGTTGTAATTATATCGGCTCCGGCTTTAAGGTACTGCAGATGAATATCTCTTATTACTTCAGGCTTTGTTATCGAGAGAAGATCATTATTGCCCTTCTGAGGCTTGTCATGATCTCTGAACCTTTCACCTTTGTAATCCTCTTCACGAAGCTTATGTTTCTGGATCATTGTCCCCATAGCTCCGTCGAGGATCAGGATTTTCTTATCAATAAGTTCCGTGATATTATTTCTCATACGCCTTGTTTTTCGGGTAAACTAATCTTTCTGCCCGTATTAACTATAAAGATGTCAGGACTTTGCAATTTTTCCCTTATCTCATAAAGTTTAGACAGATTGATAACACCTATAATGTACCTGTAAATTTTTCCGCTAAAGTATTCTGACACATCCTCAAATCCAAATAATTCGCGATCCTTTTCATTCTTATACCGCAGATAAATTTCAAGTTTATGATCGTGAGTATAACCAGTTACAGTTCCCTGTTGAAATTTCTTGTATTCATATTTATAACCGTAAGAGTTGGCAGAAATATCTGAAAGAACAGCGCTTCCTGTTGCATGGCCACCTGCACCTTTCCCGCTGAAAAATTGTTTGTCGGCAAATGCGGCTTCTGTAATAACCCCATTATATTCATTATCTACATTATACAGGTATTTATCCTGGGAAATAAACCTCGGCAGGACAAAACTTGTGATCGTATTCTCACAGGTTTTCCCGACATAAGGAACAAGCTTTATCTTATATCCCTTTTCCCTTGCATATTGAATGTCGAATTCATTTATGCTCCTTATTCCATAATGAAAAACCTGCTCGGGATTAAGGAAAAGACCATAGGCATGACCCGTAATAATGCATAACTTGTATTTGGCATCGAGTCCGTCGATATCAAGAGTTGGATTCGATTCGGCAAATCCAAGATTCTGAGCTTCCTGCAAAGCCACTGAAAATGACATTCCTCCATTATGCATCCTTGTAAGTATGTAATTAGTTGTGCCATTGAGTATTCCACGCAAAGAATGGAGAAGCTCGTTATCATAATATTCCTCCAGGTTTCTTATTATAGGAATGCTTGCGCCGGCTGAAGCCTCATAAAGCAGGGATACACGGTTTTCCCATTGCATTTCAACAAGCTCTTTGAAGTGAGTTGCAACCATCAGCTTATTTGCTGTAACTACATTTTTCCCTTTCTTCATGGCAGCAGTAACTATTTTGAAAGCTTCATCTGCATCGTCGATCAATTCGACTATGAGGTTTATTGACGGATCATCAAGAATCTCATTCTTGTCAAAAGTGAAATTCTCCATTGGGATCCTTCTTTGCTTTGAGGGATCTTTTACGCATATTTTAACAATATCGGCTTTGAATCCTTTGCTGCTGTTAAGAACATCATGAAGTCCCTGGCCAACACAGCCATAGCCAAACAGGCCAATTCTTAGTTTTTCGCGTGTCATTTTTCAATCTTTTTACAGGTTAAAATACCAGGTCTGACAGGAACGGTCGTTGCAGTTTTATCAGCGTTCCTTATAGTAAAAGCGACTGCCCTTTTTGATTTTCTTTTCCAGAAATCACTTATTATGGCGGATATTTGTCCTGATTCGATCAGAAAACCGTCATGTCCGTAAAATGAATCTATCTCAATAAACTCTGCCCCGGGAATATTCGAAGCTACATACTTCTGCTCTTCAACCGGAAAGAGTATGTCTGCACTTATTCCGATACAAAGTGTGTTTGCTCTCACCTTAGAAAGAGCGGCCACTGTACCACCTCTCCCACGACCTGTGTTGTGCGTGTCTGAAAGGTTTACAAGACAATAATAAGAGTACGGGTTAAACCTGTTCACAAGCTTATCGCCCTGGTAGCTCTGGTAAGAAGAAGCTTTAAATGAAGATGTCTTTTCATCTGTATCCTCAGCCTGCGTTCTGTTGTAAGCTGCTGCATTCCTGTAGCTCAGCAGAGCAATTGAACGCGCTGCCCTGAGCCCTTTCCTGCCTCCTTCGGGGTCACCATTGAAGGATTGATCTGCCTCCATTGCCAGTCTTTGTGACTGGCTGAAACCAATTGCCCAGGGAGATTGCTTTGCGCTTGAAGCAATGAATATGAGATTACTTATGATCCCGGGATGCATTATTGAATACTCAAGAGCCTGGAAGCCGCCTATCGAGGCGCCAATTATGCTGTGAATTTTTCTGATCCCAAGGTGTTTCCTGAGTATCTCATGGGCTTTTACAAGATCCCTGATTGTCAGAGCCGGGAAGTCAAGAAGCCATTGTTTGCCGGTTGCCGGGTTGACAGATGCGGGACCTGTTGAACCATAGCACGAACCAAGAATATTTGCACATACAATGAAATATTCACCAGGATCAAACAGCAATCCTTCACCAACCATATTGGGCCACCAGTTTTCAACATCGGAGCTTGCGGTCAGGGCATGGCAAATCCATATTACATTATCAGCATTGGAGTTTAATATGCCCCAGGTATCATAAGCAATCGTAATGCCCGGCAAAGTTGATCCAAGCTCAGTTTCAAAATCCTGGTTGTAATTTAATGTTTTCATTACTGTATGCTGTTGAATGCCTGTTCAAAATCATAAATTATGTCATCAATATGCTCTATTCCGACAGATACTCTGAAAAGCCCTGGTTCAATGCCGGTGGCAAGTTGTTCTTCACGTGAGAGCTGTGAATGGGTAGTTGCCGCAGGCTGGATGATTAGAGTTTTGGCGTCGCCAACATTTGCAAGGTGACTTACAAGCTGAAGATGCTCAACAAGCTTCACAGCTTTTTCAAAGTCTGTCTTAAGCACAAAGCTCAGCACTCCTCCTGCGCCTTTGGGAAGATATTTCTTTCCGGTCTGATAATATTCATTCCCAGGAAGTCCGGGATAGTTAACCCTCTCGACAGCAGGATGGGACTGAAGCCACTCTGCAAGCTTCTGAGTATTATGTATTATACGATCCATCCTTAGTGAAAGCGTTTCAAGCCCCTGGATGAGGAGAAATGCATTGAACGGACTGATGCAGGGACCCAGGTCGCGCAGACCTTCAACTCTTGCCTTGATTATAAAAGCTATGTTTCCAAACGCAGAATCCTGCGAGAAAATTTCCCCGAACCTCTTGCCATGATACCCGGGAGATGGTTCTGTGAATGCAGGAAAATTGCCGTTATTCCAATTAAAGTTACCACCGTCTGTTATAACGCCACCTATGCTTGTTCCATGTCCTCCGATCCATTTTGTTGCTGATTCTGTGACGATGTTTGCGCCATATTCAATTGGCCTGCAGAGATAACCGCATGCTCCGAATGTATTATCAACAATGAGAGGAATGCCATGCTTAACTGCTACGGCAGAGATTGCTTCGAAATCCGGGATCTCGAAACCGGGATTGCCGAGGGTTTCTACATAAAACGCCTTAGTCTTATCATCAATCAGCTTCTCAAATGATGATGGTTTCAAATCAGGAGTAAACCGAGCTTCGATGCCGAAATTTGCAAAGCTAACCCTGAACTGATTATGAGAACCTCCATACAGGTATGGAGAAGTAACGAAATTCTCTCCATTCCTCAGAATTGTTGAAATAGCAAGAAACTGGGCAGCATGTCCCGATGAAACTGCGAGAGATGCAATGCCTCCCTCGAGAGCCGCAACTCTTTTCTCAAAAACATCCTGTGTTGGATTGTTTATACGGGTATAAATATTACCGAATTCGGCAAGATCGAAAAGATCGGAGGCGTGCTTTGAATTTCTGAAAACGTATGATGATGTCTGGTAAAGTGGTACAGCTCTCGACAGTGTATCGTTATCCGGTTTATGACCTGCATGGACCTGTAATGTATCGAAATGAATTTTTCTTGTGCTCATTTTTTGATATAGTTATATTAATAGCAATGAATTACCTGAAAGACAGAGACGCAACAAAAGCAAAGGCTTTTCAGTCTCCGGCGGTTAAAAGAATATGATGTAGGGATTACAAATCAGATTCTCATCAGCGCATGCACATAGGCATGAGTGGCATGATGAAATTATTATGTATGAGATGAATAGAATTCATTTCTTTGATTTGTGAAAGCAAAAATAAGAAATATTTTTATCACAGACAAATTATACTACCATTTTTGTTGCATATCCAGGACAGCATATCAACATTATTTATACTTCTCGTCATGAGCTTTCATTGTCAGAAAGCCATCAGGCATTCTTGACAGTACAGTAGTTGATTTCCCGGTTTCAGGATGCTGGAATGTAAGTGAATACGCATGAAGCCTGACACGTCTGATGTATTCGGATGAAGCGCCATATTTCCTGTCGCCTACAATGGGACAGCCAAGCTCTGAAAGATGAACCCTTATCTGGTTCTTACGGCCTGTCTCAGTAACAATATCGAGTAATGTGCAGTTATTAACAGGTTTGATTGTTTTATATTTTGTTATAGCAAGTTTTGCATTTTCCTGGTTTCGTGTTGAATGCACCTTCTGTTTGCTGTCCTCAACAAGCCAGCTCTTCATTGTTCCTTCGTTCTCCGGAGGTGCTCCTTCTACGAGTGCATAATAGTGTTTTTCCGTTTGATCCCAGCTGTCTTTCACCTTATCCATTGTTTCTTCGGATTTGGAGAACATAACAATTCCCGATACTTCCTTGTCGAGCCTGTGAATTACCCAGGCTCTCTCCTTTCCTTTTGAGTTATCGCGCAGCCATGATGACAATTCATCCCTCACATTCCGGCTCCCATCAACACTTGATGTAGCTATTCCGGCAGGTTTATCAATCACAATAAGCTGGTCATCTTCATATAGAACAGGAAATGGAGAATCACTTTTTACGATTTTGCTCCCGCCTTTAATTATCTCAACAGTGTCACCGGGATTTAACATGAATGAATTTAGTGTAACAGGAATATTATTTACAAGTATATTCCCGCTCTGAAGTATTTTCTTTATCCTCGTCCTCGGAGAATCGGGATACAGCTCTTCAAGGAAGTCAAACAAGGATGATGTTTTCCTGATTGTTGTTTTCAACTTTTCAATTTATGTTGCAAAAATACCTCTTTTCAAACGACAAACGGCAACATAACAAGACATCTCAGGATAAAAAGTACTGTTAATTAATTAACAATAGAAATACAGAATGATCATAAGCCCGTGTATTTTCGCAGAGTTTATTACTTTTGCCAATTGAAACAATCGTGTGATGCAAAACAACTTACATATTTTTAACAGTCTCTCAAGAAAAAAGGAATTATTCAGACCGTTACACCCGCCATTTGCAGGTATTTACGTCTGCGGACCCACAGTTTACAGTGATACACACCTCGGTCATGCAAGGCCAGCAATCACTTTTGATATCCTATTCAGGTACTTGCAGCACCTTGACTATAAGGTACGTTATGTAAGGAATATAACAGATGTTGGTCACCTTGAAAATGATGCTGATGAGGGTGACGATAAAATACTTAAGAAAGCCAGGCTGGAGCATCTTGAACCAATGGAGGTTGTTCAGAAATATATGGACACATATCATCGCAACATGGAGCAGCTGAATGTCAAGGGACCTTCGATTGAGCCGAGAGCATCAGGACATATCATTGAACAGCAGATGCTTATAAAAGAGCTTCTTGAAAAAGGGTATGCATACATTGTTAATGGCTCAGTGTACTTCGATGTAAAAAAGTACAATGAAAAGTATGAATATGGTAAACTATCGGGAAGAGTTCTTGATGAGCTTCAGAGCAATACAAGAACACTCGAAGGACAGGATGAAAAAAGAAATCCCTTTGATTTTGCATTGTGGAAGAAAGCAGCGCCTGAACACATAATGAGATGGCCTTCTCCATGGGGCGAAGGTTTCCCCGGATGGCATCTTGAATGTTCAGCAATGAGCTATAAGTATCTTGGTGAAGTATTTGACATACATGGCGGAGGAATGGATCTCCAGTTCCCGCATCATGAATGTGAGATTGCACAGTCAACAGCAGCCCATGAAAAAGAACCTGTCCGTTACTGGATGCATAATAATATGATCACAATTAACGGCCAGAAGATGGCACGGTCGCTTGGTAATTTCATTACACTCGATCAGATGTTCAGTGGTAACAATCCATTGTTGAAGCAGGCTTACAGCCCGATGACAGTAAGGTTCTTTATTCTCCAGGCACATTACAGGAGCACCGTTGATTTTTCAAATGAGGCTCTGCAGGCAGCAGAAAAAGGTTTGCAAAAACTGATGAAAGGTATTGAAACGGCCGGTAAGCTGAAGCCTTCAGCTGCCTCAACCGTTAACATAGATGATCTAAGGGAAAAGTGCTATTCAGCAATGGATGATGATCTCAACAGTCCCATCCTGCTCTCTCATCTGTTTGAGGCTGTGAGGATAGTAAATTCCGTTTCTGACGGATCCGCGAAGCTTGATGAAAAAGGCATTGCCTCATTGAAAGATTTATTGAATGTATTCACATTTGATATTCTTGGGTTAAAAAATGAATCTGCGGGGAAAGAGGATGAAGAGCTTACCGGTAATCTGATGAACATAATTATCGATCTCCGTAAAGATGCAAGGGGAAAAAAGGACTTTGCAGCGTCCGATAAGATACGTAATGAACTGAATAAGATCGGGATCATCCTTAAGGATAAAAAGGATGGGGTGGACTGGGAGAGAAATCCGATTTGATGAAGGTGATCCCCTGTGATCCCCCTGGAAGGGGGATGGATTATTTCTGGAATTGGGGGATGAATAAGACTCCCTGTGATCCCCCCGGAAGGGGGATGGATTATTTCTGGAATTGGGGGATGAATAAGACCCCCTGTGATCCCCCTGGAGGGGGATGATAAATCTTTCTGAGAATGATTTACTAATAATGTGAAAGAGCAATTTTCATTTTGATGAATAGAAATCACCAAAGCGCAGAATTATATGAGTTATCTTAATTATGGTAACAGAGAGCTTATAGATAAAGCGCGGACATTGAGAAAATCAATGACAAGAGCGGAGATTATTCTTTGGTCAAAGTTACGTTCAAAACGCATAATGGGCTTAAAATTCAGGCGACAGCAGCCTATCCTGAATTATATTGTGGACTTTTATTGCGACTCATTGAAGTTGATTATTGAGGTTGATGGCGAAATTCACACTCTTCCTGCTTATGTTAAATACGATATTGTCCGTGAGAACAATCTAAAAGAACACGGATTTAAGTTGTTGAGATTCATGAATTATGAAGTCGAATTTGAAATGAACTCTGTGCTGGAAAAATTACATCTTTATCTTAGAAAGAATTTCCCTGATCAGTGTTCGGAAAGCGCCAAGCTTAATGAAAAATAAACTTCCATCCGAAAACATGTCCCCCTTTCAGGGGGATGAAAGGGGGTCAAATTCCTCATTTCAGAGGAATCTGTTCAAATCTACCCCAATCCTCATCGGCTCCATCCCTCTCGGTGGCAATAATCCCGTCAGGTTGCAGTCAATGACGAACACCGACACACTCGATACAAAAGCTTCTGTTGCCCAGTGCATCAGGATCTTCGAAGCGGGAGCGGATTTTGTCAGGCTGACGGCCCAGGGAACCCGTGAAGCTGAAAACCTTGCTTTGATCAAAGATGAGCTCAAAAAAGCAGGATTTAATAATCCCCTGATTGCCGATATCCACTTCAATCCTTCTGCAGCTGAAACAGCAGCAAGAATTGTTGAAAAAGTAAGGATCAACCCCGGTAACTACACAGATAAAAGGGCATCTTTTCAGAACCTGAATCTGTCGGAAAAGGAATACAACGAGGAACTTGAAAAAATCCATTCAAGGCTGCTCCCTCTTATAAAAATCTGTCATGAATATGGTACGGCAATCAGGATCGGGATCAACCATGGCTCTCTTTCTGACCGGATAATGAACAGATATGGTAATACTCCCAGGGGTATGGTTCAATCTGCGCTGGAGTTCATTCAAATCTTCAGGAACGAAAATTTCAGAAAAATCGTTTTATCGATGAAGTCATCGGATACCGACGTCATGATAAAATCAACAAGAATGCTTGTAGATGAAATGCTGAAGCTAGATATCGCATTCCCTATCCACCTTGGAGTTACTGAAGCAGGCGAGGGAGAAGACGGTCGTATAAGATCGGCAGCCGGGATAGGCGCTCTTTTGCAGGATGGCATAGGCGACACGATAAGAGTTTCACTTTCAGAAGATCCTGAATTTGAAATCCCGGTTGCAAAGAAGCTTGCCGACTATTTCTCAAGGAGAAGGGATGCAGAAAAACCTGTTAATGCACTGACTTACACAACACCTTCAACAAGGCCGGGGAATTTAAGCAGACTAAACGGACCTATTGTTGTCGCTGATTTCAGATCACACGAAATAACAAACGATTCATGGATTTCAGCCGGTTTCAGGAATGATGACGGAATCATAAAAATCACAGATAAATCGGCTGATATTGTCCTGGCGGATTTCATCCCTGCAGATATCCCTGTTGATATTAATCTTGCAGTTCCTCATAAAAGCTGGCAATCATATAAACATCTCCCTAATATCTTCCCTGTATTGTCACCAAAAGATATTGCCGGACAGCCCGAACTATCCGTGGACTTGAACATTATCCTTACAAATGACAAAACAACAACAGATTCATTAAAAGCTCTTCAATCTGAAAAAACAATTATAATCTTCACGTATGATGCTGAAAAGAACCTTTATGCGCCTCAAAACTTCATGAATGCATTGAAGGTTGAAGAATTGAATTTCAATATCATTCTTAACCCTGTTTTTTCTGAGGACAATCCTGAGAATCTTCAGCTCAAAGCAGCAGGTGTTACAGGGATTTACCTGGCCGACAAAAGTATTGCAGGAATTATGATAAGCAATACATCAAATGAGCTTTCAGATGAACTTACGGGCCTGGCTTTCTCAATACTTCAATGCACTGATAAAAGAATAACAAGGACAATGTATATCTCATGTCCGACCTGCGGGAGGACAAAATTTAACCTGCAGGATACTGTGAAGAAAGTAAAAGCAGCTACGGGTAATCTCAAGGGATTAAAAATAGCTGTCATGGGCTGTATTGTGAATGGTCCCGGTGAAATGGCCGGAGCTGATTACGGGTATGTCGGCGCTGCACCCGGGAAGGTCCACATCTACAAAGGAGTGAATCCGGTTATTAAAAATGTACCTGAAGAGGACGCTGTAAACGAATTGCTCAGAATTATAACCGAGGATAATAAGTAGTCTATTCCTCTGCAAGCCTGAAATCAAGCTGTTTCTTCTGAAGGTCGGCCTTAACAACAATTATATCGATCCTGTCGCCGAGAGTATACACTTTCCCGCCTGATCGTCCCCTGATACAGTAGTCTTTCTCGTCGTATTCATAATAGTCATCATCGAGCTCGCGTATATGGATCATTCCTTCACACTGGTTCTCTATTATCTCAACATAGATGCCCCATTCAGTAACACCTGAAATCACGCCTGCAAATACCTGGCCGGTTTTATCCATCATGAATTCAACCTGCTTGTATTTTACTGAAGCGCGCTCGGCTTCATTTGCAAGACGTTCCATCTTCGAGGAATGATCACAAAGTTTCTCATACCTGTCAGTATTTCCTGGTTTCTCCTCAGCAAGGTACATTGAAAGCAGCCTGTGCACCATCATATCTGGATAACGCCTTATCGGAGATGTGAAATGAGTATAATATTTGAATGACAGTCCGTAATGACCGATGTTTTCGGTTGAATAGACTGCCTTAGCCATAGACCTGAGAGCAAGAGTTTCGATTATGTTCTGCTCCTTCCTGCCTGAGACTTTATTCAACAGCTTGTTCATAGCTTTAGGCAGAGAAGTTGTTTCATCTTCTATAAGCTTGTAACCGAACCGTTTAATAAAATGAACAAAGCTGTCGATCTTTTCAGGATCGGGTTTATCGTGGATCCTGTAAACGAAAGGCTTTCCCTTCAGCTTCTTCCCGACATATTCAGCCACGCGTCTGTTTGCAAGCAGCATGAATTCCTCAATAAGCTGATTGGCAGTTCCCATATCGCGGAATTTTATTGAAACAGGCCTTCCGTCTTCATCAAGATCGAACTTAACCTCTGTTTTTTCAAAATCGAATGCGCCTGCTGCAAACCGTTTCTTCCTGAGCCTCTGCGCAAGATCGTGCAGCAGGAGGATCTGCTCCTTCATGTCGCCATCGCCGCTGTCAATAACAGCCTGAGCCTCCCTGTATGAAAAACGCCTGTCAGAATTTATGATTGTCCTTCCGAACCACTCATCCAGGACATCTGCCTTTTCATTCAGTTCAAAAACAGCTGAGTATGTAAGTTTATCTTCATCAGGCCTCAGAGAGCATACATTATTTGAAAGCTTTTCAGGAAGCATCGGCACGACTCTGTCGACAAGATATATTGAAGTAGCTCTTTGTTTTGCCTCTTCTTCGACAAGAGAACCGGCTTTAACATAGTGAGTCACATCTGCAATGTGAACGCCAATTTCCCAGTTGCCATTTTCAAGCTGCCTGAGAGACAAAGCATCATCGTAATCCTTTGCGTCCTCGGGGTCAATAGTGAAAGTCGGTATGTTGCGGAAGTCTCTCCTGCCCTTTATTTCTTCATTCGTTATTTCCGAGGAAATGTTTTCAGCATCCGCCTCAACTTCTTCCGTAAAATCATAAGGAAGCTCAAACTCTGCAAGAATTGCGTGCATCTCGGTCTCATTCTGACCCGGATATCCAAGAACTTTAATGATCTCGGCAACTGGATTCTTTGATTTGGGATCCCAGTCAACGACTTTCGCGACTGCTTTCTGACCCTGTTTTGCCCCGTTAATCTTTGATGAAGGAATAAAGAGGTCAAAAGGCATGTTCCTGTTATCTGGGATTAAGAATGCGAAGCTCGGCATCACCTCAACCGTACCGACAAATGTTGTCCGTGATCTTTCAATTATCTCTACAACCTCGCCTTCAGGACGGGCGCCTTTCTTCCTTGCAAAAAGCCATACTTTAACTTTATCACCATGTAATGCTGTCCGCAGGTTTTTGGCAGTTACAAAAACATCTTCTTCAAGATCTTCTGTCATTACAAAACCATAACCCTGGCGGGTCATATCAACTGTGCCTGTAACGTACCCTCTCACCTGTTTCATCCTGAATTTCCCACGGTATACTTCCTGTGCCCTGCCCTGCCGGGTAAGATCATGCAGGATATCTGCGATCATTTGCCTTTCAGGATGTTCAGTTATATTGAGACGTTTTGCGATCTGCTTATAATTGTAGCCTTTTTCCGAACTGTTCGATAACACAGAGACCACCTGCTCGGTGAGAGATTGTTTTGAAATACCGGCCCGGTGTTTCCCTTTTGCCTTACTGCTCATACTTTTGTTTTTGCGAAGGTACAAAAAAAAGGAGCTGAAATTTTAATACATTTGGCTCATAATTAGCCCGTATGACAGATTTAAAATCAATACTTTCACATTCACCCTCAATAGTAACAAGAAAAACAGGAAACGAGTATGTTCTTGTTCCTGTCAGTAATAATATTGCCGATATGAACAGAGTTTACACTTTGAATGAGACAGGGGCATTCATCTGGGAGCAAATCGACGGCAAAAAAACAATTGAGGAAGTGATTGAAGCGTTGACATCTGAATATGAAATATCTGAAGAAGAAGCCCGGAACGATGTTTTCGAATTCATTGAAAACCTTAAGAAATATCTCATAATAAGTTAGCCCAGTTGCGCAGCTTCACGTTAAATATTGCAGGTTACACGATTAAATTTGTTTCTTCCGAGTTCGTTCTTGAACCCGGTAAAAGATTTGAATCATTTATTACACAAACCGGATCTCCCGCATTTGTTTACTGGGGATCTGACCTATTTATACGAGTCTTCTCAGGATCATTTCCTCTTCCTCCTGATGCAATAAAGGTTTTTCAAGCCCCTTATGTTGAAGAGACAAACGGAACGAAACTCACAAAAGCGTCTGAGTTCTGGAGCGTCTGGAAATACAATGATGATCTTTTCATAAAAGCAATTTTCCCCGAAACATCAAAGCTGAGAAGTGCGATGCTGAAATTTGCACTCAATTCAAAGGACTGGGATCTGTGGGTTGATAGCGATGAAAATTCAATTGATCCATTCGAATATCCTCTCGACGGGCTCATTCTTTATTACCTGACTGTAATCAGCCACGACATTATGATACATGCATCAGGAGTTAATTATAACGGGAAAGGATTTCTCTTCAGTGGCGCATCAGGCAAAGGGAAAACGACAATGTCGCATCTTTGGGGTAATAACGGAGCAAACATCATCCACGACGACAGGCTTATTATCCGTAATGACGGGGAAGGTTTCAGGATGTACAATACTCCTGTTTATGACAATGAAAAACCTTCAGATGCTCTTATTGATCGTATTTATCTTATCGGACATGGGAATGAGAACAGGTCTGTACAGGTATCCGGCGCTGCTGCTGTAAGCCTTGTCATGGCCAACTGTATACAGCATAACTGGGGAGAAGTGACAATCATTGGCCTCATGGATTCTTTAACTTTATTATGCAGCAAAGTTCCTGTTTATAAGCTTGACTTCATTCCCGATCATAGTGTAATAAATTATATCCTGAATCATGAATAACCGGTTGTATAATCGTGAAATATTGAAGAATACAGGATTCAATCTCCTGAAGGAAGGAAAGACCATCAGGATCAAAGCCCACGGTTACAGTATGTATCCATGCATAAGGCCAGGATCTGTAATCCTGATTGAACCGATAAGAATTAAAGGCAATCCCGTTCCCGGGGAAATTATTGCAATAAAAAGAGAATCAGGGCTTATTGTTCACAGGCTTATAAAAGTGATAAAGAAAAACTCAGTGGATTACTACATTGCAAGAGGCGACAGCAACGCATGGCCCGACAATCCTGTTGAAATTGATAAAATAGCAGGAAGGATAATCAGGGCCGAATTCAGTGAGCAGCACGTTCCCGCCGATATAAAAATAAACGAGAGACCATCGTATTTTCTTAACAGGATAAGGGTGATCTTTATTATTTTATGGAACAGGATCAGGCGTAAGTTATAAAAATGCAATTTCGTTCCGGAAGAAGTAGCTTATGGGACTATGAAAGTAAAAGTAAGATTATTCAGAGAATCGTTGAAGCTTGTATGGCAGAGCGCTCCAGGCTGGGCCACTGCAAATTCAATAATTTCTGTTATCCGCAGCTTCCTGCCGCTTTTTCTTCTCTGGCTGCTTAAAAATGTAATTGATGAGATCACTTCAGCAGTATCATCAGGTTCGGCTTCTCAGGTTTTAATTCCTGTGGCAGCATTAATAGTTGTCTGGTTCCTCGATGAAGCCTTTTCAGAAGCAGGTAATTATATCAGGAAAAAGCAATCAATGAAATTTGAGGATCACATGTATGATCTTCTTCACTCAAAAGCTGTGAAGCTTGATCTTATAAACTTTGAAAATCCCGAATACTTTGATTGTCTCTCGCGGGCAACAAGGGAAGCAACCTGGAGACCAAATAATATACTTAACAATCTTATTTCATTCCTGAGGTCTGTTTTATCGCTTGCCCTTATAACAGGATTGATATTTACATTGGACTGGCTTCCCGCAGTCCTTCTTCTGGCAGCAAACATCCCGGGAATATGGCTAAGACTTCATTATGCTGATGTTCTGTATGATTTTCACAGGACACAGACACCCGAGGCAAGAAAAACTGCATATTACAACTGGCTTCTTACGGGTGACAGGCCATCAAGAGAGATAAGGCTATTTGGTCTTGGAGATTATTTTCGCGATCTGTTCAGAAAATCGTTTTTAAAGCAGAAAGAAGATGAATTAAAGATCCTTAAAAGAAAAACAAGCATAGGATTGATCTCGGAACTTGTCAAGGCCGCAGCTTTCCTGGCTGCCATCTTATTCATGGCTGAAGCGACTGTGGATAAAAGCATTTCTCTTGGTCAGCTGGCAATGTTCCTTGTAGCATTCAGGCAGGGGATGGTTTATATAAAGGATCTGCTAAGCTCCCTTGCAGGGCTATACGAGGACGGGTTGTTTATCGGTGACACCTTCGAGTTTCTGAACCTTGAAGAAAAGATAAAACCTGAAGATCCTGTTTTAATTCCCGGTCCTCTTAAGAACTGTATTGTCGCGGACAACATTTCGTTTACTTACCCTGGCAATAATTCACCTGCAATTGAGAATATTTCATTCGAAATAAAAAAGGGAGAGATTGTGGCACTCGTTGGCGCTAATGGAGCGGGAAAAAGCACCCTCGCCAGATTGCTTTGCAGGCTTTATGATACTGATAAAGGAAGGCTGTTGTATGATAATACTGATATAAAACGCTTCAATCCCGATGAATACAGGAAACATTTTTCTGTGATTTTCCAGGATTTTATGCTTTATAACCTTTCTGCAGGAGAAAATATAAGACTTGGCGAAGTAAGGGCTAACAGGAAAGAAAAGATAAGTGAATCAGCAGAGAAATCGGGTATCCATAAACTAATCTCAGACCTGCCCAAAGGTTATGACACACTCATCGGCAATCTGTTTGAGGAAAGCCGTGAGCTGAGCTGGGGAGAGTGGCAGAAAATTGCACTTGCAAGAGCCCTTTACAGGGATGCTTCTGTACTTGTTCTTGATGAGCCCGCAAGCGCGCTCGATCCTGATTCTGAATATGAAATATTCAACAGGTTCAGGGAAATTGTTAAAGGCCGCACGGCTATCATTATAAGTCACAGGCTCACGAACATTGCTCTTGCGAACAGGATTATTGTTCTAGACAGAGGGAGAATTGCCGAAATCGGCACACACAATGAACTAATGGACAAAAAAGGAGCTTATTATTCTTTGTATATTAAGCAGAACAGCAGGTTTGCGCAATGAAACAGCACACTGATATAAATAGTGAGGAATGTCTTCTGCTTACGCTTTGCTGTCTCGATCTCAATGATGACCGCATTTCAGACATTGTTAATTTATTAACAATTGTATCTGACTGGAAGTATTTTACGAAGCTCTGCAATGATCATGGTGTGGCTGCCCTTGCTTTCAACAATCTTGAAAAAGCAGGGTTGCTCGGCAAGTTTCCTGTTGAAGCTGAAGCTTTCCTGAGGAATGCTTTTTATATGAGCATGTCGCGCAATGCCCGGAATATGAGAATGATGCAGGAGTGTCTTGATATCCTTAATTGTGAAGGAATAAAGACAGTTTTTTTGAAAGGAATGGCCCTCGAACACATTGTTTACGGGAATTGCGGGTTAAGGCAGATGTCTGATGCAGATGTGCTGGTTGATCATTCAGTCATACTTGAAGCATATAACAGGCTCATCAGAAAGGGTTTTACTCCTTTACCGGTTAAGTCCGTGTTTCACAGGCCAATAATTGCGTATTACGGAAAGCATCTTCCCTCACTTATTAAAGATGGATTTTCAATAGAGCTTCATCATGAACTGTTCAGCAGGGAGAACCACTATCTCACTGAAATTCTTCTCAGCACTGCCCGGGAAGTAAACATTTCAGGAAGAAAAGCCTGGTTGCCTGAACCCCAGATATTATTCCTCTATCTTGTCTGGCATCTCCATAAACATGAAGTCAGCAATGATTCGCAGCTAAGATTGTATACGGATCTTGTCGTCATGATAGGGAAATATGGAAACGAGATTGTAAACAACCGGCTCGTTGAGCTGGCGGGTAAATCGGGGATGAATGAAATACTGGCGACAAAGCTCTGGTGCCTGCGTGAATATTGGGAAACAGAAATGCCGGGCTGGTTGATGGAATACACAGAGAAGTGGAGAGATACAACTTTTAGTGAGAAGTTCATTTTCTTCCTGGGAAGTCCAAAAGAAAATCCTGTCACTGCCGGATCAGGATCATATCGTGAAAAGTTTGCAGAAATACAAGGGTTTCACAGGAAAGTCCTGTATCTTCTCGGGGATCTGTTTCCTACCCTGAGCTTCATGAAAAAACGTTACAAATGTGATTCAGCATTGAAGGCGATCCTGTATTATCCGCACAGGTGGGGAAAGCTTGCCTGGTTGTTGGGACGAAAGACGGGGGGTTAGGGGCTGGGTACTCGTGTTTCGCGTTTCGCGTTTCGCGTTTCGCGATTAAGATAACTTTAGGCAATCCAGTCAATTTTTCATAACGAGGATGATCGCCAGCGCTGCCAGCATCAATCCTTCAATGAGGAACTGTGTGAATACTTCCCTGTTCATCAGTTTCTTCTGAACAAAAGCCAGCAATAGCGCTGCTGCAGCCCAGAAAAGTGAAAGATATGCAAATACGTTACTCAAAGGCCAGCTTGCTGCACAAAAAACGGCCGCCATCAGTACACTCGAATAAAAGAATCCTACAAGGAACAGAATGAAGATGTTCCCCGAAGGGAAATATCTCCTGAAATTAAACCATCCTGTCAGCAGGTACACAATAGAGCATAGAAACGTAATTCTTGTGAGAATATGTATCTCAGGATAGAACTGTGAAAACAGTGCTGACAGCAAGCTCAGAGTGAACAGCAGGATTCCGGGAAACATAAAAGATCGGGGATTCATAGCTGATTTTATTTTAATACAAGATAGGAAATAATTCTTGTTATTAAATATGTGGAGTATATGTCAAACAATACAATCATCCGGGAAGGTTAATAAAAGCCTTCGCTGCCCGATGTCTTTGGATACTCCATGGGATCCTTCTGTCGTCGATCCTCCGCGAAGCTGCGGATCGACTCCATCAGGATGACAACGGCATTGTTGGGCTTGGGAGGAATGAAACGGCGCGTTTTTCAGAACTAAATGCTTCTAAAGAAAGATTCAACAAAACGCGCCGCTTCATTCCTCTTAACTTCAAGACGATTGTCATTCTGAACGAAGCGACAGCGGAGTGAAGAATCCCATCCTTGAAAGCAGGAATTACCTAAAGCAGATTCCTGCAAACAAGACGATTTAACTCTGAGAGCTCCCTGCCCAATGTTTTTGGATACTCCATGGGATCCTTCTGTCGTCGATCCTCCGACATGGCTGCGTATCGACTCCATCAGGATGACAATGGCATTGTTGGGCTTGGGAGGAATGAAGCGGCGCGTTTTTCAGAACTAAATGCTTTTAAAGAAAGATTCAACAAAACGCGCCGCTTCATTCCAATTAACCTCAAGGCAATTGTCATTCTGAACGAAGCGACAGCGGAGTGAAGAATCCCATCCTTGAAAGCAGGAATTAACTAAAGCATATTCCTGCAAACAAGACGATTTAACTCTGAGAGCTCCCTGCCCGATGTCTTTGGATACTCAATGAGATCCTTCTGTCGTCGATCCTCCGCAGGGCTGCGTATCGACTCCATCAGGATGACAACGGTATTGTTGGGTTTGGGGGGGAATGAAGTGGCGCGTTTTGCAAGTCAAAATGCTTTTAAAGAAAGATTCAACAAAACGCGCCGCTTCATTCAATATTACTTCAATACGAATGTCATTCTGAACGGCCATCTTCATCCTAAAATTACCTCAAGTAAATTGTCATTCTGAACGTAGCGACAGCGGAGTGAAGAATCCCATCCTTGAAAGCAGGAATAAACTACAGCAGATTTTCGCTAAGGCGCTTAATTAAATAAGAGTGACCGGCCTCCTTTTTGAGAGACAACCCGCATCCGGATATATTAATCCACCGGCCACTCATTAGCACTTAATAATGAGCGAATTCTGTATTAACCTTTAAAAACATGACTAAAATAAAAAACACCAGTCTTAAATTTTCGGAGTCAGATTATTTTTTAGAAATCCGCATTAACAGGCTTCACTAAACCCAAATGTGAACCTTACATCCTTGTCATAACAATAACTTTGATGTGCTCTTGAATAAAACACAGGCGCCTTCATCTTTTCCTTTATAAGCTTGAGCAAGAGGAATGTCTGACTCTTTGACATCCCAAGCTTGATCGCCAGCTCGGCCGGAGTTCCTGTAGCACGGTTACGGATGAGATAATCAAGCCTCTCGATCCGACTGATCTGTTCCATTAAGGTCATAGTTCCCGATTTAGAGTTAACATTAATGATCCAAACCACACAATTGTTAATTACAGCTTAAACATTCATATTTATAGTTTAATAGGAATAGGGGTCGATTTGTTACCCTGTTTTTTAAAATATTTTAGATTTTTTTTCACTGTTCCACTGTGAATAATGAAAAAAGCCCGTCTTGCGACGGGCTTTACCGAAGAAATTATAACCATGATCTGATAAGATCCTGAACTAATAAGATCCTGCTGTCCAGGTAAAGTTGTTTCCCGTTCCGGCAGGAGCTGTCGTGCCAGACTGGTATTCAGCGGCATTCCCTGTGAAATCAGAGACCGTGGTGTTGCTTACATTGAAAGATGTCTCTGTAAACAACGCGGGTTTGCCTGAGAAACCTGTGTACTGAAATGTACAATAATCAAAAGAAGAATTTGTCTGAACATACTGATCAAAACGTAATCCTTTCCAGGTTCCTGCGACAGGACTGGCTGAAGAAGATGTAAATGTTATTTTCTTATCTGATGTCCCAACTGCAGTAATTTTCGTATTCTGACTGTAACCAAACCAGAAGAATCCATCATTGTCAAAAAGGAATTTGCATCCGGGCTCAATAGTGAGAATTCCGTCTATGTCAATCTCATCACTTACATAAAAATCAGCTGTCTGTTTTTTCCAGGTAACAGGGTCAGCATACTTCACGTCACCTGAAAGGAAAATACCTTTATTCGACGAAGGTGTGAGTATGTTTGAACTTCCAAGTTCAGGAAGATGCTTTACGCTGATTGTAATAAGATGATTTGAGCATTCTGAAATTGTATTGCCTGAGAATGCCTGGAATCCTGCATTATATTCAAGTGTTATACCATAGCTTGAACTCTTGCGTATTATATTGTTTGTAAATGTAAATGAAACAGGCTCTTTCACTGTCAGAGCGCCATCATAAGATGAGGATCCTGCATATTCTATAATACAATAGTTCATCTTCGAGTTTGATGATACATTATCCCACAAAACTATACCCTGCCATGCTCCTGCAGCCGGTGATGCAGCGCTGCTTGTGAATGTAATAGGCGCAGTTGCTGTTCCTTCAGCCACAAATGAAGTTGACTGTGAGTAACCCATCTCCATCGATGCATCAGCTCCGAATTTAAACACTGATCCTGCCGTAAGAGTAAGGCTTCCATCAACATCAAGCTCCTCTGTAATGATATAAGGAACGCCAGGGTTTTTCCATGTTTCTGCTTCAGTGCTCTTGAAATCACCTGTGATATGAATCCCTTGTGTCTCAGTGAATACGTTACCTGTACCGATCTTACTTATTTTATTTGCATGAAGCTGTATGGCGTATTTAGCCGTCTTGTTTATTGTGTTGTTATCGTAAGTCACAAAACCACCTTTATTATCACTGTATGTCGTTAATATACCATAGCTGCCTGAATTCTCAATAGTGCAGTTTGTCATTGTGATATCACAGCCTAGCAGGTTCAGAGCGCCATCGTATGAATCTTTACCTGCATAAAGGATCTTGCAGTAAGAAAGAATACTGTTACTCAGGGTTTTGTCATAAAAGTACAAACCGTTCCATGCACCTGCAGTAGGAAGAAGAGCGCTCGATGTAAAGATAATTGGCTTGTCTGCGGTTCCGACAGCGTTAACAGTTGCATTGCTTCCATAACCAATTGTGAGGCTCCCGTAAGCGCCGAACCTTATGATTGTTCCGGGCTGAATAGTCAGAACAGAGCTGTTCGATATGCTTATATCAGAGTTTATTGTATAAACCCTGTCTGCTGTCCATGTTACTGATTGTGTAATATCATCTTCTACAACGACGTCAGGGAAAATTACTTTAACAGTCCATGATGTTGTAGTATTATCAGGACGTTTTACAGTATACGTAACGGGATTGGTGAAATCCTGTGAAGCTCCTGATGCAGGATTAATTGAATGACCGGCGGCAAGCGAAATCTCTGTTACAAGCCCGTTTATTGCTGTACCGTTTGGTACTGTTGCAGTGATAGTTTTGGCTACTGTGTCGATAACTGCAGTTACAGCAGGATTGACAATCCTGAAAGAGACAATTTCCCTGCCCGGCGATACAACCGGTGCAGGCTTATCCTCATCCTTCTTACATCCGCTCACTACGAAGACAAGTGTAATGAGCAAAGCGGAAAGATTAAACAAATTCTTTTTCATAATTTCTTTTATTTGATTCATAGCATTAAGTTTATAGTGACAAAAATATTTAGGGGTTCGGGGCTGTTTTACCCCCAAAAGGGGGTTTTTTTGTCACGTTACATCCCGCAAATTTGTGATACCTTATTCTATGAAAAAAGTCGCATTAATTCTGATCATTGTTGCCTGTGCAGGAATTGCAAAGGCTGAGGATTCATCTGTAAAGATCGACTCTCTCAATAAGGCTCTTACGGAAAAAGCTGAAAATGATTTTTCATCACGCACTGAAATCCTGCGGCAGCTTTACGATCTCTATCTTGTTAATAATCTGCCTGCCGCCCTGTCTGTGGCAAACAACCAGTACACAATTGCAAAAAAGACTTCCAATCCTTCATTAATGGCTGAAGCCGAATCATGGAAAGGCTATATATATTATAGCCAGGGAAAGAATGACAGTTCACTGTACTTTTTTAATCTCGCACTACAGAACCTGAAATCTGCTCCTGATAAAAAGCTCGAGACTGATGTTCTGAATAACATAGCCAATATTTTCAGGGTAACGGCAAAATATGATACGGCAATGACAATGTATGTCGATCTCCTGAAATACTATGAATCAGTCAATGATAATGTGAAGCAGGGAAAAATCCTTGCCAACATCGGTTCACTATATTACACGGCAGCGAATTTTGAGAAAGCTAAGGAGTACACGTTAAAAGCCCTTGAAATTCAAAGAAAGACTACCGATAAAAGATCAACTGCGGTATCGCTTGTGAACCTTACTGTTTTTGCAATTAATGCTGGCGAGTACAATGAAGGGATCACTTATGGAGATGAAGCAATAAGGCTGCTCAAAGACATTGATAAAAATTACTATGCAGCAGCCCTTGTCAGGGTTGGGCATTGCTATTATATGACTGGAAATAAGGAAAAGGCGCTTCAGTATTCAGGGGAAGCAATCGATATTTACAAAGGAAATAATAATGCGCGTGGTATGATGGAAGCATACAGGCAAAGCGGTGATTACCTTATTGAATCGGGCAGGTATGCCCAGGCCCTTAACCTCGGCAAGGAAGCGCTGGCTGTTGCGGATACGACAAACCGTCTCGACATGCGGCTCCTTTATGATATGCTCAAACGTGCTGCAATCTGGCTTAACAAACCTGAGGAAGCTCTCTTCTATTCGCAGAAACAGATTACAATGAAAGAGGAGGATCTTAATGCTGAATGGGCAGATAAAATATCTGAGATTGAAACAAAGTACAATACTGAAAAAAAGGAATTTGAAATAGGTGCTCTCAAAGCACGCACAAGGATATCAATGATACTCATTATATCGTTGACGCTAATTCTTATTACAGGCACAACAGCAGCCTATTTCATACATAAGAACAATAAGCAGAAAGTCATTCTTGCATCCCAGAGGATCAGGGAACTGGAGCAGGAGAAAAAGATCACAGCCACAAATTCGCTTCTTGAAGGTGAATCGGCTGAGAGGGCCCGCTTATCAAGGGATCTTCACGATGGCCTGGGAGGAATGCTTTCTGTTGCAAAACTTAAAATAGCAACAATGAAAGGAAATCTCACAATTCCTGAAGAGAATGTTTCATCACTGAACTCAGCAATTGAGCTTCTTGATACTTCAATAAAAGAACTCAGGAGAGTAGCTCATAACCTTATGCCCGAGTCGCTTATGAAATTCGGACTGAATACAGCGCTTGCCGACTTCTGCCGCAGCACCGGAAAAGTAACATATCATTTCTTTGGAGAGGACAGGCGACCGGACGAAAAAACAGAAATTGCATCATACAGAATCGTAAACGAACTTGTCAACAATTCTCTCAAACACTCCGAAGCCGAAAATATAAATGTACAGCTTATCGTTGACGAGAACCGTATCCATATTATTGTTGAAGATGACGGGAAGGGATTCGATGCAGAAGCCGCTGAAGCAAAAGGAGGAACCGGATTGAAGAACATCCGCTCACGCGTAACATCGCTTGGGGGAAAACTTGAAATGATCACCTCCCCCGGCCAGGGTACCGAGGTGAATGTTGAATTCTATTCATAACAATATGTACAAGATTCTCATTGTTGACGATCATCCTGTGCTTGCCGGGGGCCTGCAAACGCTTCTTGCGGATTATAAGATGTGCTCAGGGGCCGATATAGCAAATTCGGGGAAGGAATGTATTGCAAAGCTGAAGTCAGGCAACTATGAGCTCATTTTCCTTGATATCAACCTGCCCGATGCAAACGGAATAGATCTCTGTGAAATTATTCACAAAGAATACCCGGCGCTTAAGATCCTTGCAATCACGAGCTTCAATGAGTTCTCATGCATAAATAAAATGATGAATAACGGCGCCTCGGGCTATATACTTAAAAATGCTATGCCGGAGGAGATCATAAAGGGCGTTGAAACAGTAATGAACGGTGAAATTTTTCTTTGCCATGAGGTTGATATTCTCATGAAAAAGAAATCCGATAAGCATATCTATCTTACAAGACGCGAAATTGACCTTCTGAGACTGATAACAGAAGGTTACACATACCAGGAAATTGCAGATAAGCTGTTCCTCGGCTCAGAAACTGTTAAAAGCTATAGAAAAAACCTGCTTTTCAAGCTTAATGCAAAAAATACGGCCACCCTGGTCAGAATAGCGATTGAGGAAAAGCTGGTGTAACCACCCCGGCCAGGCAGGGGAAAACCACCCCAGCCAGGAAGTTTGATGTAAAAAGGGAAAACCACCCCGGCCAGGAAGATTACTTTCATATTTAAGAGAATTTGTTGCCTGGCCACCCCTCCTTGAAAAAAGGAGGGGAAAATTTTAGAGGACAACCACGAATATTAAATTGAAGCTGTTACAGTTGCTTTAAAAACTGATGTTCTACCATTTGTAAGTTTCCCCTCCTTTGAAAGGAGGGGGTGGTCGGGGCGAACTGTTATGGTGTTTTTGTAATTGCCTTATTCCCCGACCGGGTTGGTTGCGAGTTTTAAAATTTAAAAAACCTCGCGAGGAAAGGGAAAACCACCCAGGCCAGGAAGTTGATGTAAAAAGGGAATTAAACCACCCCGGCCAGGAAGATTACTTTTCATATATAAGAGAGTTTGTTACCTGGCCACCCCTCCTTGAAAAAGGAGGGGAAATTGTAGCGCTCTGGTCAGTTCTTCCCCTGAAAAAAGGAGGGGAAATTGTAGTGCTCTTGTCAGTTCTTCCATAAAAAACCCCCTCCGTTTCCGAAAGGGGTTTTTATCTGAATTTTTTAACTTTAATGTAGCAATGTGATATCTCCTACTTTCTTGTAAACCTGATTGTTGGCGTATTTGCCTTCAACATACCACACATATACTCCCTGCGGACAAAGCTTTCCTTTGTAATAACCGTTCCATGGCGTATTAACATCGTGGCTTTCGAAGATCAGCACTCCCTGCCTGTTGAATATCTGGAGCTTGTACTCAAGTACTTTCTCCTGTACTGGCGGATAGAAGAACTGATCCATCTGGCTTGCCGGGATATTATCCGATGAAGGATTAAGCTCACCTGTCAGATTCGGCTTGAAGACTGATGCAAACCTTATTTCTCCTGCAGGTTCAACAACGACTCCCGGTGATAATACAAACCTGTTGTAGCAGATGTTTCCATCACCATTGTCCTTGAAGGCCGAGAGACTGACATCATAAGTTCCCGATTTCATATACTTGTGGAACGGATCTCTTATCTTCGATGTGTCTCCATCTCCCCATTCCCAGATAAAGTAATCGGCTCCGACACTCTCGTTTATTCCTCTTACCTTTTCATCATTCACAAACACATGGTCAGGTGTTACTTCAAACGATGCCACGGGAGTTGCATATACTTTCACAACCCTTGACTTGTATGATGTTCCGCCCGGCCCTGATATTGTGAGCTCTATGCGGTACACACCCGGATCATAATATGTATATGTCGGATTCTTAGCAACAGATGTTCCGCCGTCGCCGAAGTTCCACTCGTATGTTGTCCCCGGCAGGTCGGTGTTTTGCGATGTGTTCCTGATAGCAATCTCGAGAGGTTCGCAACCCGATGGTATTGAGTCGAACATTGCGACAGGAGCCAGCGGGTTCACCCTCACTTTATGACTTGCCTTGTCAGAGCATATACCGTTTGTAGCTTCAAGAGTAACTTCAAACTCACCCATTGCAGTGTAAACATGCGACGGGCTCTTTGTGTCTGAAGTTGAATTGTCTCCAAACTTCCAAGACCAGCTAAATGCGCCTGCATTTGTTTCATTTGTGAACACAACAGTGTTACCGGCAGCATTATAGATCTGCTGTACCGGAGCCGCCGAGAAGGCTGCAAGCGGTTTCGGCATTACAACTATCTTAGTTTCACTTGTAGCCGTGCAGGAATAGAACGAGCTTGTAGTGACAGATATGGTCCTTTCAACCGGATCGCCTGTAGTATTCAGGTAGGTATGAGTTGTTGCATTCGAACCGGTAGAGATCATGCCGTCGCCATATACCCAGGAGTAACCTGCAGCGCCTGCAAGGGCTGTAATTGTCACTGATTCTCCGCTACAGATCGTATCTGTATTGACCGTAACTGTCGCATCAATTTTCGGGTAGACAGTTACTGTCGATGTCTTGCTTACCTCGCATCCTCCTGCCGAACGTACTGTCAGCTTAACTGTACGGTACTGTATTACTGAAGGATCTGTGTTCACAAATTCGTGTGACGGATTTGCTGAAGTCGTATTTGCAGGCGTACCATCGCCGAAATCCCATGACCAGCTTGCAACGCCTGTCATGTCTTTGTTGAACTGCACTGAAAGAGGCGTACAACCCGACGGAGTATCCTGTGTGAATGTTGCATCAGGACTATCAACATTAACAGTTACCGGGGCAATTCCGATACAACCGTGACTGTCCTTAACCTTATAGTTGAGTGAGTAAGCACCTGTAATAAGTGTTTTGAATACAGGTCCCTGTACATCGTACCTGTTAAGAGGTCCTACATCGCCAGTCCATGTATGTGTTGCCCAGGTGCCTGAGCCGCCTGTGATAACAGGAGCCATCGTGAGCGCTGCTCCACCGCAGTTTGTGAGCGGATCTGTAGCAAAGCTTACAACAGGATTCGTGTAAACAGTAAGCGTTGCTGCATTCGTAGGCACCTCATTGCATGCAGCTCTTAGCATAAGCCTGTACTCCCTGCCATTCAATGACGCCGGAGGATTTATAAATGTGAGCTGTGGCGTATTTGTACCGCTGTATACGGCATCGTCAGCGATGTCTGTCCATGTTCCCGCATTGTTTACCTGCCATCTCATCTCATCGACTGATCCCGATCCGTTTGCAGTAAAGTAAACCATGCCTGCTTCCGCACATATAGCTTTCGGGACTGGGTTGAGAGTCACCGTCGGCGAACCTGTTACCCTCAGGGTTACAAAGTTCGATGATACAGGTGAAGGACATGCACCGCTTACAATCACCCTGTAGATGTAGTTATTGTAAGTTACCGGAACAGCAGTAAGGTTAAGGGTAGCTGTTGTTGCACCGCTATATACTCCTCCGTCTGTTATATTTCCAAATCCGCTGCCCGTATTGACCTGCCATTGGTAACCAGGACCTGTACCTGAAGCAGTAACACTGAATGAGGTATTATTTCCAAAACATACAGTTGTTGAAACAGGCTGGGTCTCTATAACAGGAGATGTATTAACAGTCAATTCAGCTTCGCCGGAATTCACTACAACTCCGCAACCTGTCGCGACTGCCCTGTACCTGTAACCATTAAGAGCTATTGTTCCTCCGAAGATCTGCAGAGTCGGCGTTGCTGTTCCATAGTGCATGCCGCCTTCAGGAAGATCTTCAAAGCCTGTTCCCTTGTCAACCTGCCACTGCCAGGAAATAACATCACCTGATGCTACGGCCGTGAATGAGGTGGCGCCGTATTCGCATATTGTTTTGTCATCCGGGTCGTCTGTAATTACCGGCAAAGCTCTCACATTAATAACAGCAGTACCTGTAAGATTAACATGGGGATCAACAACCTGGCAGCCATTTGCATCAACAACCTTAATGATCTTGTAAGTTGTTGTGGTTGCAGGTGAAACAGTTATATCAGAATTGCTTACATAACCTAAAATTTCAGGAATGCCATTCAGCGTGAGATCGAATGGTCCTGTGCCCGATGTCATTTCAACGTTAATTATTGCCGGATCACCTGCACAGATTGTGGTTCCACCTGTAATTCTTGCTGCAGGTAACGGATTGACCCTAATCTCAATAACATTGCTGTAAACAGGAAGACATGTGCCTGATGTGGCGGCCCTCCTGTAATACATTGTCATTGCCGGTGATGCCGTTGGAGTGTAATCCTTAACCTGTGCACCGGGGATATTCGACCATGGGCCGCCTGATGTAACCGAGCTCTGCCACTGGTACTCCGGAGTTGAAGGTCCGCCTGTCGCGGCAGTAGCTTCACTTATCTGGAGAGGATCCTCACCGAAACATAAAACATCATCTCCCGTTATGCTTCCCGGTGTAAGTTCATCAGACTGAGTAATTACAACTCCGGCTATTATTGCTGTACAAGTGTTCAGGTCAGTCACAGTTAAAGTATAGGTTCCTGCCTTAAGAGTGAAAATATCCCTTGCTGAACTGCTGTAAGCTGCACCCAGGTAATCTGTTCCTGTCCATGAATATGTATAACCGGGCGTTCCGCCGGCGACATTCACAAATATCGATCCTGTCGAATTACCATAACATACAACATTTGTTTTTGATGCTACTGAAGCAGTAAGCTGTGCAGGCTGTGTTATTGTTACTGTTGATAATGTACCTGTACATGAATTGGCATCGGTAACAGTAAGATTATATGTACCTGCCTTTAGCCCTGTAAGATTATCGTCAATGCTGCTGAATATCGCACCAGTATAATCTGTGCCTGTCCATGAGTATGAATATGCACCCGTGCCTCCTGATGTTGAGATGTTAATTTCTCCCGTTGAAGAACCATAGCAGCCTACATCCACCTGGCTGATCTTTGTTATCGCCACAGCAGAAGGCTGACCTACTGATACACCTGTGAGAGTCGCAGTACAATTATTTGCATCCTTAACAGTGAGATTGTAAGTTCCTGCCTTAATGTTAATAATATCTTCCGTACTTCCGGAGAATGGCGCGCCAGAATAATCAACACCTGTCCATGTGAAATAATAACCACCTACAGGCATTACTCCTCCGGTTGTTGTTATGTTTATTGCACCTGATGCCTGCCCGTAGCAGTCTGCATCTGTAATAACAGGCGCAGAGATCGTGAGCTCGAATGGACCGGTTATAACGGCGCTCGCTGAAGCTTCACAACCATTGGCATCTGTTACATTGACCCAGTATGTATTTGCCGAAAGGGCTATTGCAGATTGTGTCGATTGACCAATTGGTGTCGTAAGACCTGCATCAGAATACCACTCGTAGCTGAATGGAGCTGTTCCTCCTGTCGGGGAAGCAAGAGCTGTTCCGTTGCTTGCACCGAAACATGAGATATTCATCCCGTTGAAGTTGCTCGTTGCTGCGGCTGTTGTTGCAAGCAATGCAGGTTCGTCAAGAGTTATGCTTGCTACAGCTTCACATGTATTCGCGTCAATTATCCTGACCCAGTATGTTCCTGCCGTCAATCCTGTAGCTTCAGCAGATGTTTGTCCTATCGGAGTCAGCATCGCTGCATCACTGAACCATTCATACGTATAAAATCCTGTACCTCCGGCCGGTGTTACCCTTGCCTTACCATCTGCTGCACCATTGCAGCTTATATTCCGCCCGTGATAATTACTTGTTACAGCCGTTGTCGCAGTCAATGGAGCAGGCTGTGTGAGTGTCACGCTTGCTGACGCATAACAACCGTTGTCGTCGGTTACTTTTACCCAGTATGTTGTTGCATCAAGACCTGTGGCCGTCTGATCTGTAATTCCGGTTGAAGCAGTCATTGCCGCATCAGTGAACCACTCATAAGTATAAGGAGCTGTTCCACCCACAGGAGCAGCTGTTGCTTCTCCGTCGGCAGCTCCGTTGCAGCTTATATTACGTCCATGATAGCTACTCGTCACCGAAGCAGTTGTAGTCACAACGTCAGGCTCAGTGAGCGTAACGCTTGCTGATTTCCAGCAGTTATTATCATCGGTTACTTTAACCCAGTATGTACCTGCCGAAAGATTTATTGCCGTAGAAGTTGTCTGCCCTATTGAGACTGTAAGTCCTGCATCGCTGTACCATTCATAATCATAAGCTCCCGTTCCGCCTGCCGCCGTAGCCGTGGCAGAACCATCGCTCTCCCCGTAGCAGCTTATATTACGTCCATGATATGGGGTTGCTGCAGTAGCTGTTACTGAAAGGGCTGTTGGATTAACAAGTGTTGCATTTCCTGATATTATGCACCCGTTTGCATCGCCAACTTTCACATAGTATGTTCCGGCGCCAAGACCTGTGGCTTCCTGTGTTGTCTGACCTATAGGAATTGTCATTGAAGCATTACTATACCATGTATAGCTGAATGATCCCGTCCCTCCGCCGGGAGTTGCCATTATCTTACCATCCGATCCCCCGGAGCAGCTTATCTGTGCGCCATTGTAATCACTTGAGACAGCTACGCCAATTGACAATGAAGGAGGCGCCGTAAGCGTTACACTTGCTGAACCTTCGCATCCATTTGCATCTGTAACTTTCACCCAGTATGTTGTTGCTGACAAGCCTGTTGCTATCTGGGTTGTCTTCCCGGTTGAGACAGTCATCAGTGCATCTGTAAACCATTCATAGGTATATGGAGCGGTTCCTCCTGAAGGCGAGGCTGTAGCCTGCCCGTTTGATGACCCTGCACAACTTATATCTCTGCCATTGTAGCTGCTTGTGACTGTTGCTGTTACTGTTACCACATCGGGCTCAATGATCGTTACTGTTGCATAAGTTTCACAGAGATTAGCATCTTTTACTTTAACCCAGTATGAACCGGCGCCGAGGCCGTCTGCAACCTGGGTTGTCTTCCCTGTCGATGAACTCATTGCTGCATCCGTAAACCATTCATAAGTATATGGAGCTGTTCCTCCGGCAGGTGTTGCTGTTACTTCTCCATCGGCAGCTCCGTTGCAACTGATATTGCGTCCATGATAGTTACTTGTAACTGCTGCTGTTGCTGTGACTGTTACAGGTTCAGTGAGTGTAACACTTGCTGATATCCAGCAATTGTTATCATCAGTTACCTTGACCCAGTATGTTCCGGCTGTAAGATCGATTGCCGTGGCAGTTGTCTGACTTATTGAAAGTGTTAGCGCTGCATCACTGTACCATTCGTAATGGTAGGCGCCTGTACCTCCTGCAGGCGTGGCCGTTGCAGATCCATCATCTTCCCCGTTACAGCTTATATTGCGACCGTTATATGGTG
>DATALC010000097.1:0-36070 GCA_036261265.1 Bacteroidales bacterium
AGGATGATTGCCGGGTTTCACACAAAGGCAAAAAGAAAAAGGGAATGTTCTACCTGATAATCCCGTCAGGGATTAATTATCGGTAGCAATGCCTGCTTTTTTCCACTCATTGAATCCTCGCCGGTACGGCCTCTCTCCAAACCTCTCCCCTGAAGCGGGAGAGGCTTGATTTTATGGATACTAGGATGATTGCCGGGTTTCACACAAAGACAAAAAGAAAAAAAGGGAATGTTCTACCTGATAATCCCGTTAGGGATTAATTATCGGTAGCAATGCTGCTTTTTTCCACTCATTGAATCCTCGCCGGTACGGCCTCTCTCCAAACCTCTCCCTGAAGCGGGAGAGGCTTGATTTTATGGATACTAAGATGATTGCCGGATTTCAAGCAAAACGCAAAGAAACGAAGAAACCTGAGAATAATCTACCTGAAAATCCCGTCAGGGATTAATTATCGATAGAAATGCCAGCACCAATGAATAAAAAGTTTTGATTATTCAAACCTGGTGGTCCTTGGAGCCTTGGTGTCCTGGTGGCAAAAAGAAAAAATGCCACAAAGGCACTAAGACACCAGGTTACAACAAGGATTAATTTTAATATAAGTAATGGATTTCTTTGCGCCTCAGAGTTCTGGCGTATGAAAAAAATCATTCAAAAGTGCAGTACTTTACAATTGCGTCAACATGTAATCTTGTGGTATTAAGCATTGGAATACCTGCATATTCCGGATCGGGCAGAATAAGGGGCAGCTCCGTGCAACCGAGGATCAGAGAATCAATTTTATGCTTTGCAACCATTTTTTCAATAAGGCTGATTAAAAGTTGCCTTGTATCGTCTTTGAAGATTCCCAGTTCTATTTCGCTGAAAAGCTTACGGTTTATTATTTCCTTATCATCCTGTTCCGGTAAAATTACTTCTATACCTTTCCTCGCGAAAGCATCGGCATAGAATGTTGAATTCATAGTGAATCCTGTGCCGAAAAGTCCCGTCTTTTTTAAACCTCTTTTGATGCATTCATCGCGGGTCACTTCAACTATACTTATTAGAGGAAGGGCAGATTTTTCTTTTATCTCATCGAAAAGCATGTGTGGCGTGTTTGCCGTTATAGCTGCAAATTCAGCTCCTGCTGCGGCAAGGCTCGAGATCTTTTCAATGATCTTCCCGGCAGCGGCATCATATTTTTTTTCTTTCATCAGGCCGATGAACTCTGACATGTTAACACTATAAATTACAATTTCAGGATAAACAAGATCCCCTTTATCGTTTTTGAAAGAATCTATTATCCCGTTATAATAATCTACTGTTGCCTCGGGCCCGAGACCGCCAATTATACCTATAGTTTTCATAATAATTGATTTACAGCAAAGATACTAAATCTGCATGTCGGTTAATATTGGCTGTCGGAGGATAAAAACAGGTTGACTGTATATCATAGTTAGAATCAGGTTGAACCTGGACTCGCCATTCGGGGTTATTGCCTCCGGCAGAGGCCGGAACAAACAGGAAGAAGATTAAAATGTTTTCTTTCTTCCGTCCGTTTTAGTACCCTTTAAAAACAAGGTGAAAGATACCGATCAGTTCTCAGCAATTTGATTAGAGGTGGATTTAAATTCCTGAGCATACTTCTTGGGATAACATCCGAATTCCTGATAAAAACACTTACTAAAGTATTTTGGATCTGAAAATCCTGATCTCCACGCAATTTCATTGATGTGCAGGTTTTTTGACATAAGCAATTTTGCGGAATAATTTAGCCGGGCTTTCTTGATGAAGTCAACTGGTCTGATGTTACAAGCTATCCTTATTTTTCGATATAGTGATGATCTGGACATTGTCATTTTATCTGCCAGATTGTCAAGGCCGAAATCCTCTGATTCAGCATTATCGTATATGACATCGAGACATTTCTTGATGAAATCCTGGTCGGAAGTTTCCCTTGTCTTGAAAATATCCTGGAAAAATGAAGAAGGGCAATATGAATCGATGATCTTCTTCCTCGATAGAAGGAGATTCCTTATATGCGTCAGCAAAAGGTTTTCATTATAAGGTTTTGTGAGGTAGGCATCAGCGCCTATTTCGAACCCTTTTATTGTAAAATCCTGGGAATCAAGTGCTGTTAATAAAATAACAGGAATATGACATGTAGAAGAATCGTTTTTTATCTGCCTGCACATCTGCAAACCATCCATAACCGGCATCATTATATCACTGACAATAAGTGAGGGTATCTTCTTCCGGGTTATTTCGAGCCCTTCAAGACCGTTGGATGCTGTAATAACACTATAATAGTACTCTAATTGTCCTGAAATGAGTTTTAACAGATCCGGATTATCCTCAACAACAAGTATGACCTTGTCTTTCTCAGGCAGGATTTCCTGTCGTAAAGTGGATGGGTATTTTATAGAAATATCCTCCGGGTCTTCAGTAGTGTTTTTATTAAACTGGGGAATTGTAAGAGTGAAGACAGACCCGCTGCCTTCGAAACTGGTTACATTTATTATACCGCCATGAAGCTGTACAAGTTCTTTGGTAATTGCAAGTCCAACACCTACTCCTTCCGATTCGTTACTCATTTTGGAGTTCTCGGCCTTATAAAATCGATTGAAAATGTAAGGTATATCTTTTGAAGGAATGCCGATACCGTTGTCTTCGATGCTTATCAGGATTTTTGCATTTTCATTTTTTACCGCTACAGTAACTTTACCTTCGGGTTTTGTATATTTTATTGCGTTTGAAAGAAGATTACAAAGTATCTTCTCCATCATTGCAGCATCAAAGTCAACATAAAGATAAGGTGGCAAATCAGTCATAACTGTTATTTTCTTGCCATTAGCTTTTTCTCTGTAAATTTCAACTATTTCATTAAGAAATCCGATAAAATTCGCACCATTGAACACTGGCTTATATTTATTCTCATCAATATTCCTGAAGCGAAGAATACTGTCCGAAAGCTTGTTAAGTCTACCAGCATTTTTCCTGATTATTTCAAGTTTGTTTTTCAGGCCTGAGTTTTCTGTACTTTTAATCAGATCATCCAAAGGCGTCATAATGAGAGTTACAGCTGTCCTGAACTCATGTGAGATATCTGTAAACAATCTTAATTTATTTTCTTTAGCCTCCTCTGCCAGCATCAGAAGATTAATAGAATCATCTCTTTGGCTGGAAATAATTTTATATTGCTGGTTGATCATTTTGTTCTTCAAAGTCAGGGCTTTGCTTAATCTGTTCTTCTGCCTGAACAGAAAATATATTGTACCCACTACAAAAAAGAGAAGGATTATCACCGAAGTTGTCAGGAATAGTAATGTGTCTCTCTTTTTGAGTATGGATGACATGTTGTTTATTTTATAATTCAGTTTGTCAATCTTCCCCTGTTGTGACCCTATCTCTGCACCCTGCAACCAGATTGTTCTGGCGTTTGTGTTGTCTATCCTGAAAGTGTTGAGGTTGATTGTAGTTTCATAGGGTTTCCCTGTAAGGATTTCCATTGCAAGCTGAATTGCTTTGTCACCACCTGAGGGATAAAGGATAGTACCGTCTATGGTGCCGTTGAGGACCATTGACACGCCACCGTCTTCAGTATTCAAACCGTCAATACCTATAATATAGGGTTTGAGCTTGTGCTTTCGTGATGAGTAAGCAGCCGCTCTTGCCATAAAATCATTATGTGCAAAAACAAGATCAAAATCATTGAATGTATAAAACAGGCTATCAGTAATCTTAAGGGTTCTGTCTTCCAGCCACCTTCCTTCTATGCTTTTTTCTATACTTATTGCGGGATAGTTTTTAATTATTTCCTTGAAGCCCGACGATCTTTCAATTGCAGGAGTAGATCCTGTGAGTCCTGTTATTTCAAGGATTTTTCCTTTTCCTTTCAGGAGCTCGATCGCAAAATACCCGGCTTCTCTTCCAATCCCAAGGTTATCAGCACCGACAAATGCAGTGTAACTGGGTGAATTTATTTTTCTGTCGATTAGTATTACCGGGATACCCTTGTTGAAGACTTCTTCGACTGTTGGTGTCAGTTGTTTAGCTTCATTCGCTGAAACGATCAGGATATCTATATGCCTGGATACTAGGTCGTTTATATCTTCTATCTGTTTGTTGTTATCATCACCTGCATCCTTTACAATGAAGTCTATATTGTAATTATTATAAAAGCTAAGCTCTCTTTTCATTTCCATCACCATTATCTCGCGCCATTTGTCAACCATGGTGCATTGGGAAAAGCCAATGGTGATTTTTTTTACCGGAATGTACTCCTTATCATGTCCGCATGCTGAAAGCAAAAAGATAGTAAAGAAAATAATTCTTTTCATTGCAAAATATATTAAACAGATTTCTCCCCTTTGCTTGACTCAAATATAGTCATTTTATATCTGTTTAAAGTTAAGACAGAGAAGGCACATTTAGACTGACCAAAATTGCAGTAAAAAGGATCAGAGTAAAATCTGATCAGGTTATCTTGATATAAATCACAGTAAACCAATTTACTACAAGGAAGAGTAAGATAATTTATTCATCATCATTTTACCAGATTTTCGACCTATAATGATCACTTATTCTTCCTATTTCTTTTCGTTCGGGGATAATTTTAACATTCTGAAATGGGACAGTAAAAACTAAAATATTTTTAAATCTATGGCATCTAAAAGGGAAAGAAATAATACTTCGGCAAACATTGGAAAGACCGCTCACAAAGTTTTATGTATAGGAGAAGTTTTATGGGATATGCTTCCGACAGGAGCTAAAGTAGGAGGGGCGCCTCTCAATGTTGCCCTTCATCTGAGAAAATTTGGAATTGATTCAATTTTTGCAGGACGAGTCGGTGATGATGATTTAGGGAAAGAACTCATGGAATTTATAAATGCTAATGGTCTGGATACGCGCCTGATTCAGACCGACACTCAAAATCCAACAAGCACGGTAGAAGTTTTCCTGGGAGAAAATAATCATGTAAGCTATGAAATAGTTGACAATGTTGCCTGGGATTTCTTTGAAGCAGATTCAGAGATAAAAGAAGTCGCAGGTAAATCAGATGTAATTATATATGGTACTCTCTCATCGAGACATTCATTTACACGGAATAACATTTTCAGTCTGCTGGATGGGAAATCCCTAAAGCTTATCGATGTTAATCTTCGGCCTCCATTTCACACAAAGGAAGTTGTCGAATTGTTGATATCCAAGGCTGATATTGCAAAACTCAATGATGATGAGCTGCGGGTTATCGGGGAATGGTATGGCATGAAGCTGTCTCAGAAGGAACTTGCTAAATGGTTCATCAGCAAATATAAGTGCCAGCTGGTATGCATAACCAGGGGGGAGAACGGAGCTATGATTTATGATGGCGATCAATATTATGAACACCCCGGGTACAAAGTAAAAGTTGTTGACACTGTAGGATCCGGAGATGCTTTCCTGGCAGGTTTCCTTTCAAAATACCTCTCTGGAGAACCCACCCAGCAGGCACTAGATTTTGCCTGCGCCACAGGTGCATTTGTTGCCACACGGGAAGGAGCGACTCCTGATTATAGAATTGAAGATATAAATGAAATTATATGTAGAAAAACAACAACAAGGTCAGTTTAAACCAAACAATTAATCTTTTAATCCTAAAATGTTATGAAAAAAATCAGACCAAGAAAAATGTTAAAGGGGATTCTCTTGGTGCTGTGTATTCTTATTTCCGCGAATACATTTGCCCAAAAGACTCCTGTTACAGGTAAGGTCACGGATGCCGCTACGAATAATCCACTTCCCGGAGCGACAATCCTGGAAAAAGGTACAACTAATGGTACTGTTGCAGGCTCGGATGGAAGTTTTACATTAACTGTCGGGGCTAATGTAACTCTTCAGATCTCCTTCGTTGGAATGCAGACGATAGAAGTGAAAGTACCTCCTTCAGGGCCGGTGAATGTAGCCCTTGAACAAGCAATGGGTCAGCTTGATGAGATCGTGGTTACCGGGTACGCAGTGCAGAAGAAAGTTGACCTTACTGGTGCAGTTGCCGTGGTTGATGTCAATAAAATGGCAAATGTTCCTTCCACAAATACAATGACAGCACTGCAGGGTAAAGTTCCCGGTCTCTATATTGAAACCAGCGGTGATCCCTCAGGAAGGACCAGGAATCTTCTGGTAAGGGGGGTTAACACACTCGGTAATACATCACCTCTTTATATTATCGACGGGATCCCTTCAAAGGATGCAAATACTTTCAGTTATCTAGATCCTAACACAATAGAGTCGGTACAGGTCCTTAAAGACGCTTCAGCAGCTTCAATCTACGGATCACGGGCATCAAACGGCGTCATAATTGTCACTACCAAGAAAGGTAAGGACAAATTCAAAGTCGATATCAACTCAAGCATGACGACTCAGCACTTTACACGCAGATTGCCTGTTACAAACACAGAAGAATATGGTCGCGCTTTATGGCAAGCTTCTATTAATGACGGGACCAGTCCGAATGCTCATTCTGCCAGATATACATATAACTGGCATACTGATAACGGGGTTGCTGTTCTCGATGAAGTTATCCCGGTTCCGATTGTTGGTGAGAATCCTTTGCTTCCCTCATCTGATACAGACTGGCAGGATGCCTTGTTCAGAACAGGTCTGATCTCAAATAACAGTGTTACAATCTCCGGCGGTACAGAAACCAGTTCACTTCTTATAAGTGTTGGTCAAAACCATAACAAATCGGTTATTAAATATAACTGGTTTGACAGGATCAATGGACAGATTAACAGTTCAATAAATTTCCTTAAAGGAAAGGTAAAAGTTGGTGAGGATTTTCACATAGCCAGTACTAATGAAGCTCCTTTGAGAGGCGACCATAACGGCCCCGGTATCGCAAATTTCAACAGCACGTCGATAATAAGCAATGCATATTTTATGCAGACCAGGCTACCGGTATATGATACAAATGGGGACTGGGCCGGTCCGACTGGAACAGGTTTTTCAGACAGGAATAACCCCCTCCATGTGGCATGGCTTGGAAAGGATAACCGTGTTAAGGATCTGCTTCTCTTCGGAAGCGCTTACCTCGAAGTAAGACCTATAAAGAATCTTCTTCTGACATCAAGGATAGGCATCGACACCGATATCTCAAGTAAAACAGCAATTGAGAGGACTTGGGTTGAGGGATTCCTCAGCAGAACAATAAATTACCTGGAACTTCAAAATGGCAATAAGTTTAACTGGACATGGTCAAATACTGCAAACTATTCCCTTGAAGTACAGAAGAGCACTTTTGATTTCCTCCTTGGAATCGAGGCAATTGCAAACGATTACAGCCGGATCGGTGCTTACAAGGAAGGATTTGCCGACCAGTCGCTCGACTACTTTCAGCTCTCAGCCGGAACAGGTGTCGCAAGTAATTCAGGTTACAGGACAGGGCATCAGCTTCTCTCATACTTCGGTAAAGTGAATTACAAATGGTCTGACAGGTATCTTGCATCAGCAACATTACGTGTTGACGGATCATCGAGATTCGGTTCGAACAACAGGTTCGGTTTCTTCCCTGCTTTTACTGCAGGGTGGAGAATTGACAAAGAACCTTTTATGGCAAGTCTTTCGATGCTTTCAAATCTTAAGCTGAGGGCAGGTTATGGTGTGGTTGGTAACCAGGAAATAGGTGACAATGCAAGGTTCGGTCTTTATGCTACAAACTATGGGGTTCAGTCCGGGAACAGGGTGACTGGCACGGCTTATGACCTGAGCGGAATAAACACTGGCAACCTGCCTTCTGGTTATGTTGCGACCCAGCTGGTCAACAACGACCTGAGATGGGAATCAACCAGGGAAGTTAACGTTGGGGTTGACTTCGGTTTATTCGATGAGAAATTGACAGGATCTTTCGATTATTTTGATCGTGAAACGAAAGATATTCTTACACTTCCGCCTTATGCAGCTGCAATGGGTGAAGGCTCTTCACAGTATGTTAATGGTGCAACCATGGCAAACAAGGGATTCGAAGCAACCCTTGGAGCAAGACGTAATTTTGGTGAGTTCAGTGTTAATGTACTTGGATCAATAACATCGTTTCATGACAAGATTACCTACCTTCCTGAATCTGTTGTAAAATCTTACCCGGGTAATGTCGAGAAAACCATAATCGGCCACTCTGTCACTTCGGTGTTCGGATATATAACCGATGGTATTTTCCAGAACCAGGAAGAAGTAACCGCTCATGCAACTCAACCAGGTAAAGGAGTAGGAAGACTCAGGTATGTCGACATGAACGGTGACGGTGTGATTAATACACTTGACCAGGATTATATTGGAACGACTCTTCCGGATTTTGAATATGGAATGAATGTGGAAGTTACCTACAGGAACTTTCTCTTGTCACTCTTCGGACAGGGAGTATCAGGCAAGACAGTCAATGACGGCAATCTTGGCTCTACAGATTTTGCCAATGGTCAGGGCATGAACTTTGGAAGCAGGGTTCTGGAAGCCTGGACACCTCAAAATACCGGGTCAACTATTCCTGCTTTGTCTTTGGTAAATACCAACCAGGAAAACAGGTCATCAAACTACTACCTGAGAAATGGCTCCTACTTCAAGCTCAGGAATGCTACTCTCGGCTATTCTCTTCCATCATCCCTGATTCAGAAGCTCAGGGTAAACATGTTCCGCGTATATGTAATGGCTGAGAATTTCCTGCTTATCACACCATCCGGTAAATATGCATTTACCGGCCAGGATCCCGAGACACCAGGGACAGTATACCCAAGGCCGGTAACATATACTCTCGGTGTTAATGTTTCATTTTAATAATTAGCAATTATGAAAAGATATTCAAAAATATTCATAACGGCTGCATTCCTGATGTTCAGTCTTTCATGTTCCGAGACATTCCTTGATTACACTCCAAAAGGAACATTGAGCGGAGACGTTCTGAATGCGCCTGTACACCTCGATAATATGGTCACTGCTGCTTACGCATCGATCGGCAATGACGACTGGACTCATGCATTTTCACACATGTGGATATGGGGTAGTGTAAGGTCAGATGATTCTTTCAAGGGTGGCGGAAGCGTCGGTGACCAGGGTGAGATAGACCTTCTTGAACAATTCGTGGCAATCACCACTGATCTTAGTAAGCCTAATCTTGTCTGGACTGCAATTTATGAAGGGATAGGAAGAGCTAATGATGCTCTTAAAAGAGTAGATGCAGCAGATCCGGCAGCATACCCCAATAAGGTCACCAGGGAAGCTGAGCTAAGATTCCTGAGGGGGCATTGGTATTTCCTCTTGAAGACCCTGTTCAAACAGCCAGCCTGGATCGATGAGCAGGTTGATCGTTCAGAGATTAAAACCATCCCGAATGATGTTTATACAAGCGATCAGCTCTGGGATATGATTGCAGAGGATTTCCAGTTTGCTGCCGATAATCTTCCATTAAATCAGACTCAGGTTGGAAGGGCTACAAAAGGGGCCGCATGGGCATACCTTGCAAAAACACGCCTTTACCAGGCATATGAGCAGGATGCACAAAACCAGGTTATTAGTATAAACGCGACAAAACTGGACCAGGTTGTGACTCTATGTGATAATGTTATCAATTCCGGCAAATACAGTCTCAATGACGATTTTGCAAAGAACTTCCTTACAACATATGAAAATGGGCCTGAATCAATATTTGCTATCCAGTTCTCTGTCGATGATGGAACTACTTCCCCGGGCAGAATTAACAGGGCTACTGGCCTGAACTACGACATGGCGCCTCAGTTCGGATGCTGTGACTTCCATGATCCGAGCCAGAATATGGTAAACGCTTTCAGAACGACAGCAGACGGGCTTCCTGATCTTGATAATTTTGATAATGTAGTATTGAAAGACCCCCAGGATTTCTGGAACAACTCTGTTGATCCCAGGCTCGATCATACAATCGGGATCACCACCCATCCATTCAAGTATATACCGACGTGGGTCATGCAGTCAAACTGGAGAAGGGCTCCGCAGGTTTATGGTTACTATTCTACAATGAAGGAAATTGTACCGTACAATGATCCGACCTATAGGAAATATGGTGCATTTATGGGAAGTGCAATGAACGTTGACATTCTCAGGTATGATGATGTTCTCCTAATGAAAGCCGAAGCTCTGATTGAACTGAACCGCCAGGCCGAAGCCTTGCCTTTGATTAACCAGATAAGAACGAGAGCTAAAAACAGCACTGGCAGGCTGAAGATGACTGACGGAAGCCCGATCAGTAATTACAAAACTGAGAATTACATTGATGGCGCTAACTGTGTATGGACAAAAGATTTTGCCAGGAAAGCTCTTCGCTTCGAAAGAAGGCTCGAATTTGCAATGGAGGGCTCGAGGTTCTTTGACCTTGTCAGGTGGGGAATTGCTGCAGAAACTCTGAATGAACATTTTGCAACTGAGAAGACAAGGTTTGTTTTCCTTGCTGGTGCCCATTTTACCAAAGGGAGAGATGAGTACCTTGCTATTCCGCAGGCTCAGATTAACCTTGTAAACGGAATCTACAAACAAAATAACGGCTGGTAGAAAGATTGAATGACTCGCAGGGGTACTTTGGAAGGACATAAAAACATTAACTGCGGTTAATTTAGGTTAGTTAGGTAAACTTCCATATACCCCTGCTTTCAATTAAATTTCTAGCAGGTTTCCTGATTGCCTGCCTTTCAGAATTCAAGGAAGCGGAGACAGAAATCAATAATGTTAAAATCATCTGATATGAAAAATCAGTATTTCAAACCATTAAGGAATATTTTGATGCTTGCTGCATTGTTGCCATCCGGCTTAATGCAGAAAGCGATCGCACAGGACCACGTTCCTGATTATACTTCAAAAGTGCCGAAATTTACTTTTGCAACATCACAGGGAGAACAGGAACAGCAGCTGAAAACCAATCCTCTTATGATCAGGTTTGCTGAATCCAGGAAAAGACAGGCCGGTGACAGGTACAGGCCAATTTATCATTTTGTGAGCCCTGAAAGCACTCTCAATGATCCAAACGGTATATGTTTCTGGCAAGGCAACTGGCACCTGTTTTATCAGGGTTATCCCCCGGAGGATCGCCGTCAGCACTGGGGACATGCTGTAAGCAAAGATCTTATACACTGGCGTGATCTTCCTTATGCGATTTATCCTTCTCCTGAAAGGGCAGTGTTCTCAGGAGGCTCATTAGTTGAAGGGAACAGGGTCATAGCAATGTATCATGGCACGGAAGTTGGAAATATGGTAGCTGTATCGGATGATCCGTTGCTTCTTAACTGGAAAAAAACGACACAAGACAAGGCTGCGATATCACTCCGGTCAGAGGCTGGGTTTCCACTTCCCTACAGCGTTTTCGATCCCTGCATATGGAAAAGAGATTCTGTGTATTATGCTCTTTCAGCAGGACGCGCACCCAAGGGTCCTGGAAACAGAATGATACCTGTAACATACCTTTTCAGATCACACGATCTGGTCAACTGGCAGTACATGCATGAATTCGTTGAAAATGACAGGTTCACCCTTATTGGTGATGATTATGCTTGCCCTTACTTCTGGCCAATCGGTAACAAATACATCATGAATTTTTTCAGCCACATGAGCGGTGGACAATACCTTCTTGGAGATTATGATACAAAAAACGATAAATTTATTGTCCAAGCCGGGGGTAAGTACAACTTCGGACCTGCAACACCCTCCGGTGTTCATGCGCCATCAGCAACACCTGACGGGAAGGGCGGGATAATAATTATTTTCAATATGAATCCTGGTAAACCCACGGGTGAATGGAACCAGATCTTCACTCTGCCAAGGAGACTTACCTTATTAAATGACATTGAAATAGGGCAGGAGCCGGCAGGAGATATTGAGTCCATCAGGGGACAATCACAGAAAATCGGAGCAATGAGGCTGCCAGCCAACAAGGAAATAATTCTGAAGAATGTAAAGGGAGATGCAATTGAAATCGATCTTGAGATTGATTCTAAGGATGCCCCGGCACTGGAGATCAATGTTCTGCGTTCTCCCAATAAAGAAGAATTTACCAAGATCACTTTTTTAAGGGAAAGAGGCATGAGCGGCGGACGTGATTACCGTTTTGGACAGGTTGCCGGGCTGCAGTCAATTTCACTAAACCCTCCTTCACAAGGGAATGCGCCTATTCAACCAGTACGCGAAAGCCTGATGTCTCTCGAAACCACTTCCTCATCGATCCTTTCTGATGTACAGCCACGCTCTCCTGAAACCGCCTCGTTGAAACTCGGAAGAAACGAGACACTAAAACTGAGAATTTTCATTGATAAAAGCGTTGTCGAGGTTTTCGCTAACGGAAAACAATGTGTAGCTGCAAGAGTTTATCCCGGCAGAGCCGATAGCAATGGAGTATCAATTCTGTCTCATGGAACAGACAGTGAACTCAAGTCTCTGCAGGTATGGCAGATGAAGAATATCTATGAGTAAGCTCAACAAATAAATCTTATTAAAATGAAAAAGCTATTATCTCCGGTTCTGGTCAGATTCGTACTGTTGATTACTATGAGTTTCTCTGTGATTAATTTATGCCATGCCCAGGGCAATGTTTCAAAGGTTCCAAAATTCAAATTTGGAACAACACTTCAAGAGCAGGAAGAACAGCTTAAAACTAATCCGCTGTTATTAAGGATGAATGAATCCAGGAAGCAAATGGCCACCGACAGATATCGTCCCATTTACCACTATGTCAATCCTGAAGGAAATCTGAATGATCCGAACGGATTATGTTTCTGGAATGGGAACTGGCACCTGTTTTATCAGGCTTATCCGCCGGAAGATCCACGCCAGCACTGGGGTCATTGCATAAGCAAGGACCTGATACACTGGAAGGATCTGCCACCTGCAATATATCCAGATCCAGAAAGAGCAGTCTTCTCAGGAGCTTCTTTTGTTGAAGAAAACAGGGTCATTGCAATGTATCACGGAACGACTGTCGGCAATATGGTTGCAGTTTCCTCCGATCCTTTGCTTCTGAACTGGGAAAAAGTTACAGGGAATGCTGTGATTCCAATTAAGAGCACAACAGGCTTTCCCCTGCCTTATAATGTGTTCGACCCATGTATCTGGGAAAAAGATAGTGTGTATTATTCTCTTTCAGCAGGCAGGCTCAATGAAGGACCGGGAGGGAAACCCGTTAGGGCAAATTTCCTTTTTCGTTCAAAGGATCTGGCTCATTGGGAATATCTGCATGAATTTGTAGAAGATGACAGGTTCACTCTTGTAGGTGATGATGGTGCATGTCCGTATTTTTGGCCAATCGGTGACAGATACATTCTGAATTTTTTCAGTCACATGAGCGGAGGCCAGTATTTGCTCGGGGATTATGATAAGAAAAACGACAAATTTATCGTCACCTCCGGTGGTAAATACAATCACGGTGCAGTTTCGCCATCCGGAGTTCATGCACCTTCTGCAACTCCCGACGGTAAAGGTGGTTTGATAATTATTTTTAATATGAACCCCGGCAAGCCAACTACAGGGTGGAATCAGATTATGACTCTGCCGCGCCATCTCAGTCTTCTCTCAAAAGATGAACTTGGAATTGAACCAGCAGGCGACATTGCATCATTGCGCTATGATGCTAAACATATTGGCCCGATGCCTCTTCCGGCAAACAAAGAAATAGTACTGAAAGGTATCAGTGGAGATGCAATGGAAATTGTAGCGGAAATAGACACAAAAAATTCACAAATGGTAGAAGTCAATGTACTGCGCTCACCTGATAAACAGGAGTATACGCGAATAGCTTTCTTCAGGGAAAAGGGTTTTAACAAGGGAAGACAGGCATTACCCGGTCAGGCCCCGGTGAATGTTAATTACAGCGTTCTGGCTATAGAATCTTCGTATTCAACAATTCTTCCTGATGTTCAGACACGACCACCGGAAGCCGCTCCGATTCTTGTCAGCCCTGATGAAACTCTGAAACTGCGTATCTTTATTGATAAAAGTGTAGTTGAAGTTTTTGCCAATGGGAAACAATGTGTGGCAATGAGGATTTATCCCGGACGGAATGACAGCAAGGGCGTATCAATACGTTCACAGGGACAGGATGCTGTACTTAAATCACTTGAAGCATTCCAGATGAAGAATATATATGATGATGGGCAAAGCAAAAAAATCGATTAAAACTAACCTATATGTTTAGAAGAATATGTATCATTTTGTTATCTCTTGTATTTGGAATCCTATCCTGTAAGACAGGGGAACAGAATACGGGATCCAAGGAGATAACCCTAACACTGTCAAAAAAATATCTTAACCTTCCTGTAAGCCAGTCTGTTGAAAGCGACACTATGACCTTTAGTGTTGAAGGCAAGACTCAATTGAAATTTGTTATCCGGCTTGCTTCGGGTAAACCTGATTACTGGGTGTTCTATGATATCTCATCACTGTCAGGGAAAGATCTGTTGATTAGTTATAAGGGTAATCCCAACGGAATGAAGGAAATTTACCAGGATGATAATATCAGCGGACAGGACAGTCTTTATAATGAATCAAACCGTCCCCAGCTTCATTTTACCTCGAGACGCGGCTGGAATAATGATCCGAACGGGCTGGTGTACCTAGATGGCGAATATCATTTATTTTATCAGCACAACCCCTTTGAGCGTGAATGGGAAAACATGACCTGGGGCCATGCTGTCAGCACTGACCTGGTGCACTGGCAGGAATTAAAGCCGGCTTTGTGGCCAGATGACATGGGTACCATGTTCTCAGGAAGCGCTGTTATTGATTATGATAATACTTCCGGGTTCGGTAAGGATGGCATTCCTCCGATGGTTGCGATTTATACCGTCAACAACGCAAAAGGCCAGAGACAATGCATTGCTTACAGCCTTGATAAGGGACGTACTTTCACGAAATATGAAGGGAATCCGGTAATAGATTCATGGGACATGTGGAAGACCACTGACCTTCGTGATCCGGATGTCTTCTGGTATAAACCGGCAAAACACTGGGTTATGGTTCTTTACGAAAAAGACGGGATGTCAATTTATAATTCGCCCGACCTTAAAAAATGGGAGTATAAGAGTCACACCCCGGGATTTTTCGAGTGTCCGAATTTTTTTGAGCTTCCTGTTGATGGGAACAAGAATACTAAAAAGTGGGTTATGTATGGAGCTTCAGGCACCTACATGATCGGAAAATTCAATGGAAGCACATTCACACCTGAATCTGGCAAATACTATTATGGAAACGGAGTGCTATACGCTGCTCAGACCTATAATAATATACCCGAAGAGGATGGCAGGCGAATCCAGATTGCCTGGGGAAGGGTCGAACATCCCGGGATGCCATTCAAGCATGAGATGCTGATTCCGACAGTATTTAGCCTCAGGACAACAAAAGATGGTGTCAGGCTCTTCAGCGAACCTGTAAAAGAGATAGAGACACTCCAGCAGAAAGAACTTGCCTGGAATGGAACCGACCAGGCAAAAGCCTCGGAATTTATGCAGCAATTCAACAATGCGGCTTGCCTGAGAATCAAGACCAAAATAAAACTATCACACTCTACTAGTGCCGGACTGAGCCTGTATGGCCAGAATATCATTCTGTATGACTTAAATTATAATCAGATTAATGGTTTATTTTACACCCCCGAAGACAGAACCAGCATGGAAATCTCTGCCGATATATTTGTAGATAAGACTTCGGTTGAAGTCTTTATTGACGGTGGCGCCTTCTCCTATGCGCTCGAGAAAAAAGCTGTGACTGGAAATACTGATGGATATAAATTTTTCGGGAAAGAGATTGAAATAAAAGAGCTGAAAGTCTATCCGATGAAATCAATCTGGCCTAATCATACAAAAACTGATATATGAAAAACTGCGGTAACATTTCCAATCTGATTCCAATAATGCTTACATTTTTTACGATGGGATTTGTAGATCTTGTAGGTATTGCAACAAATTATGTAAAGGCAGATTTTGTTCTTTCCGATACCATGGCAAATGTACTGCCTTCAATGGTATTCCTCTGGTTCTTTGTTTTTGGTGTTCCCACGGGATTGCTGATGAATAAGATCGGTAGAAAGAAAACTGTTCTTCTCAGCCTTCTAACGACGATACCTTCACTTCTGATACCTCTGGTTCATTACAGTTTTGCAACAATGCTGGTATCATTCGTTCTCCTCGGCATCGGGAATACATTAATGCAGGTTTCACTTAACCCGTTGCTTGCCAACATTGTCAGTGGCAGCAGGATGTCGAGCTCTCTTACATTTGGCCAGTTTGTGAAAGCAATTGCATCTTTCATTGCACCTGTGCTTGCCGCTTTTGCAGCTAAACATTTCGGCGACTGGAGAATGATAATGTTTCCGGGTTTTACAATCATTACTATCATTGCGCTGTCTTATCTTGCTCTAACCAGAATTGAAGAGACAGGACCGATTGGAAAACCGGCTTCCTTCAAAGAATGCTTTGCACTTCTCGGTGACGGTTACGTTCTCTTGTTCTTCCTGGGTATAATGGCACACGTTGGTCTTGATGTAGGAATAAACACAACTGCTCCGAGAATCTTAATGGAGCACCTGGGAATAGATCTCGCTGCTGCAGGTTTTGCAACAAGCTTTTATTTCATTTTCCGTACTGCAGGTTGTCTTATGGGTTCTTACCTCCTTGGGAAATTTGGTGATAAGAAAGTTTTTATTGTTAGCATCTCACTGATAACTTTAGGTATAGTTGCACTCTTCTCCGCTAATAAGACCATAATGTATGCAGGCATTGCCGCATTTGGTCTTGGCAACTCAAATGTCTTCCCTGTTATGTTTACCCAGGCTCTTAAAAGAAAACCCATGAGCCAGAATGAAGTATCCGGGCTTATGATAACGGGTATCGTCGGTGGTGCAATTATCCCTCTTATTATGGGCATCGCAACAGATATGATTGGTGGCCAGGCTGGCGCGCTTATTGTACTGCTGGTATGTGTTGCCTTTCTTATTGTGCTCGTCAGTCCAAAAGTGAAAGCTCAAAACCAGGCTGAATAACTATGAAAAAGAAGTTAATCTCAGTATTAATTACTGGTCTGGTTTTTCTTACTCCTGTCAGGTCTCAGGGACAACTTAACACTGATTTTAAATCGAAGGTTCCTAAATTTACTTTCAGTAATACTGTTTCAGAACAGGAGGAAGAACTAAAGAGCAATCCCCTGGTGCTGAGAATGGCCGAATCGCGGAAAAAGTTATCACATGATAAGTGGAGACCGATATATCATTATGTTAATCCTGAAGGGAACCTGAATGACCCTAATGGTCTGTGTTTCTGGCAGGGAAACTGGCATTTGTTTTATCAGGGTTATCCGCCTGAAGATCCCCGTCAGCACTGGGGGCATGCCATAAGCAAAGATCTTATCCACTGGAAGGATCTTCCTTACGCAATTTACCCAGATCCGGAAAGAGCAGTTTACTCAGGATCGACATATGTCGATAATGACAAAGTGATTGCAATGTATCATGGCACTCTCGCCGGGAATATGGTGGCTGTTTCATCTGATCCATTACTGCTCAACTGGGAAAAAGTCAGTGGTAAGGCGGTTATTCCTCTTAACAGCACTACCGGATTTACACTGCCTTACAGTGTCTTTGACCCGTGTATATGGAAGAAAGACAGTGTATACTATTCTCTTTCCGCAGGGAGAACAAACACCGGACCGGGTGGAAAGCCTGTAAGAGAAAGCTATCTGTTCCGATCACTTGATCTTGAACACTGGGAGTATGTTCATGAATTTGTTGAGAACGATCGGTTTACTCTGATCGGGGATGATGGGGCATGTCCTTATTTCTGGCCGATAGGTAATAAATACATAATGAATTTCTTCAGCCATAAGAGTGGAGGGCAGTATCTGATTGGTGATTACGATAAGGCTCGTGATAAGTTTGTTGTTACATCCGGTGGTAAGTACAACCATGGAGCTGTTGGCCCTGCCGGTGTCCATGCACCGTCGGCGACCCCCGACGGCAAGGGAGGAGTAATAATACTCTTCAACATGAATCCCGGAAGAACAACGCAGGGATGGAACCAGATAATGTCTCTTCCAAGGCGGCTAACTTTGCTTCCTAACAGTGTGCTTGGACAGGGGCCAGCCGGTGATATTAATTCCCTAAGGTATGATCCAAAGCATCTGTGTCCAACAACTTTGCCAGCAAATAAGGAAATTGTATTGCAGAGTATTAAGGGAAATTCGATGGAAATTGATGCCGAAATAGATCTTGCGAAAGCACAAATGTTTGAGATCAATGTACTGCGTTCTCCTGGGAAAGAAGAATATACCAAAATTGTATTTTACAAAGATAAAGGGTTTGGTTCAGGACTTGAATATACTGCCGGACCCGGTACAGCATTAATGCCATCGGATCTTGTTACAAAGCTTACGGGAAAACAAGATTCCCCCCGTGACAGGACAACCATGAGTCTTATATCAATTCAATCTGAATATTCTTCCTCTCTTCCTGATACAAGATTCCGTCCACCTGAAACAGCCGCATTCAGGCTTGAACAGGGGGAGATAGTTAAATTAAGAATCTTTATCGACAGGAGTATAATAGAAGTTTTTGTCAATGGCAAAGAATGCGTTGCAATGAGAGTCTATCCTGACAGGAAAGACAGCATAGGTGTCTCTGTCAGAGCTCATGGGGAGACTGCTGAATTGAAATCACTTGATGCCTGGCAAATGAAAAGCATTTATGAATAAATAAAAGACAAATGAAAAATATTAAGAATTGTACACTCTTCTTTCTTCTTGTCCTTTGCACATTTAGTCTCGCTGGTCAGAATTCAACAGATCAGGTTTTACGCAAGGAGATAAAAATCAAGAAAGGTCAAACCTATCTTAATCTGCCGGTTAAGACTTCTGACAGGCTTCTCAAAGCGACATTAAGATTCAATGGAAAGCCATTGGATCAGTTCACAATTAATCTGGCAGGTTCTGATCCTGATTTCTGGACTTTCTTCGATGTCACTCCTTACCAGGGTAAAACAATTGTAATCGAAGTTGCGAACGCTCCTGTTAGATCTTTTGGCCCGGCTCAGGGAAATAGCACCAATCCGCCTGAATTACGTCAGGATGTATTGAACCTGATATATGCAGATTCCAGATTTCCAGGGCAGGATAGCCTTTATCGTGAGAAAGACAGGCCTCAGGTCCATTTTTCAGCAAACAGGGGCTGGATAAATGATCCTAACGGGCTTATCAATTACAATAACGAGTATCACATGTTCTTTCAGCATAACCCTTATGGATGGCAATGGGGGAATATGCATTGGGGGCATGCTGTGAGCCATGATCTTATAAGATGGGAACAGCAAAAAGAGGCCTTGTATCCCGTAATTGAAACAGCAGGAATAAGAGGAGATGCTGCCTTTTCAGGTTCAGCGGTATATGATCCTGAGAATACATCAGGTTTCAGACGAAACGGAATTGATCCTCTTATTGCCGTCTATACAAGTACTGGACGCGGAGAATGTCTTCAGCTAAGTTATGATAATGGCCAGACTTTTGAAGATTATTCCGGCAATCCAGTCCTGAAACATAACGGACGTGATCCCAAAGTTTTCTGGTACGAACCTGAGAAACACTGGGTAATGGTGGTATGGGAATCAGGAAAACCTTCGAAATTGAGTAACGGAGCAGAAGTAAACATCAGGGAACACTCGATCTATAACTCAGCCGACCTGAAAACCTGGACATACCAGTCAGGTATTCAGGGCTTTTTTGAATGCCCAGAATTATTCGAGCTTCCGGTTGAAGGTCAGCCAGGTGTTAGTAAGTGGGTGATGTATGATGCCAATGGAAGATACATTGTTGGAAAATTTGACGGGAAAAAATTTGACATTGAACAGCATTTTACGAGATATGAAAATGGAGGAGGTTATTTCTATGCCTCTCAGACATTCAATAATAGTCCCGATGGCAGACGGATCCAGGTTGGATGGGGCAGAAACATAACTCATCCGGGCATGCCTTTTAATCAGCCGATGCTGTTCCCATCGGAACTTAAACTCAGGAGTACTTTGAACGGCTACAGGCTTTGTCCATCACCGATTACCGAAATTAAGAATCTCTTCGGGAATACAAAATCGATTGAGAATAAGCTTATCCAGACCGGAGAAAAGGTTGGATTCGATGTCGATGCTTCCAAACCGTTGCACATACTAGCCGAAATCGAAAGAGGAGATGCCCCTATCTCTCTTAATATAATGGGATACATTCTACAGTATGACAACGAATGGACATTCAGCGCCTCATCCCCCGACAAAGACATACAGAAGACAGTAGCTCCATCAGGTCCTTTCCCTGCCCCGGTTGCTTCAACACCGGTTACATACGTGAGCCCGGATAAGACTTTCAGGATTGAAGCTATTGTTGACAAGAACCTCCTGGAGTTCTATATTAATGGAGGAGAGCTCTATTATGTCACAGCTTTTAATGGAGAGAAATTACCTGTCGTTGAAGTGTTGGTAGCAGGAGCAGACAACCAGAGAATGGGAACAAGGAAATTCCTGTTGAAAAAGCTTGAAGTAAACGATTTGATTTCAATATGGAGTAAATAAAAGGGTTTTAATTATTATTGTAACAGTCAGATTCCCTCTCATCATTGTTGAAGGAATATGTTGGACTATTTGATTGAAAAAAAAGCCTTAAAATCAGAAATTTAAGGCTTTTTGTTTTAGTTTACTTCTCAAATCGTGGAGCTGCGGGGGATCGAACCCCGGTCCAAACATGGAAGCCATATGCTTTCTACATGCTTAGTCACTGCTTGATTTTCGTGATCACCCAGCTGCAGGACAACCTAGATGATCCTTAGTTCCTGTTGGTTTCACCTTTGGAGCGGAACGATCCTCAGGCTAGCCCCGGATTGCGTGCACCTCCGTATCGGATTGGATCAGGGCATGACCGCCCGGGAGATGTCTCGTCCCGACACCTGGTGCCGGGATGAAGCTCATTAATCTTAGATTAATTAAGCAGCGAGAGCGTAATTAGATTCGCCTTTTATTGTTTTGTGACTCTGTTCAAGTGACGCGTCACCACACACTGCATGCTTACATACCACCCCTCATGCTGTCAAATCCATGTCAGCCCCGGGTAATGTAAAATTTGCTCAGGGCTCGGAGCTCAGGGCAAAAAGCAGGGAGCTGGGAGCAGGGAGCAATAAGAAATACTAAACAAAGAACGGGAGCTTTCGCTCAAAATCATTTTGCAAAGATATTCATTATTTGTATGCTCACAAATATCGGGCCGTTCTTTGATAATTTCAGAGTTTCAGAGCTTCAAAGCTTCAATGTTTTGTGAAAAAGTTTATTGTCGGTGTAACACTGAAATCCTGAAATCTTGAAATCTAAATTGATTTTTTTACTTTTAATCTGAAAAACATTACAATACAAATGAAGAAACTCATCATTTACCAGGTTGATTCATTCACTAAGGAGAAATTTAAAGGAAATCCTGCTGGTGTCGTTCTGAATGCCGGAGGATTATCAGATAATCAGATGCAGAGTATTGCAAGGGAGCTGAATAATTCTGAAACCGCTTTCCTGTTCCCTCCTGACGATAATTCATGTGACGGGATGATCAGGTACTTCACCCCTAAGATGGAAGTGCCTACTTGCGGACATGCTACAATAGGGGCAATGTACGCGATGGCCATGGAAAATAATCTTGAAAGCTGTACTCTCAGGTACAAAACCCGCATCGGTGTTCTTCCGTTTGAGATAATAAAACGAAATAATGATTACAGTGTGATAATGACCCAGGGTAAATTTGAGCTTGGGAATCCCCTTGAGCATGAGTTTGTAAAGAGGCTTACAGGCGCTCTCAGAATTTCTGATGGTGATCTGATGCCGGCCTGTCCGGTTCAGATAGCGTCGACAGGTCATTCAAAGGTTATGATCTGCATAAGATCAAAGGAACTGCTGAATAATCTCGAACCCGCTTACAGCGAGCTCGCAGAATTGAGCAGGCAGATCAGTTGCAATGGTTTCTTTGTCTTTACACTTGATTCACCTGATAAAAAAATACTCACTCATGGGAGAATGTTCGCCCCTGCAATCGGTATAAATGAAGATCCTGTTACAGGTAATGCAAACGGCCCTCTGGGCGGTTATCTCATTCAAAACAGGATTGTAACTCCGGATGCAGAGCTTTTTGAATTCACAGGTCGCCAGGGTGAAGCGATCGGAAGAACGGGGGATATCCATGTCAGTGTGAAAACAAAAGACGGAATACCTGTACTTACACGTATAGGAGGAGAAGCTGTAGCTGTTTTCAGGACTGAGATCGTCCTCTAAATTCAGAAATACAGATCCCTTTGCCCTTCCTTTATTTCACCTATATTCTCTTTTATTCTTCTCTGAAGTGTCTTGTTATCAACGTCCTTCGTTAGTTTTTCAATGAGAGCAAGGCCTCTCTCGCGTGTTTCAGCAGGCGCATAATCCTGCAGATACTCCATGAATGTAAACAGTGCATTAGGCATGCAGTATTGTTTTATGAGCCCGGGCTTTGCAAGATCCATGAAATCGTGTCCGACTCTTCCTTTCCTGTAGCAACCTGTACAGAAAGAAGGTATATAAGACTCACTTATCAGTGAGGCTATTACCTCATCGAGCGTTCTATGATCTCCAAGTGTGAACTGGCTGCCGGTCTGTTCCTCTTCATGTGAATATGAACCCGGATTTGTCCTTGAACCTGCTGATATCTGGCTGACGCCATATTTTATAAGTTCATTCCTCATTACATCATTTTCCCTTGTGCTCAGGATGATTCCAGTGTATGGCAGCGCAATTCTTATAATGGCGACGAGCTTCTTGAAATCATTATCGCTTACTTTAGAAGGAATATTTTCTGAATGGGGGGCGCCAACGGCATATTCAATCCTTGGGACGCTTACTGTGTGTGGTCCGCATCCGAATGCCTCCTCGAGGTGTCTTGCATGCTCCATCATTGCAAGCACTTCGAACCTGTAGTCTATGAGACCAAGCAACGCGCCTATTCCAACGTCATCTATTCCGCCTTCCATCGCCCTGTCCATTACAGTAAGCCTGTATTCATAATCGCCTTTTTTAGTATCGGATGGATGGAATTCGCTGTATTTTAAAGGATCATAAGTTTCCTGGAAGCACACATAAGTTCCGATCTTTTCTGCTTTCAGCTTTACAAAATCTTCAACTTCCATCGGCGCAAGCTCAACATTTATCCGCCTTACATAATCCCTTCCTTCGTTTTCTCTTACTCTGTAGGTTGTCCGGATAGCTTCAACCATGTAATCCGTATCATTACGTTTGCTTTCACCACAGATAAGGAGCACTCTTTTGTGGCCTTCCTTCAGAAGCGTGCTTGTTTCCTGTGCGATCTCTTCCATCGTCAGGACTTTCCTTTTGATCAGCTTGTTATCGCGTCTGAAAGAACAATATGTACAATTATTTATACAAACATTCCCGGTATAGATAGGAGCGAAGAGAACGAGTCGTTTCCCGTATATTTCCTCTTTAACTGTACTTGCAGCCTCCATAATCCTGTGAATAATTGCAGGATCCTGTACTCGCAGCAACGTTGCGACTTCATTAAGATCAAGTCCTTTTAGCTTAAGCGATTTGTTAAGAATAACATTTACTTCGGCTTCTGTCGGTACTTTGCCTTCTATAAGTGAATAAAGCTTGTCTCTGTCGATAAAAACCTTGTTACGTTCGTTCCTGTTCATAATTATGCTCCTCTTTATATTTGGTAAGAATAGTTTTTACTTCAACGTCTTTCAGACGGCCTATCTTTCCGGTAAGAGCATTGATTGTTTCAACAGGTCCTTCGATGACAAGAGAAATTATGGAGATATTGCGATGATGCAGAGGCAAACCCTGCCGCGCAAGGATCAGATCACTGTATTCAGATAACAGGGAGTTTACAGTGGGAACAGATTGTTTCCCTTTGATCAGAATCGCTATTGTACCTATTCTCTTTTCCATCAGATGCTCTTTTGGATTGGATGTACGTCTTTTAAAACTACAGAACAAGCATCGAAAAAGCCTTTGCCGTCTCTCTGAATTGTTCTGTTACAAAAATAACAGTAAAATTATTATCAGGAAATGATATATGTTTTTTTTATTAATAATAATCTGACCTGTTAAAAACAATCTTTCCTCTATATTTTTTCAAAATCAAAAATCATTATTATCTTCATGATTTTTAAATAATTATGGAAATTGTGATGCCTTTGTTGCAATCCAGGTGCAAATAGAGAGGACTGAATAATTCAAAATAACATGTTGCCTTTTTCGTCATGTAAGTAACTAATGTGTGTTCTTAACCGTCTATATTTTAAACATTACTCATGAAAAATCAGGATTCATCAGGTAAAGGCTCCCGTAAATCTTTAAGGATTTTGCCAGGCATTATTATTGTGATCTTGCAGTGGTTATTATGGTTTGTCCTGCCATTAGTAATCCCGGATCAGACTGCAACGGCAGCCGGCGTTTTTGGTGGATTGGTCGGAGGTTTATTGCTTGCAATATGGTGGGCATTCTTCAGCAGAACTACTGTTAAAGAAAGAATCATTTCTTCAGTTCTTGTTGTACTATCCCTTCTTGGAACCACATTAATCCTTGATCGCTCGATCGCAACAGCAATGATGGGAATGATGTTCATTACTTACGCGGTTCCGATACTGAGCCTTCTTTTTGTTGCATGGGTTGTAATCACCAGGAATATTACAGGAAATGCAAGGTTAATATCAATGATTTTAGTAATAGTTGCAGGTTCAGGATTCTGGGCGCTGCTTCGTACAGACGGAATGACAGGTGAAGCCCGTCAGTATTTTAACTGGCGATGGGCAAAAACAGCAGAAGAAAAGATGATGGCAAGATCATCAGCCGGAACAAATTCTGCCGCCGATGACAGTTTATTTTTTATAACTGAACCTGAGTGGCCAGGTTTCCGCGGACATGACAGGAACAGTATTGTTCATGGAGTCACTATTTCTGCAGACTGGAATCAATCGCCTCCTGAAGAGTTATGGAGAAGCCCTGTAGGACCTGGATGCTCGTCGTTCGCCATTCATGGGAATCTGCTCTTTACACAGGAACAACGCGGAGAGAGCGAAATGGTATCCTGCTATGATCTGATGAGCGGGAAGCCTGTCTGGAATCATGCAGATAATATAAGATTCTGGGATTCACATGCAGGCGCAGGTCCCCGTTCGACACCTACTTTGTACAAGGGACGTGTTTATTCAGTTGGTGCAACAGGGATGCTGAATGTGCTTAATGAACAGGATGGATCTGTAGTATGGTCACGTGATGCAGGCAAAGATTCAGGGGTAAAGATCCCTGTCTGGGGATTTACATCTTCGCCTCTTGTAACAGATAGTGCAATATATATCGGGATTTCAGGAAAAATGCTTGCATATAATGCAAAGACCGGAGATCTGTTGTGGCAGGGAGAAGATGGTGGTGAAAGCTATTGCTCCCCTCAGCTCATGAACATAAATGGAAACCAGATGATCGTTTTCAATAATGGGGCTGGCGTATTCGGTCACTCCCCTTCAGACGGGAAAATGTTGTGGAGTGTTCCGATTTCAGGTTCAAGGATCATCCAGCCGGCTTTCCCGGGGAAAGATGAAATATTGATCGATATGGGAAACATCAAAGGATTGAAACTTGTATCGGTAAAAAGTGAATCGGGGAAATGGAATACTGAAGAACTATGGACTACAAATAAGCTGAAGCCATATTTCAACGATCTCGTAATTCATAAAGATCATGTTTATGGATTTGATGGTCCAGTTCTTACATGCATTGATATCAGGAATGGTGAAAAGAAATGGCGCGGAGGACGTTTCAGCGGTGAAATACTCCTGCTGGCAGACCAGGATCTCCTGATCGTTCTTACTGAAAAAGGCGAAATTGTCCTTGTCAATGCAAAGCCCGATGAATATAAGGAATTAGCACATCTTAAAGCCATTGAAGGAAAAACGTGGAACCATCCTGCGATTGCAGGAAATATCCTTGTTGTAAGAAATGCAGTTGAGATGGCAGCTTTCAGGCTGGCTATGAAATAACGGGTAATCCGTTTTTTTCTGTTATACTTACAGAAAAAAGAAGTGGTTGACTTTTTAATCTCCGGGATATCCGGTCTTGCCATACATAATGTTGGTAATAAAAACAGTGATGAAGGGATTTCACTGTCAGAGAAAATTACAACTCCCGGTGATGATCTGTGTGAGCTGCTATTATCATGGTTCACAACATCATTTAAATCTGATGAATATTATAACCTTCATCACGACAGCGATCTGGACCTTAATGAAGTATATGTGTATGCAGGAAAAATCTTCGAAAACCCCGATTCCCTTCTCGATGAATCCGTTCATCTCGCAAAGCACCTGTATAATTGCAGCACGCATCCGAAGATAAAAGGCGGGGAGTTTTATGTAACATACTTCAAAGAATGCACGTTCGAAGGGCAGACAGTCGATGCTATAGGTCTTTTCAAGTCAGAGAACAAGGACACATTCCTGAAGGTTAAACGACATGAAAAGTCCTTTGGTATTGAAAGCGACCTTGGTATAAACATAAGCAGGCTTGACAAAGGTTGCCTTATATTCAACATTGACAGGGATAAAGGATACGTGGTAACAATAGTCGATAATTCAGGAAAGGGAAGCGAAGCGGCTTACTGGATGGATGATTTTCTTGGAGTATTGCAACGGCATGATGATTACCATAAAACACATGATGTGCTTTCATTATGCAAGGCCTTCATAACAAAGCAGCTTCCGCAGGAATTCGAGGTTACAAGGGCCGACCAGGCTGACTTTCTTAATAAATCAATAAAATTCTTTAAGGATAATGAATCTTTCAGCATGGGGGAGTTCGCTGATGAAGTTATGGAACAACCTGAGCTGATAGAGAAGTTTCATAAATTCAAATCTGATTACCAGGATCAGACAGATGTCGTAATTTCTGACAACTTTGCAATAAATGGATCTGCTGTAAAAAAGCAGACAAGAGTATTTAAAAGCGTTCTAAAGCTCGACAGGAACTTTCATATATACATTCATGGCGACAGGGAGTTAATACAACAGGGGGTTGATCCTGATGGGCGGAAGTTTTATAAGATATATTTTAAAGAGGAGAGTTAGGAAGAAGTGATTAAAGTGACCTGCACTCTGAGCCCTGAGCAAATGCTCCCTGCTGCCCGCTCTATTTCAAACCAATTTTCAGAACATAAACATCATCTCCACCCCATAGTGGACCAAAAAGCGGCACGTGTGTCAAACCGATGTGAGTAAGTGTGCCGTCATTGTTAATGTGAATGTCTTTTCCTGATGTTCCGCCTTCAATTCCCTGCGCTTCAAATGTTTTTTGCCATAGAAGATCTCCATCAGGATTGTAGCTCATAACGAAGGCTTTTTCAGGAGGAAGGCTCATGATACCACTTATATACAGATTCTTTGAAATATTCTCATTTATGTCAATTCCCCTGATACCATCATGATTTGTCGTGCCGAACTGTTTTTTCCAAAGGATACCATCTTTGAAGTTCATTTTCAATACGAAACAATCACCTTCACCAGCCTGATCCGAAGCAAAATTGCCGGAAGTGGACCCTCCCACATACAGGTGATCTTCATTGTCAGCACAAATAACAAGAGGTATATCGAAGCCATTTGTTCCGAATTGAAATAATTCCTGCTTTTCAAGTGAAGAACTAAATCGTCCCGCAAATCCATCAACCATACCGTTGCCCTGCCCTGAAATATTACCCCATGTTGTTCCGCACACAAAGACATCATTATGAACGCCGGCAGCAATTGAATATCCCATATCATCTTCGGGAGTCCCAAACTGAACAGTCTTTAATATGTTTCCTTCATTATCCATTTTTATAAGAACACAATCTGTTTTGCCGTATGAAGCGCTTCCTGCTATCCCTGATGTGAGCCCAATAACATATACATTGCCACTTAAATCAGTGCAAATTCCTTTTGCAATATCTGTACTGTCTGTTCCTATCTGTTTTATCCATTCGGATTTCCCCTCGGGAGAGAACTTGTATACTATTATATCTTCTTTCCCGGTGTTTGTTGTATTCACCGTACCGGTCGTGTATCCGGCAAGGTAAATATTCCCTGGTTTATCAATGGCGGACCACTGGATGTCTTCATCGCCTTCAGAACCGAACTGCTTTTTCCATAATTCATTCCCGGAAGAGTCAAGGCATATAAGAAAACAATCATTTTGTCCAAGATTCCTGCCATCGATATCTCCTTTTGTTTTGCCCGAGACAAATATCCGCCCGTTATTGTCGGTCACATGGCTGAGAACATATTCCTGTTTATCAGAGCCCAGCATTTTACCCCATTTTAAATCCTGAGAATTTAACTCATGTGCAGCTACTGATAACATGCAAAAAGCGAAATAATACTTCAGTGAGGATCTCATTAAATAAAAATTTGTCAAATGTAGCAACAAATCCAATAGACAAATGCTTCCTGAGTTTTTAAAGATGGATTAGTGGCTAAAGTGACTAAAGTGACTAAAGTGACTAAAGTGACTAAAGTGACTAAAGTTATTCGTCAAAAGTTACATTGCTGAAATCGGTGAGATCGAGCGCCTTTCTGCGATAAAATTTCTGATCACGAATATCAGTGCTAATCCTGCTTAAACCGAAATATGCGTATGCAGCATATTGTTTGCCGTAACTGCTAAATTCAAGTATCTTTTCAGCACCTGATGAATATTTCTGTTCTGCGTCTTTTATTTCAGAATATTTTTTTTCAATAAGGATTCCTCTGAGTATAATTAGCTGAGCGTTAAAGTAGTCATTATTCGTTCCTGTATCTGTCTTTATAAGATTTTCAGCATCATTATACTTTTTATTCAATAAAAGATCCTCAATGCAGTTCAGCCTGTAAACGATATTGGCCGGGTACTGATCATAAATTGTTCTACTGAAATATGATGCATTGATATAATCATTCTCGAAATACTTATAATTTGATGAAAGAAAAGTCGAAGCTTCTGCCCGAAGAAAGATTGATTTTTTGAAAGCAGTCCGGAGCTCATACATACCTTTTTCCCTGTCTCCGCGAGGGAACAATGCAATAAATGGCCTGTAAACAGGATGAGCCTGCGAATAGGCTTCACGGTAATAATTATATAATCCTGTGAAAAAGAGGAAGTCAGGGAAAGCTGTTGTATATTCAAAGGAACGCCTGAGGTATTTGTATGTTGTTCTTGCCAGAGTAAAAACCTTTGAATGAAGCTCATTGCTTACATAATATGCAAGCAGGATTCCCCTGGCACACATATTGGCAAGCAGGAATTCAGCCTCATTTTGCGGTTCCGGATCATCACATTTTTCGATGCACTGAAGCATCAGTTTTTCAAAATTCTTACTTTCATCTGACCCGTAAAGAAGAGGATAACCCTGCCAGTATACTGTCATTCCGCGCAGAAGAAAAACAACCGGATGCCCCGGGTATTTTAAATCTATCCTGTTGCAAGTTTCAGTAGCAACACCGAATTTCATACTGTAAATCTGATCAACAGCTTCCTTTACAAGCTTCAGCGAAGCAGTATCATTCAGAACCTGTGCATCCGTGTACGTGACATTGAATAAAAATGCACAGGTGATGATCAGTTTTCTGAGAGGTGTGGAAGACAATTATTCAGTTTTTAAACAATCCGGAAATATTTATAACACTGGTAACCAGTATTATGTTTCATTGACAATCTGGTTGATCTTTCAGAACAAACTTAAACCTTAAATGATGTAAAATTAATTTACATAAAAGTGTAAAAAATATTAACACAAAATATTTAGAACGATTTCAATGGCCTAGATAATCAATGTTTTAAGAAATTGGCATGCTACTGGCAAATGATTAAGGGAATTTTTATTAGTATTAAACAAAATATAATACAATGTTAAAGAATTTTTTTGTTATAGCTTTCAGGTTTATCTGGAGAAACAAGACATTCAGCATACTTAATTTCCTTTGCCTTACATTTGGTCTTACATGCTCGTTAGTTGCGGTTCTTAATATTAAACGGGTGACAGGATATGATAAATTCAATGAGAATTACAACCGGTTATATCAGGTCGAAGCTAATGTCACATATTTCAACGGAGACAGGTTCCCGAAAGAAAACCTGTCCGCCTCCCTGGGAGATATTGTTAAATCTGATATCCCGGAGATCGAATCGGTTGCAAGGATAGTATATCGTGATCATATATTTATTTATGGTAACGAGTCTTTTACTCAACGGGGTATATACACAGATCCTGATTTTCTAAAGATGTTTTCTTATCCAATGCTTTCAGGAAATGCAAATAATCCTTTTGAAAATAATTCGATAATTATTTCGGAGAGGATGGCAATCAAGTTTTTTAAGTCGACGGATTGTATTGGTAAGCCATTGATCATAAATGATGGATCTTCAGGCGAGCCGGTTCAAAAAAGTTATGTCGTTTCCGGAATTCTTAAAGATGTACCTTCCCAATCGTATATTCAATTTGATTTCATCATACCCTTCCGTGAATTCCTTACTGCAAATAATTCAAGTCTTGAGGCGGGAGCGAGTGCAGTCCAGTTGTGGGCTATGTTAAACAGGAACGCTCTTGCAGAAACTGTTAATACAAGGCTTAAAACGCTGATTAAAAATCACGAAGCTACTCTTAACCAGGAATTATTCCTGTTTCCATTAAAGGAAAAAATGCTCTATTATTATATAGGAGGGAGAAGAGTCTGGGGTGAGATGAGAAATATTGTTGTAATCTCCTGCCTGGGATTCGCGATACTGCTGATCGCCTGTTTCAATTTCATAAATCTTGCAATAGCGCAGAATTTCAGAAGGTATCGCGAAGCAGGTATAAAAAAAGTAATAGGCGCGCAGAGATCTTCGATAATGCTTCAGTATCTGGGTGAAACATTCCTGCTCACATTTATAAGCCTTTTTACTGCAACTGAGCTGGCCAGGATTGCAGTTATTGGATTGAACAGGGCTTTTAACGGAAATGTTCAGTTTGATTTCAGTGACTCTGGTATTATATTGGCATTTTTGGGAATAGCAGTTTTCACAGCATTGGTTTCAGGAATCATCCCGGCTCTGTTTCTTTCTTCAGCCAGTCCGTTGAATGTACTAAAAGGAAGTATTGTTACAAGTCATAGTTTTTCCTCATTTCGTCAGGGTCTTATTGTTTTCCAGTTTACAATTCCGATAGTTCTCATAATTATTATGCTGATAATCAAGCAGCAGGATGGCTTCTTACGGCATTACGATCTTGGATTTGATAAAAACAGCCTGTTGATAATACAGAACTCAGTGGAACTTGATTCTCATGCAGAAAGCATCAGGACTGAGATGCTTTCTGTTCCCGGCATAGAATCTGTCAGTTTTACAGATTGTATACCTGCGCGTGGCTCAAGAATGTCGGATGAAGTAACATGGGACGGGAAAAGTTCAACAGAGAAGACACATTTCTGGTGCATAAATACAGATTTTAATTTCGACAAGATTGTGAATCTGAAGATCACTGCCGGAAGGTACTTTGATAAATCGCATCCTGCCGATTCGGCATGCTTCTTAGTAAATGATATCGCCGCCGGCTTAATGGGTTATAAAGACCCTGTTGGCCGTTCCGTGACGCTTGATGACAGGAAAGGAACAGTTATCGGCATGTTTAAAGATTATCGCGTCATACTGTCAGGGCCGCAGGTGCCGGTCATAATTTCAATTTCAAAGGAACCGAAAAATAATATGCTGATTAAATGCGCCAATGGTAACTATTCCGCTCTGAACGCAAGTATAAAAGATATTCTGGGTAAATATGAACCAGATAAGACATATCAACCTGTTCTTTTCAGAGATATAATGTCGAGGACAGAGCTCACAACAGTATCGAACCTTATCGGACTTGCATTCATTATCTCGGTTCTGCTTGCATGCCTGGGTCTCGCAGGACTTACATCATTCACAACAGCGGGAAAGACAAAGGAAATAGGAATAAGAAAGATCAATGGGGCAACTGTCGGCTCAATAATGAAACTGCTTGGATTAAATTATACAAAATGGCTTTTGATAGCTACTATAATCTCACTTCCCCTCTCATTCCTGATTGGAAATATGTTCCTTGGACGCTTTACACTAAGGACGCCAATGCCGTACTGGGCTTTTGCAGCAGGTCCGATTATAGCCTATCTGATTGCTGTATCATCTTTTGCATTGCAATGCTGGAAAGCTTCAACAAGAAATCCTGTAGAGGCATTGAGGTACGAATAACTGCTCACTGAGCGGAGCCGAAATATGTAGTTCTAAGGCGTAGTCGCTCACTGAGCGGAGGCGAAGTAAGCAATACTGCTCAGTTCAGATCAATCCGGGGATTCATGTTTAAGGTTGATTAAACTCATGTTTTTTGATTGTACTGACTCATAAATTTGTTAAATATTGTTAAACAAATGAGTAGTCAGGATAAAATCAGGCAATTAATCGACTTACGGGTAAAAGCCCAGCTTGGAGGCGGAGAGAAGCGAATAGAAGCACAACACGGCAAGAATAAGAATACAGCCCGCGAACGTATCGAAATGCTTCTCGATGAAGGCAGCTTTGAGGAATATGATATGTTCATAACTCACAGGTGCACAGATTTCGGACTTGAAAAAGAAGTTTACCCGGGTGATGGAGTTGTAACAGGTCACGGGACAATCGACGGGCGAGTCGTCTATGTTTTTGCACAGGATTTTACTGTTATGGGCGGTTCCCTGTCGGAGACACATGCGCATAAGATCTGTAAAGTTATGGATCAGGCGATGAAGGTCGGAGCGCCTGTCATCGGGATTAATGACAGCGGAGGAGCCCGTATCCAGGAAGGTGTGAGGAGCCTTGCCGGTTATGCGGAGATATTCCAGCGGAACATAATGGCTTCAGGCGTGATCCCTCAGATATCCGCTATATTCGGCCCATGCGCAGGTGGAGCTGTTTATTCTCCTGCTCTCACCGATGTTATTATAATGACTGAGAAAACAAGTTACATGTTCGTCACAGGACCTAAAGTAACAAGAACAGTGACCGGTGAAGATATTTCTGAAGAAGACCTGGGTGGGGCAACTGTGCATTCAACAAAATCGGGAGTGGCTCATTTCAGGGCTGAGGATGAGAAGGAAGGACTACTGCTTATCAGAAAGCTGCTTGAATATCTTCCCCAGAACAACCTTGAGGATCCCATTGTGACAGAAAACACTGATCCAATTGAAAGGGCTGATGATACATTGAATAATATTATTCCCGAGAGCCCAACACAACCTTATGATGTTAAGGACATAATCTACTCTGTTGTTGATTCCAAGGAATTTCTGGAGATGCACAGGCATTATGCCAAAAATATTGTTGTCGGGTTTGCGAAATTCAATGGAATGCCTGCCGGCATAGTTGCGAATCAACCGAATTTTCTTGCAGGTGTTCTCGATATCGATGCTTCGAAGAAAGCTGCAAGATTTGTAAGGTTCTGTGATTGTTTCAATATTCCGATAATAACTTTTGTAGATGTTCCTGGTTTTCTTCCCGGTAGCCAGCAGGAATATGGCGGTATTATTACAAATGGTGCTAAGCTGATGTTTGCTTATGGTGAAGCCACTGTACCGAAGGTAACTATAACAATGCGCAAATCCTATGGCGGCGCTCACGATGTAATGAGCTGCAAACAGCTGAGGGGTGATATCAATTTTGCATGGCCCTCTGCTGAGATCGCTGTAATGGGGCCAAAAGGAGCCATCGAGATACTGGAGGGGAAAAAAATTACCTCAATAATTGATGGGAGGGAGCGTGTAAGATACATTGCTGAGAAAGAAGAAGAGTACCGGGAGAAATTTGCAAATCCCTATGAAGCTGCTAAATACGGATTAATTGACGATGTTATTGAACCAAGGAATACAAGGTTCAGGATAATAAGAGCCCTGCAGACCCTCGCAACAAAGAAAGATATTAATCCTCCTAAGAAACATTGCAATATACCCTTATAAACCTATGCAACGATTATTCATTTTAACTGTCAATGATTCTTTTTCTTTTGCTCTGACTCTTGGAATTGTTGGTATTGTTGTTGTATTCTTAGCTTTGCAGTTGCTTGTAGTTATCCTGAATAACATACCGAGGATTGGTGATTTTTTCACCGGATTGATGACAAGGAAGAAGCCTGTTCAGCCTGAGTCAAAAAGCCAGCGCATTCCGGCACAGGTAAGCGCCGCAATATCCGTAGCAATATACCTGTATCTTGATGATATACATGATAAGGAGACAAGAGTAATGACAATCCGAAAAGTTTCCCGGACATACTCCCCATGGAGTTCCAAAATATATGGTTTGAATATTTTTAGAAAATGATAAGATCTGTATGAAAAAATTCAGGTTTACTATCGGGGGAGATGAATTCGACGTTGAACTCGTAAGCCAGGAAGGAAATACTATAAAGGTGGAGGTCAACGGTACGGAGTATGAAGTCGAGCTTCATAAGGAAGTAGTTGTTCCGAAAACTCCGATACTTGTAAGAGCGGAAGTTCCGCCTCCGACAAAAAAAGAGACCAGGATAACAAGAACGATTGTTAAGACAACGAACACTTCTGTAAAATCTCCTCTCCCCGGAACAATAGTTACAGTTCTTGTAAAAGATGGTGACAATGTTAAGATAGGTCAGAAGCTTCTTACTATGGAAGCAATGAAGATGGAAAATAACGTGCTCGCAGAGAGAGACGGAATAGTATGCTCGGTCAGGGTCAAACCGGGTGATTCTGTATTGCAGAATGATATCTTACTTGAAATAGGGCAGGAGGGTTTATGAAAAGATTTCTTACTGTAATTGTAATAATAGCATTCCTGGCCCTGCTCAATACATTTCTTGTAAAAGCCGGCGCTTTTCATTCATCTGATCAGAATGATACAATAAATAAAGTCCAGGTAATTTCAGCACCAGATACTGTTAAATCAATAACAACAGGTGAAGCTATAAGCAGGTTTTTTTCATATACAGGATTCGCAAACATTACAATTGGCCATGTCATAATGATCCTTGTCGGATTCTTTTTCATTTTTCTCGCAATAAAGTATGATTATGAACCTTTGCTTCTCGTACCAATCGGTTTGGGGATCCTTGTTGGTAATATCCCTTTTCTAACCGGGGCAAACCTGCAGATCGGAATATATGAGAAAGGCAGCGTGCTTAATTATCTTTATTACGGGGTTGTTAATGGCATTTATCCCCCTTTGATTTTTCTTGGGATAGGAGCAATGACGGATTTCTCGACTCTTATCTCAAACCCGAAGCTTATGTTGCTTGGAGCTGCTGCACAAATCGGGATTTTTGCCACCCTTTTTGGCGCTCTTGCACTTGGATTCTCAATGAAGGAAGCAGGGTCAATAGGAATTATTGGAGGTGCAGACGGACCTACTGCAATTTTTACTACAGCAAAGCTTGCACGGCACCTTATCGGTCCTATTGCAATTGCAGCATATTCATATATGGCGCTTGTTCCCGTGATTCAGCCGCCAATAATGCGTTTGCTTACAACCCGCAAAGAGAGACTCATAAGAATGAAACCTCCGCGCTCAGTATCAAGAACCGAGAAGATTATTTTCCCTATTATTGGCTTATTGCTCACATGTTTTATCACGCCAAGCGCTTTGCCGCTGCTTGGAATGCTTTTTTTCGGGAACCTGCTGAAGGAATCGGGAGTTACAAAAAGGCTTGCGAATACCGCAAGCAATGCACTGATTGATATCGTTACAATGATCCTTGGTCTCACTGTTGGAGCCTCTACACAGGCTGATGTATTTCTTACTCCCCAGTCAATAATGATATTTGGGTTAGGCGCCGCTTCATTCATGGTTGCAACGGCTGGCGGAGTGCTATTTGCCAAGGTGATGAACTTATTCCTCTCAGAAGAAAACAAGATTAACCCGCTCATTGGCTCGGCTGGTGTTTCTGCGGTTCCCGACAGCGCAAGAGTGTCACAGATGGAAGGTCTCCGCGAGGATCCGACGAATCACCTGCTTATGCACGCAATGGCACCGAATGTTGCAGGTGTTATTGG
>DATALC010000013.1:0-36823 GCA_036261265.1 Bacteroidales bacterium
CGCCGGCTGAAAGTCGATATTGATGTATTTGCGAAATTGAAGCATGCTATAAGCAATATGAATACTGCCATAACCGGAGGAGCTATCACTGCTGCAGGATGAAGTGAAGGATAAATTCCCGACCCCCATATATTCTGCGAATTTGCACCAACATTTCTCAATTGTATCAACACCCATCTGTTTATCTTAAAATCCTCTCTTGCTTTGTTCTGAATATCAACATATTTTTTCAATGCCTGTGTTACGGAAGGAACAAGCTTCTTATCCCGGATCTGAACAAAAATGGCAGTTGTGTTAAATTTCCAGTCTGCATCATTGATCGACCACATTCGCAGAAAATTATCATAATTTGTAATCACATCAGTACGGAAACTGCTGTTCAGCGGAAGATCCTTAAAGACACCGGCTACTCTGAAAGTAAACTCTTTATTCTGGTCTGTAACAATAGTGATCATATTGTCGACAGGATAATCATCTCCGAAAAGCTTTGCGGCCATTTCCTGGCTGATTATCACATTCCCTCCTGATGTAAGCGATTTACTGTCACCTAAAACCATTGGAAAAGTGAATACATCAGTAAATTCAGGATCGACATAGTATACTCTTGAAGAGAACACATCATCTCCCAATTTCACAGAAGACCCGGATCTTGCGAGTCGAACCACATTCTCAATTCCGGGGACATCGTTCTTAATTTGCAGGGCAAGGGTTGCAGGAACGGAGCCATACTCCTGCTCCCTGCCCTCCATGTCCCTGAAGCTGTTTATCCTGTAAATGCTTTCAAAATTGACATTGTTCCTGTCAAACTCATAATTGAACATTTGGTTGAAGAAAGCTACAATGCAAAGAGAAAGAGCTATCCCCAGTCCAATGATGTTGATCAGTGTAAATATCCTGTTCTTGAACAGGTTCCTGAAAGTTACGAGAAGGTAATTTCTTAGCATTCCTATTCATATTTCAGTGACTGGGCAGGATTAACACGGGCAGCTTTAAGAACCCTGTAGCTTATAGTCAATACAGCTATTCCTATTGCAATAAGTAATCCTAATACAAAGCTGAATATCCCGGGGCTTATATGATAATAAAAATTCTGAAGCCATTTCCCCGCCCAGTAATACACAACAGGCCAGGCAATCAGTGATGAAACCGAAACAAGTATCACAATTTCCTTTGATATCTGTACATAAATCCCGCCGATAGATGATCCCATTGCTTTCCTGACACCGATTTCCTTTGTTCTTTGCTCAACTGTATATGATGTAAGACCGAAAAGTCCGAGCGATGCAACAAAAATTGCCAGTATAGAGAATATGACAGCCATTTTGGCATTCTGTTTTTCCTGCTTATACATCTGTTTAAAATTATCCTCAAGATAATAGTATTGCAGCGGGGTGTTAGGAATAAATTCCTTCCATTTGCTTTCTATTGCTGCGATAGTACTTGCCTGGTCAGTTTCCCGGAGGCGGATTGTTATATAACCCCAGAAAAAATTCTTATCCTGAACTTTAACTATATAAGGGTAGATCGGATTACGCAGAGATTCAAAATTGAAGTTCTTCATTACACCGAGTATCTGCCTGTAATCGTTTTTGTCTCCGTTAGGATCCATTACTCTTGTATGTTCAGGATCAGTAATTGAAAAGTTCTTTATGGCGCTTTCGTTGACGAGACAGGCAGTACTGTCGCTTGTATACGAATTGTCGAAAAAACGCCCTGAAGCAAGTTTTATCCCATAAGTCTCAATAAAGTCATAGTCTACCCATGAGGTGGTCATAAGGAATGATTCTTCGCTCCTGCCTTCAATCCCATAACCGTTATTATTGTTGTTATTTCCGGGCACTGCTGTAGAACTGGAGATATTCACAACGCCTGGTATCTGCTTTATCTCATTCTTGAAGGACTGCATTTTACCGCCGATAGCATGAGCGCGTTCAATCACAATCAGGTTCTTTTTATCAAATCCGACGTCCTTGTTAAGCATATAATTTATCTGCCTGTACATTAACATTGTGCCTATAATAAGCAATATTGAAACAGAAAACTGGAATATTACAAGAACCCTTCTGAGGATACCATTCCTTGAACTTGATTTCAGGCTGCCCTTAAGAACTTCATAAGGGTTGAATGATGAAAGGAAGAAGGCAGGATAGCTTCCTGCAAGAATTCCCACAAAAACTGCAAAGAGAACAAGTGCAGGAACAATATACCAGCTTGAAAGAAGCTTAAGGCTGAGATTTACATCAAGCAGGCTGCTGAACCATGGAAGGCTAACCTTTATCAGTATCAGGGCAAGAATCAGGGCCACAAGCGTAAGCATAAAAGTCTCAGACAGGAACTGAAAAATAAGCATGCCTCTTGTTGACCCGCCGACTTTTTTTACACCTACTTCTTTTGCACGCCTTGATGCCTGTGCTGTTGCCAGGTTCATAAAGTTGATAGCTGCAATAAGCACTATCATTATTGCAATTGCAGCAAATATCTGAAGATATTTTGTATCGATTGCAGGTTTAAACTCAGCCTGAATAGATGGATCGAGATGGAAATCGGTCAGGTTCTGAAGATAAAACCTGTATTTATTTCCCTGTTTAAGAAAATCATCCATCGAAATACCCATGTATTTTTCAATCTCAGGTCCGACATATTTCACAAGCAGATCATGGAATTTACCGTCTACTGAAGCGGCAGAGGAGTTGGGTTTCAGAAGAAGATATGTATTAAGATTGTTGCTCATCCAGGTAGGATTGTCTACCCTCCATGGACTTGTCATAATTGAAGTGAGCACATTTGCCCTGAAATGTGTTTTCTCAGGAACATCAGCCATTATCCCGGTTATTGTAAACTTTACAGTATCGGTTCCGATTTTTATCTGTTTTCCAATTGGATCTTCTTCACCAAATATCTTCTTTACGGTTGATTCAGAAAGAACTGCTTCATGACGGTCGTTAAGGACACTTGCAGGATCGCCTTTAAGTACTGGTATTGAGAAAAAGTTAAAGAATGAAGAATCAACGGCGATAATGTCTTTTTCTGTAAAAACCTGGCCTGCATATTCTATTACTGTCGGGCCATCACCGGTCATTCTGCAAAAACTCTCAACCTCGGGAAATTCCTTCACAAGAGTTGGCCCCATAATTGCAGGCGAAGAGGATACAGTTACCTCCTGCCCGCTGATTTTCCCGTTAAGAATTGTCCTGAAAATACGGTCTTTCTTTACATTATACCTGTCGTATGTTGATTCATTAATAATATACAGTGCAATAAGAAGACTGCATGCAATTCCTATTGAAAGACCGAGAATATTTATCAGGACGTATGAAACCTGGCGTTTAAACGATCTTAGACTGTGTTTGAGAAGATTCCTTAACATATTGTGTTTTTTAAATTAGATGCTAAAATTATGTGAGCTGAATTATCACAAAGACTTAAAAATTTCTTCACCGTTGCAGAAAAAGTAAATTATTCAATCTTAAGTGCATCTGCAGGATTGACCCCCGCTGCCCTGTAAGCCTGAAAACTCACCGTGAGAAATGCAAGAAGCAATGCGCCGGCAGATATTGCAGCAAAAACAAGAAAATCAATATTGATCCTGTATGAGAACTGTTCAAGCAGCTTTTTAACAATGAACCATCCGGCCGGTACAGAAATCAAAATTGAAATCAGAACCAGCCACAGAAATTCTTTTGAAAGTGTCATAATGACCGATAGAGAACCTGCTCCCATTACTTTCCTTATTCCGACTTCATTTGTTCGTCGTTCTGCCGAATACATTGAAAGTCCGTATAAGCCAAGGCATGCAATTATAACTGCTAGTATTGTGAAATATTTAAGCAACTCGGTGAGTCTTTTTTCTGATCTGAACAGGTTGTCATAATCCTCATCAATAAAAGTATATTCAAGCGGATATTCAGGCATAACTTTCCGCCATACATTCTCAACTGCTTTAAGCGAAGACTGTGTTTCGCCGGCAAGTCTCACGAGAATAACATAGAACCGACGTGTATCTGTAAGTGCAAATGCAACAGGACCGACAGGCAGATCGGGATCCCTGAAATGAAAGTTCTTCATCACGCCTACAATTGTCCCCCTCAACCCCATGAACCTGAAAGGCTTTCCGGCAGGATCTCCGGCATTCATTATTTTTCCCACTTCTTCATTAACAAGGAAATTACCGATAGTATCATGTGCAAGATCGGAAGGGAACTCAACAGAAAAATCGCGGCCCGACACAAGCTTCATTTGCATTGTTGAAGTATAATCATAATCCACGCCGTTCATTCCGATAAGTACCGATTGTTGCGGATCTTTTCCTTCCCACCATACACCTCCTGAATTACTGCCAATCAGTACAGGATTGCTCGATGCAGCTGTTACTCCTGCAACAAGACTCTCGTTCTTCAGCTCCTTTTTAAGTGAATAATATTTCGATTTCATGTTCTGCGCCATCGGAATGCAGATAAGATTCTCCTTATTGAATCCAAGATCCTTTTGGCGCAGGTATTTCAGTTGCCTGTACATGAACACTGCTGTAATCGTAATTAGTATCGACAAAGTAAACTGGACAACAACAAGACTTTGCCTGAAACGGCTTTTACTTCCTGTAAGTACCTCTCCTTTAAGAACAGCTGCCGGCTTAAAAGATGAAAGAAAGACAGCAGGGTAAATTCCTGAGATCAGGCCCGTAAAGAGACCAACAGCGACAACGCCCGAGATATACTTCAGTGTGAATATATCATTAAGGCTGAAATGTTTACCTGAAATTTCATTAAAAGCAGGAAGCAACAAACCCAAAAACACAAGAGAAAATACGAGTGAAACTATTACAAGCAGGACCGATTCGAGCATGAACTGGGTGAATATTGCAGCTCTACCTGCACCTGACGCTTTCTTTATTCCAATCTCCTTCGCTCTCCCTGCAGCTTTTGCTGTGGAAAGATTAATAAAATTTATGCAGGCGATAAGGATAATGAAAATACCGATAAGACTAAAGATATATAATGATGTGACTGGTCCGTGAGTCTCAGTAAATCCGAATTGCTGATAAAGATGAATATCAAGTAAAGGGAAAAGTACAAACTTTGTTGTTGTTTCCGGATTATGTTCAAGAACAATCTGTGTGAGCTTGTCATTAACAGAAGCCACATCCGAACCATTTTCAAGAACAAGATATGTAAAAAGAGAATTGTTCCCCCATGAAGTGCTTGTTGGAACATTGAGCTCATCCTGGAGGGAATAAGGCAGAATTCCTTCGAATGTAAATATTGAATTGTTAGGAAGGTTTTTTATAACACATGTTACAGTGCACTGGATGTTGTTTTCAAGAGTCAGGTTCCTGCCAAGAGGATTTTCTTTACCAAAATATTTCTCAGCAAGTTTCTCAGTGAGCACAATTGAATACGGATTGTTCAAAGCCGTTTTGGGATCACCAATCACAATCTCATGTGTAAAAACATTAAAAAAAGTTGAATCAGCTGCAATGAGGGCGGATTCAAAAAAAGCTTTGTCACCCTGACGGAATAACAGTCTTGAAAGCCTGTTCAATCTTACCTGCTCTTTCACTTCAGGTATCCTCTTCTTCCATTCCGGACCTGAAGGGAACGGGGTCACAGTAACATGATAACGATCGCCAGAATAAAACTGATCTTCTTCAACACGATAAATATTCACGGCGTTTTCATTGAATCTCTCGAAACTCAGCTCATTCTGAACCCAGAGAAGGATTAAAAGCGAAGCAGTAAGACCAATTGCCAGACCGGTGACATTAATTATAACAGCAAATCTGTTCCTTGCAATATTGCGGAAAGCAGTGGTGAAGAAGTTCTTTATCATAATCTTTGTTCAGTTAACAGTGGCTATTAACAGAACAAAGACGGATAAAAAATTAAAATGTTACGAAAATTACGAAGTCGTTATTAACAATTACAAAAGGATTTATGAGAAGAATCTGGTAATCAGGGTCTTATTTCGTTAATCTTATCTTTCGGGACAAGCGACCTGCTCACCTTCTGAACTGTAATATCTTTGGCAAGAGTAAAATTCCCCTTCTGCCTTATGTCCTTCGAAGAGGCTCCAACCCTCACTTCATAGCTTCCTGCCTCAGCAATCCAGGAAGATGTAGCTGTATCAAATGAAGTAAGGCTGTTCCTGTCGATCGAAAATGTGATTGTCTGAGATTCGCCTGGCTGGAGAAGCTTTGTCTTTGCAAATGCTTTCAGCTCTTCAACCGGTTTATCCATCTTTTTAGCCGGGGCATTAAGATATAGCTGAACAATCTCCCTTCCGGCAAACTTCCCTGTATTCCTTATGTCAACACTTACGGTAATATTCTTACTGAATTTTGCCGGATTCAACTTCAGGTTCGAATATTCATATTTTGTATATGACAGGCCATAACCAAATTCGTAAGAAGGTTTTACGTTAAAAGTTTCGTAATAACGATAGCCCATATAGATACCATCTTCATAATAAACTATTGCAGGTTTAACACGCATGAAGGCATTAAGAGGGCTGTCGTTCGCAGCTTTTCTCTCCGGAATTTCCGTTCCGGGAAATGTTTTTGAGGAAGGCACATCACTGTAATTGACAGGGAATGTTGTTGCAAGCTTTCCCGACGGATTCACTTTCCCGCTCAGGATATCTGCTATTGCATTTCCGCCTTCCTGCCCTGCCTGCCATGAGCAGAGTATTGCATCGGGGAATTCTTTCCATGAAGAAGTTTCGATAACGCCTCCTATATTAAGAACTACTATTAACTTCTTGCCTTTTGATTTATATGTTTCGCTCACATCTTTTACGAGTTGAAGCTCATAATCTGTAAGTCGAAAATCGCCTTTAACATCAAGCCTGTCGCGACCTTCTCCTGAATTTCTGCCAATAGTAATGATTGCAGCATCTGTAGTTGACATGACACCTTTGATAATATCCTTATTGATTATCATTTCCTGTACCGGCTCCTGAGGCATAAGCGCCATCATTCCTGCCGGCGCCGGGCGGCCTGCATGTGCAAGACTCAGGTACTCCGAATAGAGATTCTGCAGTTTTTCACTGACAACAAAACCGGCATTCTTCATTCCTGCGGCAAGCGACACAGTGTAAGCTTCGTTTACATCCCCGCTTCCTGTTCCGCCTGAAAACAGTTCATAGGATGAATTGCCGAATAAGGCGATATTTTTTACATCTCCCTGTATCGGGAGAGCTGAGTTATCATTTTTAAGCAGCACCATTCCTTCTGCGCCTGCCTGCCTTGTGATTTGAGCATGAGCTTTAAGATCAGGTGCATTTGAGTATTTATATCCTTTAAAATGCGGTGACTTAAGGATAATATTTAATATTCCTTCCACATTCTTATCAAGAACAGCTTCAGATAATTTGCCATCTTTTACAGCCTGGATAATAACCTGCTTCTGATTTGGTATACCAGGCATAAGAAGGTTGTTTCCGGCTTTCATCATTGCTACGGGATCTGTGCCTCCAAACCAATCTGTCATAACGAATCCCTTAAATCCCCAGTCATTCCTCAATACATTTATAAGAAGATCAGGGTTTTCAGGAGCATAAACGTCATTTATGAGATTATAAGATGACATTATTGTCCATGGTTGTGCGCCGGTAACTGCAATATTAAACCCCTTCAGGTAAATTTCACGCAAAGCTCTTTCGCTGACTATCGTATTAAGCGCATTCCTGTTTGTCTCAGCATTATTGGCTGCAAAGTGTTTAGCTGAGGTACCAACTCCCTGGCTCTGGATACCTTTTATCATTGCTGTTGCCATTTCTCCTGTAATCAGGGGATCTTCAGAATAATATTCAAAGTTTCTTCCTCCGAGAGGATTCCTGTGTATGTTCATGCCTGGGCCGAGTATAATATCAATGCCGTACTCAAGAACTTCGTTCCCCATTGCTTCCCCTGTTTTGGTAACGATATCCCTGTCCCACGTGGAAGCAAGCAGTGTTGCTACAGGGAAAGCAGTACAGTAAAACTTCTTGTCTTCACCGGGTCTTTCCGGACTGATCCTCAAACCTGCAGGGCCGTCGGCTACTATTATTGAAGGAATTCCAAGCCTCGGAATTGCAAATGTTGAACCTGCTGCACCCGGTACCGGATCTTTTGCTCCGGCATCGGCTGAACCAGGATTCAGTCCGCCGAAACGCATTCCCATTCCGACAACAATTGATGCCTTCTCCTCAAGAGACATTGCTGCAATAACTTTATTTACAGGGTCTTTCCCGAGTTGCGGCGCATTCTGGGATTTGAGATTGAGCTGAAATAACATCATGAAAAGAATAAAAGGAATTACTTTTTTCATATACCTGATTTTAAGATGATTCACTATGAGGCTAATTGTTAAAGATACAAAAAAAGAGGATAATTTGTGATGAATAGACATGCTTATCATGCCTGATCACAACAATGAACAGAACATAAATTTCAAATAGTGATTTGAGACATCAGCCAGTCTACTTCAATGCTTCCATCCAGGCCTTTGCCATAAGCTGTGCGCCTGCAAATGAGGCATGAACACCGTCCGGGGTCCAGTAAGAACCCGGAGCCCTTTTCTGAGCCTCATCATATACTTTCTGGAAAGGAATGAATACAGCGCCGAATTTTTCAGCAATCTCGCGGGCAGCTTTCTGATAATCGTAGAATTCAGGATACCATTTATCATCAACAGCTTTCACACCTTTAACTGCATAAGGTTCGCAGATTATCAGCTTAACAGCCGGCAATGCCTTTTTTGTCCTCTCAAGAAGGGTTATATAGTCTTTTCGATAAATGTCTACTGTTCCGTTATACTGACCATTGAGTTTATGCCAGATGTCATTTACACCTATAAGAATGCTTAAGATATCAGGTTTCAGATCGATACAGTCTTTATCCCATCTTTCTGCAAGCTGATATACCTTGTTTCCTGAAATTCCTTTATTATATATCTTCAGATCCTGCGGGGCATATTTTTCAAGAAGCGATGCAGCAGCAAGCATGGCATAACCGCTACCAAGTGAGTGAGGGTTGTTAAATGAATTGTCCTCCTTGTTTCTTCCTGCATCTGTTATTGAATCGCCCTGAAATAGAATAACATTACCTTTAGAGACACTGAGCTTCTTAGGAGCTGGCATAGCGGCAGATACTATTTCGGGTATTCCCGTAAGTACAACACTGCTTATTGCAGCTTTTTTTATAAAGTTTCTCCTTGAGTTATAAAGGTTTTCCATGATTTGTAAATGTTTAATATAGTCTTATCAAATATATGAAAAAAGTGTTTTAATCAAAGGATGTGATTCATTTGTACCTTTTCCCGAAATCAGCAGCAAGCCGGTTGATCTCTTCAGTTGACAGGTATGTTCCTGAACTTATAATAACACGATAACGGAAGGTTGCCGATTTTTTTTCCTTTATTTTAAAGTTGAATTCTTCTTTTCCCTGGGTGAAATCCTTCCAGCCGAGAGGATTAGCCGAGAAAAGCCCGTATCCTCTTGCATGCCAGTATGTGGGAAAACCAGGATTCTTAGGATGGTCACAAATAACAACTGAAATTTTCTCATCATTTATAATTCCATAAAGATCCATCCATGCAGCACGGGTACCCCATACGGATTCTCCCTGCAGGCCCTCGCTGCTAAGATAGTTTCCAGTAACACCTGTATTAAGAGTATCTTTCTGAGTTGAAGGCGTTCCTGTCGAATCAATAAGATTGACTCCTGTCTTCGAAGGCAATTCGAGCTGGCGTGCAACCCTGACAGCAAAGAAGCCCTCTTTTGTATCTTTGAAAAGAACTGTAGTATCAGTTGCAGTCAGTTTTGTAATCCTGTCAATTATTCTCGTGTTTCCTTTTGCAGAAAAATGAAATTCAGATCTTTCATTCAGGATAACTTTTCCGCCCGGAACTAACCAATTCGATGTTGTAACAAGTATTCCTTCACCTTTACGGCTTTCGATCCTGTCGATTCTCACATGCTGAATTTCGCCTCCGGCAGGCTCCTTCATACCCCTGTACCCATTTCCCCAGAAATCAATGCCGTTTACATTCCCATAATTCAGCCATATTCCGACCTGATGAATATGATCAGTTTGTTCGCCTGTACGTGGTTTAAGCGGGAAACCTCTTGTTATCTCTGTTCCGGATGCGGTAAAAACAGGATATAAAACAGGTTTATATACATCATCCGGCCAGCAATACGAAGTGAAAAGCTTTCCATCAATGACTATATCGGCTCTTCTCTCTTTTTGATTCGTGGAGATTGATACTTTTGTATCCTGTTCACCCGATCGTTTTGAGCATGAAAGTATTATAAGGACAGCGAATAAATGAAAGAATAGAATTCGCAATTTCATTATCGTTTGTTTTAATTGAATAAAGCAAAATCCTGTGCCCGCGCCTACCGGGCACAGGTGAATATGAATTATATTTTTTCAGGAATCACATAAGGCGCCCTGTAATTTCGTTTCAGGAATGCATTTGCTTCCTTATCGTTAACAAATTTCTCTGCTGACCCATCGAAAGTAAGCTCTCTTCCAAGACGGTAAGAAATATTTGCCATTGCCGGTAGACATGCAGACATATAACCTTCAAGAATATCAGCATGCAGATCTTCGTTCTTTCCTGAACGTATCGCATCAATGAAATTCTCATAATGTGCTGCGCCGCCGGGTGCAGCCAGATATGCGCCGGCAGCTGCTTTATCTGCCTGTACAGGAATTCCTGAGCCTGCAAATGGTGTTTTTTCCCGCTGCCTGTAAGCAGCCCAGTTTCCTCCATTTATTTCCATCCAGCCTTCGGTGCCATAGAAAAGATTCCCGATATCAATTTTCAGATCAGATTCGGTATTTGTATATCTTCCCCTTGTTTCGAACTCTAGAATTTTCCCATCCCTGTATTTGAATAATGAAGTCTGTGTATTCGGGGTCTCCTGCTCACATTCCTTAGGATTGATTCCGAAAACATTTCCCATTGAAAAAACTTTAAGAGGATGCTCATCCTTATTTAAGCCCCATCTTGCAATATCGAACTGGTGAGGTCCCTGGTTTGCTGTATCTCCGCCTCCTGTTGCCCAGAACCAATGCCAGTTGTAGTGCACGCGTTTTTCATTATAAGGTCTCATTTGTGCAGGGCCGAGCCACATGTCATAATGCAGTGAAGCAGGAGGATTGCTGTCGGGTGCTATTCCGAAAGAATCACGTGGCTTATAACATGTACCTTTTGCCATGAAGACCTCTCCTATCCCGCCTTTATGAAGGAAAGTAATTGCGTCGATTACTCCCTGTATTGAGCGGTTCTGGGTGCCTGTCTGTACACGTACATTATATTTACGGGCTGCTTCTACCATTTTCCGTCCTTCCCATATACCATGACATGCGGGTTTCTCAACATAGACATGTTTTCCTGCCTGGCAGGCCCAGACTGTTCCAAGCGCATGCCAATGATTAGGCACTGCAAATGAGACTGCATGAATGTCTTTGTTTTCAAAGATTCTTCGCATATCCCACTCCGTTTTGGGAGTAATGCCTGTTTTTTCGGCAACTATTTTCGATTTGGGATCAAAATACTGTTCATCAACATCGCATAAGGCGATGATCTGAACATTTTTTGTATCCTTAATGCTTGCAAAGCTGTTAATATGCGTTCCTCCCTGTCCCCTGATACCAATAACAGCAATGTTGATCCTGTCGTTTGCGCCCTGGATGTTCCTGTACGATTTTGCGTTGAGGGCCATGCCTCCAACAGCTATTCCGGCTGTCGTGAGAGCGCTTTTTTTTATGAATTCTCTCCTGTTTGACATTTTAAGAGTTGTTTAGGTTTATTTATTTTCTCTGTTTATTTATCAAAATCAATTTTAATTGCCTCTTTCCTTGCTTTTTCAAATACATCGGCAGTTTTCACCGGTATGCCACCGTTATTTTTACTCTCATCGGCAGCAGCCATGAATGTAAAAATTTCAAGAGTCTCATCAGCGGAGACCGGAGGAATACCTGATTCAAAAAATTCAAGTATTCTTTTAAGCAATGGATCATAACCTGCATAGGGTCCCAGCACTGAAATTCCCTTTTCACCAAAAACCTGTCCGCCATAACCTGATTTCCCGTCGCGGATACCTCTGAATGTACCTATCCTGCCATCATTCCATAATCCTGTTGCAACATCATGCTTCTCTGTAGAAGTTCTAGTAACGCTTACACAACCCCTGCCCATTGCAGTAAACAGAGTTTCAACGCCATGGATTCCGTACCAGAAAAGATCCGGATGAGTTGATTCAAGAGTAGCCGGGCTGTATGCATCGGCACCGAGAACCTTTCCGATTGAACCACCTGCTATTTCATCCATGCCGGTTATATATCTGAGAGATGAAGAAGAAAAAACAGGAACATTATAATGTTTCGCAGCTTCGAATATAGCGATCGCATCGGTAAGCGAAGCAGCAACCGGCTTATCAATAAAAACTCTTTTCCCTGATCTGAAAACCTTGAGAGCCTGTTCAAGGTGCATACGCCCGTCGTTTGTTTCGAGAAGTACAAAATCAACTTCGGCAAGCAATTCATCAACCGAACCAACTATTTTAACGCCAAGATTCTTCACTTCTTCAGTATAGCCCGGTATCCTGTCGGCGCTGGACTTTATTGTACTGCTTCCTTTCGGATATGCAGCAGCTATCCTGAATCCTTTATACACCTGACCTGCATCAGCAGAGTTCAGCGCTTTTGTGAAGGCTGTGCTGTGAGAAGTATCCAACCCGATGATTCCAATACGTTTTGCATTGTTCTGCTCAATCCCGGCTAAATCGAATTTGCCGGCAAAACCTGCTGTTACAGCTCCTGCAAGCGATGATTTTAAAAAATTCCTTCGTCCGATAGTGTTCATTGCTTTAAGTGAATTTCAATCCTGAAAAGATAAGAAATATCGTTCGCATCTGATTCGATAAAAAGAAATATCAGGATCATTTTTCGCTTTGTGACATAAAATGAATAAGTTAATTTACAAACCTGCAAATAAAAAACTGAACTATGCCTGCGTTCCTGTTGTTAACTTTACCAACCGAATGCAATAAACATTCTAAAATTCAATTTAAAATAATAATTTTAGACATGGTTATACGTTGAATATCTCAAAGGAGTTAAATTCAATATTTTTCTGACATGAAAATACTATCTCATTTATTGCGGCCCGTAATTGCACTTTGTTTTTTCCTGGCTTTAGTCCCTGCCATGACTGTAAATGCTCAGGCTGAAAACATTCCTCAGACGCAACTTCAGACACAGCCTCAGGCACAAACACCTGCTCCCGCCCAGGCAAGACAATTACCACAGATTGATCTGACAACTGTTCCGATAAAAGAGCAGCTTAACACAATTGAAGCCAGAACAAGAATATATGAGAACTTCAGGGCAGTAAGGGAAGATATGTTTCAGAAATTAAAGAAGAATATAAATGATACTCTTTCATCAATGCAGAAGAAGATCTCATCCCAAAACGCTCAGACGAGGTCGCTTCAGAGAACTATAGATTCGTTGAATTCAACGCTCAGTACAACCCAGAATAATCTGGCTGAGGTCACCAGGTCTAAGAATAGCGTTAAATTTTTCGGAATGGAGGTTGAAAAAGGAACCTATAACTCAATTATGTGGACAATAATAATTGCCCTTGTTGCTGTTCTCATGATCGGATTTCTTGTTTTTAAACGTAACCAGGGGATTGTTAATAACAGGAATAAAGACCTTGACGAACTCAGGGCTGAGTTCGATGCATACAGGAAAACTTCCCGTGAGGCAAGGGAAAAAATGGCCCTTCAGCATTTTAATGAGCTCAAAAAGCTGAGAGGCGAGTGACCGCTACAACAAAAAAAGAAGTTCAACTACGAGTCAGTGATCAGTTTTTTTCTGAATGTTATCCTGAAACCGGTGACATTCCATGCCGGAAGTTTATCAGGCTTCTTTATTAAAAGATAGTCGGCGGCCTGATCCCATTTAAGTTTTTCTTCGCTTCCAAGCAATGTTACTGATTTAATTCTGCTGTTAAGCAATTTTGAATTCCTGCCAAGCGAAATAATCTTAATATCATTTTCAGGTCTTGCCATACAAAAAGCAAAAAGATTATTGTCCTTTGATGTAAAGCGGATATCCTGCTCTTCAAATCCCTGTGATTTTAATACTCCACCGGTGACTTCTTTCCATTTGTTTTTAAGAGAATGACCTTCACCGAAGACCTTCCATGGACGAGTCCCGAATATTCCTTCCCCATTTACAGGCGTCCATCTTGAGATTTCTTCAAGAATATTAACTACATCTGTATCCAGATCACCTTCAGGAGTCTGAACCACATTAAGCAGCAGATTCCCGTTTTTACTCACAATATCCACAAGCATCCGGATTATGTCGTTAGCGCCTTGATATTGCTGCCCCGCCTTATAATACCAGTCACCAATAGAGGCTTCTGTCTGCCAGGGATCAGAGCTGATTGAGTCAATTGCGGAAAGATCAACATCTTTCACCCATCTGCCTTCAGAAGGCAGATACTTGCATGTAAAGACAGCCTCCAGCTTTCCCGCGTTCTTAATTATATCATGGTTGTAGAAATGGGCAAGTAACTTTCGGCCCGTCTCACCAAAAGGAAGCTCGCCGTCAGAATACAGGAGGTCAGGTTTATATAAATCAATTAACTCTGTAATTGAATTTAACCAGATCCTGTGATTGGCTGTGTCTCTTGTAAACCATGCGATATCATCTGAAGAAGCAGGTTTGTGGTAAAGATCCTGATATGCAGGATTTGCCCCGTCATAAGGAATTCCTTTCCTCGGGCCAGAGGGATCGGCCCTGTGGCTCGGCTGGAACCATGTAAAGCTTGCACCAAGGTGTTCTGAAACACCGAACTTCAGGCCTTCTTTCAGAGCGGCGTCTTTCCATAATCCGACAATGTCTTTCTTTGGGCCCATCCGGACTGAATTCCACCTGTGTATCTTCGAATCCCAGAGAAAAAAGTTATCGTAATGAGTTGCCATGCTGACAAAATACTTTGCACCTGCCCTCTTATATAGAGTCATGAGTTGAACGGGATCCCACTTCTCTGCTTTCCAGAGAGCAATTATATCCTTATACCCGAATTTTGAAGGATGCCCGTAATGCTCGTTATGATACATGTATTCCCTGCTTTGCTGACCTGTTGGTTTGTTTGTTTTCAGGTCGTAAATGTCAGACTCATACATTCTTCGTGCATACCAGTCACCCTGTTTTGGTACAGATTGTGGTCCCCAGTGTGACCAGATTCCAAATTTTGCATCGCGAAACCAATCAGGATATTTGTAGCCTCTGAACGATTCAATATCTGAAGTAAATGACGGCGATATTGCACTCTTATCAGATTGCGGCCTTTCACCTGTACAAGTGAGTACAAATGGTATGAGAAGAAAAGAGTAAAAGATTTTCATTATCAGGATTAACACTAGATCGAACCCTGAAATGACAATAAAAGTTCAGAAAGAATGAAGTTTAATATCAGCCGATCAGTTCTTTGAACCTGAAATATCTTTCTTTGTCCCGGAACTTGACCGCGCAGGAAGGCCTGGTTCAGGTATTCTTTCGAGAATCATATACCTGATCCCTAGTTTATTGCATAAAGCTTCCTTTTCAGGTTTGTGACCGTCTGAATTGACAATAAAGATATCGGGATGCAGATTCCTTAGTTCTGGTTCAAAATCAAGCATGCCATTACCACTACCTACAAAGGCATCATGAACATAACGTATTGATTTAACTATAAATAATCGTTCTTCCTGTGAGAAGACAGGCTTTTTGCCTTTCAGTACCAGAATATTTTCATCACTGCCTATACTCACATAAAGATCTCCGTAAGAAGATGCTGTTTTGAAGAATGCGATATGGCCTCCATGCAAAAGATCATAGCATCCGCTTACAAATACTTTCTGCCTTTTCATAGTAAAGCTTCGATGAAAAAAAAATCATTTAATCTGTTTCAATAACAGCCACGATAAAAATAAAAAAAAAGGAGATCGTTTTTATAGAGATCTCCTTTCATTCAAAGATAAAATTTTTCTACTTATTCAATGGCATCACAACGTATTCCGCATTGTTTAAAAACTCAAGGCTTTTCTGAACACTTGTAAAAGTATCAAAGCTGTATTCTTCAACTTCCACAATCCCGTATTTCATACCTGATTTTTCGGCATTTGCCCATATTGTCTGAAAATCCATCTTTCCGCTTGCGCCGATTTCTTTTTCATCTTTGATATGCCATAATTCGAATCTGCCTGGATATTTGTTGAAATAATCAATCGGGTTTGCGCCGCCTTCAACAGTCCAGTAAAGATCCATCTGGAACATGACTTTTGAAGGATCAGTATTTTCAAGCATGAAATCATAAATTACCGCACCGGTACTGTCCTGTTTTGTGGGTTTAAACTCCTGTGAATGGTTATGATATCCGAAACGAATACCCTTTGCATTACACTTTGCACCTACTTCATTAAAATAATCGCAGTATTTTTTAAGAGTTGCAAGGTTCTCATAAGCATCACCACCCATAAAAGGCTGAACAATAAATTTTACTCCAAGCTTTGCATGAGCGTCTATGCATGAATCCCACCATGCCATAGTTCCGGCATATCCGGCTGAATCAGGGAGCGCCATACCTGTATGTGAACTGAGTATCGGAAGATTATTCTTATCGCATAATTTTCTGAAATCTTCAGGGGACATACCATAGAAATTGCCTTTGCCGTATCCGGCAGGTTCGACGAATTTATAGCCGATCTTACTGACTTTTTCAATTGTCCCGGGGACATCCTTTACAATGGAGTCTCTCAGTGAATACAGTTGTAATCCTATGAACTTCCCTTTTGGTGCACAGGAATAGTTTGTCATAATAAGCGCTGCAGCAGCAACAAGCATAAGCGTCTTGAACAGGTTTCTTTTCTTCATTTTGGTCAGGTTTTAGTTTCGTCGCCGAAGATACAAATAATTTAAAATTTGATTACAAAAAGGTCATCTGTCAGAAAACAGACACTCATTTTATTCTTTCAGGTTTTTCATATTCTCTTGACATTTTATATGGAAGAATCCAAACTTTATCGCCTTTATCATTCGTGAAATACAGATGTGATCTTGAGAACTTCTTTGTATCGCCATCTGACCAGAATGAGAAGAACTCACCTGAAGCATTGAGCGGCCTCCTGGCATAAGATTGATTCATGCTGCTTCCTGAAGTTATGTTAACTGATTTATTCCATGTCTGTCCATTATCGTTGCTTGTCCATAAAACGAGCTCTCCCCCGGTACCATATTTATCAGGACCCGGATCGGAGGGTCCTATTACCTTCCACTGATCACCGGTTGTATATATAGATCCAAGACTATAATTATGAGGCATATTGCAGATCTTTGAGAAATTCCAGCTTCCGTTGCGACGAGATACAACAACCCACTCTCTTGGTTCACCTGAAGGTCCGGGTTTGAAATCCCTGCTCACGAGGATAAGTATTACTGGATTCCCGTTGTCGTCAAAATTAAGGTCCTGAATATAAACTAGCTTCTTTTCAGACATGAAATCATGAATCAGAGCTGCGTTTTTAATATCACAAACCGGCGTTTGAATTTCTTTGTCATCGATATTCTTCCAGGTCTGACCTGAATCATCTGTATAGATGAGATACAGATTTGTTCTTGTATCCGGATTCCCGTCGGGACAAACATTGAATACTGAAAAAAGCCTGTTCCCATTCACATTGGTTACCTGGAAATGTCCGCCAAAACCAGCAAGTTTCCGGGGATCTGTCCATGAAGTCCCTGCTCTTTTTGTCCAGTAAAGTTCCAGTCCTTTGGAAGCCTTTGTGTACATCATTACTATAGAACTGTCATTCATTCTCCATGTTTGTGGAAACAGTATCTCACCTGAGTAAGTCATTTTGAAACTATCTATCGACCATGGGAAATTGCTTCTGAAAATATAACCGGGGCGTGTCCTGCCCCTGCCGCTTATGAATACCCATATAAAACCATTCCTGTCGATTGAGATACTCGCATTATCCTGTGGATCTTTAACGCCCATCTTATCAAGTACGATCACAGGACGCGGTACCCTGTGTGTCAGGTGGTCGAAATATGAAATCATTATCTGAATATGGCTTGTGTCAGGCGCCGCAGTTCCGCAATAAACAAAAAAAGTCTTCTGAACTTCAGGCGCATAAACGGCCATAGATGTATGTTGCGACGAGAAAGTAGCAAGGCCACCGGAGAATTTGTATCCAAATTCACCAGGTTCTCCGAATCTGAACCAGATACCCATATAACCGTCAGCCCTCTTATTCTGCGCTCCGGCATTCACCTGTGCAATAAGCAATATAAGAAGCGTTGAATACAAAATTTTCCTGTAATTCATTTTAACTACAATTACTGAACTGATCTGAAAGCCTTCTGCACCGCATCTATCCCTTTAACTGATCCAACCGGGAGCCGTCCTTCTTTTCCAAAGACAAGCATCATTTCAGGTGATTCAATTGTGACGCGCGATTCCTCTATCTTTCCCGTATTTTTATCTTTAACCGATACGATATCCAGATTGAAATGTTCTGCCACAAACTCATACATTGCGATCCTCTTGGAAATTCCATAATTATGTTCCTCATCAGGGAAATGCACATTTTCGACATTTCCAGTCATTCCATATAATTTATAAATCTGCTGAAGATAAGGAAACTCAGTTTCAGGTACATTAGCTGTCCAGTCCTGTCCATCAGAAACTACAAGCATTGGCTTTGGGGAAACCATCGCGGCTATTTCGGCATTGTTCGTCATCAGTTCAGTGCATGAATGAATCGGCAGTCCGCTTTCACACGCACATCCTCCTGCAAAATATGATGATACCATGACCACCGGAACACTCAGAGAGATCCTGTCATCAAGTGCTGCAAGAAGAAAAGTTTGTGTTCCACCCCCTGATTCACCTGTGATCCCTATCCTGTCCTTGTCAACATATTGAAGAGAGGTCAGGAAATCTAATACCCTCATTGAATTCCACGTCTGTATAGTTTGTGTAAATGCACTTCTGTGATCTGAGACATCTACCTGAAGCAATGATTCGCCGTAACCAAACATTTCATAGCTGAAAACGACTGCGCCCATCCGGGCCAGTGTTGCACATCTTAGCTGTTGCTGTGGCCTGTATCGCATCTGTTCGGTCCTGTAAAGCTTATCTTCCTCTGGTGTTTCACTATTTGGATGACCATGAGTGCACAGCATTGCAGGAAAAGGCCCTTTCCCTTTTGTTGGACGGTATAATGAACCACAAAGCCATACACCAGGGACAGTTTCTATGCCAACGTTCTGAACCATATACCCATCATACTTCCTTTCAGGAGTATAAATTGGATTCAGAGGTGTGCGCCGTGGAAGAGGCGAAAGATTGAGATTCCCGAGGAAACATTTTCTGAGTGCAGCTTTTCGGGCCTCCCATTCAGGCAGAGTCCTGTAAGCTGCCAGCAACCTCTCGAGGTGACGTCTACCTTCTTCCGGAGATTTGCGGTAATATGTAAATTCCGATATTTCAAATTCATTCTTGCCGGTTCTTGCATAAATCAGATCCAGAGGAAGCAGGATATTATTAAGAGTTTCAAGAGTATCTGTTCTGTACCGCCATGTAGGATAAGTCACTATCCTGTCTTTAATAATGCTTTCATTATATACAAGGTGAACCGAATACCTTGATTCAATATCTTCAAGTACTTCTTTCAAAGGTTTCCTGTAAATATCCCAGGGGTTCTGACCAGACAGGCTCATAGAAACTAATATAAAATATATGTATATATATATTTTGAACATATATGTGGTTATTAAGAAATGAACCCTTTATATTGTACAGGTATCCTCCCCTTACGAAAAGATTTGGTCAAAAGATAATAAAAGTTCCTAAAGATATCTTCCCTGATTTCAAAATTTTATTCAACCGCGTAAAAAACGACTTTGTTTAAATATCTTCTGAAAAGCCCGGTTTACCTTGAAAATCTTTTAAAACAGACAGGTGATATCTTTATCCGGCAATAAATTTGTATAAAGGAATGAGTACAGGTTTTCCTTTCTCTGCGATATACTGTGTTTTTGTTACAACCGTTCCATCAATAATTTCAGACTGTATTTCGGCGTGTATGAATGGATTCATTTTAGCTATGAATTCTATTGCGCGGCTTTGTGCCTCCTTACTTAGCTTTGAAAATCCGGGATGTACAAGTGATATCATTTCAGTAAGATCACCTTTTGAAGAAAATAAGGTACCTTTTATTGGAGGCGCTCCGGTATTCTCGCTGAAGTAAACGACTGTACCTCCTGACGGGATCCAGTTCATCCAGTTCATTTCATCGCCTGCATTTTTTTCATTCCCGTCTCTAATTAAAGAGCCGGAATAAAATAATCTCAATCCTTCTTTAAATGGCTGTGGAAGTTTTGTTGCATTTATATAATCAGTAATAAGCCTGCAATTATTAAAATTTGCAATATTGAAATTATAATCCTCAGTTGAAATCAAACCATTGTTATTCAAAGCGAGAGACGATAACAGGTCTATCAATGTTCTGAATTCAACTGAGGAAGTATCTGCTTTCCGGTTACTTTGAAACAGACTGTTTCTCAGGATGTTCCTGTACCCGTCTTTATTTGATGAAGAGAGTTTAACCGGATTGTTAATTAAGCTTATTTCGTCCGGAGTATCCTCAAGTCTTGAAGGGAACAGAATTGTTTTCCGCGATGAAGATCTGCCATCATCTCTGAGCACTGTTTCGGTAATTACGGTATTATCTGCAATAACTGCTTCGCAGTTTATTTCAACCGAACCCGACACGAGTCCTGCTGAAAACACTGTTACTTTAATTTTTCCTGGTTCCCCTGTGGACCTTATAACATTTGAAACAGGTACATCGATATACCATTGCCCTTCCATTTCGTGATGATGATCTGTGTCTGAAACATACATCGCAGGACCCACGAGCCTGGCAGGCCCTGAAACAACCCACTTTAGTGTATTGCCGGAGCCATAAACATGATTTCCGCGTGAGTCGGTTATATCTGCCTGGATTATTGCTACAGAGCTCCTTCCGGCAGGTAGCTCTGAGTGTGATGCTTTAAGAATAACTTTCGCAGGATCTCCAGCCATTGCAAGAGTATTTGTAAAAGATTTCCCTTTCATTGTCCCGGTTGCAGAGAGTATTGCATCCTCTATTGTTATACCCTCGAATCTGACAGTATGAAAGTCAGACTGGTCGGGAATCTTTATGCCTTTGCTTACTCCATTCACCTTTAGCTCAATTTTTTCACAGTTCGAAGTGATTACAATATCTTTCTTCTGACCAATGTATTGCCTTCTCCAGAAATGAGGAATAATGAAGATTACTGGTTTCGGTGAATAATTTGCCTGCCAGAAATAATAGGAATATTTAGGCACCCTGTACATATCAACATATCCCTTGGGATTGACATGAAGCAGAGGTGCATTAAGATATTCCCTGTCGGCTCCGTGATCTTCATAAATCCATGTACTCAGGTTTCCTTTTCCGAAAAGGCCGCTTTTTATTAGCATATTCATCTGGTGCTCCTCCGTTCCACAATATTGTTCATTGGATGGCTCAAGGTTTCTTATATCTGAATTATACCAGCCTCTTACAGTACATCTTAGCAGATTCTCGATCGGAAGGTTATCGTCATTATGTTTAGCATATTTCCCCTGTGAACCATTGCTTACTCTTCTTGAAGTCAGTATTCGTGTTGTATCCTCACCGATTGCATATTTTGAGTCAACTGCTTTATCAGTCTCGTTACCCATCGACCACATCATTATAGCCGGATGATTACGATCGCGTCTTATCATTTCCTTAAGTTGCTGTTGCTGTACTTCTTCAGAAAAATCAAGATTCTTAATGTTTGGTACTTCCTCATCAATTATAATTCCAAGTGAATCAGATATATCATACACAATACGATCGTTGGGATAATGAGCAGTTCTCATAAAATTATAACCCAGATTATCTGCCATATCTGTGAAATCATTAACAGTGATCCATTTTGGAATCGCATCACCAAGCCATGGAAATTCCTGGTGACGGTTACCACCATGGAGTATAGTTTTCTTATCGTTAACATAAAGGAAGTTTTCCTTGTAATCCCATCTGAACCATCTGAATCCCAGTGGACTTGTATATGTGTCCACTAATGTTTTATCATCATATAGTTCAGAAACAATTTTATACAAATACGGATCATCAGGTGACCACAGATGCGGATTTCTGACGGTTTTTGATAACTGATCAAATGTATAAAACTGACCCGGTTTGATCGAAGTCGTAGTTTTAATCTGCTGGACAATCTTCCTGTCCTTGTCGTATATTGTTGTCTGCAGCGTGCAGTTTGAAGGATATGAATTATCGTTTTTCACCCATGTCCGAACTCTTACAGTTCCTGATTTTTCGGTTAAAGCCGGTGTTGTAACGAATGTTCCACCCTCGTGCGATGCGGATCCCTGCATTGGTATAAATAGCTTATTTTTCACGGCAATCGTAACATCCCTGTAGATTCCTCCATATACATTGAAATTACCCGCATTCATTGGCGGAATCCTGAATTTATCGGTTCTCGTGTTATTAACCGCTACTGCAATTACATTATCCCCACCAGCCTTGATATGCCCGGTGATATCAAAGTCAAACGAGCCGTAACCGCCTTTGTGATCCCCCAGATATACTCCGTTAATCCATACCTTACAGTATTTCTGAACACCTTCGAATTCAATAAATATCTTTTTATCTGAAAAGTCCCTGTTAACAATGAAATGTTTACGGTACCATCCCCAGCCATTCCACCAGTAAGGATTATCTTTTTCAGAAGCATTCATAATAAATGGATGCATATCACCTGTTGTCTCATAAATACTCCATGTATGAGGTATGCTTACCGCCTGCCATTTCGAATCATCGAAAGCTGAAGATTCATATCCTTTTTCAGCTGATTCGGAGGGAAAGTAACTGAACGTCCAGTTATCATTAATAATCTTTTTATATCCACTGAATGGCGATGTTCCTGACTTGCTTTGCGGATATATAATATTCAGGTTTAAAACAAAGAACAGAAGAAAATGAAATATTTTCATCTCAGGGGTATTAGTTTGTTAGGCGGAATACAATATAAGAAAAAAAATATAATTTGAAGTTTATCGTGTTCTTTTACTGTTTGATACAATAGCAGTACAAGTACGATTTTCATCCTGAAAATACAATCTCATCATTACTGTACAATCCATATCGCTTTCACTTGATGTAATAAATTGATTAATAAAAAATAAAACATTTAAAAAATTAACTTTCGTAATGAAAAAAGTTAAATAAATTGAAGAATTATTGAAATTTTATTTGAATTATTAAAAAAATAGATACATTTGTCCGTCAATTTGAAAATAAAAGTGAGAAATTCCTTAGTGCATATTATAGTCCTTATCCTCATTATTGCCACGAGCAGATGACCCGGGAATAATATGTATTAAGTTAAAGTATACAGAAGCTTTCCGGGAGACCGGGAAGCTTTTTTTTAATAAAACCGTTATGAAATGAAGATTCAGCTCAGAAGTGCAAAGACTAAGACAGGGAGAAACATGGCTGGTGCAAGAAGTCTCTGGCGTGCAAACGGGATGCATGAAAACCAGATGGACAAACCGGTAATTGCTATCGTGAATTCGTTCTCACAATTTGTACCCGGACATGTGCATCTTCATGAGATTGGCCAGATAGTGAAGAAGGAAATAGAGAAGAAAGGATATTTCGCGGCTGAATTCAATACAATAGCGATTGACGATGGCATAGCAATGGGGCATGAAGGTATGCTTTATTCCCTGCCTTCAAGAGAGCTCATTGCCGATAGCGTTGAGTATGTAGTCAATGCACATTGTGCCGATGCAATGATTTGTATAAGCAACTGCGATAAAATTACACCCGGGATGCTGATGGCTGCAATGAGAATTAACATTCCTGCAGTTTTTGTCTCAGGAGGGCCAATGGAAGCAGGTTTCCTTGACGGAAAATATCTTGATCTTATTGATACGATGATTGCGGGCGCAGATAGTTCAGTTACTGATAAAGATCTTGGAGACATCGAACAATCATCATGTCCGACCTGCGGCTCCTGCTCTGGTATGTTTACTGCGAATTCAATGAACTGTCTCACTGAAGCCCTTGGCCTTTCTCTTCCCGGAAATGGTACTGTTGTCGCAACACATAAGAACAGGATAAGACTTTTTGAGAAAGCTGCAAGATTAATCACAGAGCTTACTGAAAGATATTATTATGATGGCGATACCTCTGTTCTTCCAAGGTCAATTGCAACCAGGCAGGCATTCACAAATGCTATGGCTCTTGATATAGCGATGGGTGGTTCAACAAATACTGTTCTGCATCTTCTCGCTGTAGCACGTGAAGCAGAGGTCGATTTTACAATGAAGGATATAGATAAGCTTTCACGGCGTATTCCGAATATCTGTAAGGTAGCCCCAAGCTGCAATTATCACGTCCAGGATGTGAATCGGGCAGGTGGAGTGCTCGGAATAATGGCTGAGCTTGATCGCGGTGGATTAATAGATAAATCGGCAGGAAGGATTGATTACAATACTCTTGGAGAAGCTTTAGTACTCTGGGATATAATGTCAGCAAAAACAGGAAGTGAAGCTCTTGACATGTATTTAAGCGCTCCCGCAGGTAAAAGAAACCTTGTAATGGGTTCGCAGGCATCAATGTACAAAGAGGCTGATACAGACAGGAAAAACGGCTGTGTGCGTTCGATATCAAATGCATACAGCAATGATGGAGGGCTAGCTGTTTTATATGGGAATATCGCATCAAACGGATGTATTGTAAAAACAGCAGGTATTGATCCTTCAATATTAAGGTTCAAAGGACCGGCAGTCGTTTTTGAATCACAGGAAGAGTCTTCCGAAGGAATTCTCAACGGTAAAGTTCACGCAGGCGATGTGGTTGTTATTCGTTATGAAGGGCCAAAAGGCGGCCCCGGCATGCAGGAGATGCTTTATCCGACTTCTTATCTTAAATCAAAGGGTCTCGGAAAATCATGTGCCCTGATAACAGATGGCAGGTTCTCAGGAGGAACATCAGGATTATCTATTGGTCATATTTCTCCTGAAGCTGCAGCCCATGGTGAGATTGCCATTATAAGAAACGGCGATATTATTGAGATAGATGTGCCTTCAAGGAAAATCAATATTGCGTTGCCCGAAGAAGAAATAACATCAAGAAAGCAGAAAGAAGAGCTTAAAGGCGGGCAGGCCTACAAGCCTGAATCAAGGCAAAGAATTATTTCTGCTGCCCTCAGAGCTTATGCTGCAAATGTAAGCTCCGCCGATACGGGCGCTGTAAGGATACTTAAGGATTAGTACCGGAAAAAGGAAAAATTGAATTTTAGATAGAAAATATGAAGACTGAAGAACAACCAGTCCTGAAAACAAACGGACAGGAACAGATAACAGGAGCTGAAGCAATTCTTAAATGCCTGATCGAGGAAGGTGTCGATACTGTTTTCGGCTACCCGGGAGGCGCTATTATGCCTGTTTACGATAAGCTTCTCGATTATGAAGGAAAGCTGAAACACTACCTGTCGCGCCATGAGCAGGGTGCCGCACATGCCGCCCAGGCTTATTCAATGGTAACTGGCAAGCCGGGTGTGTGCTTTGCCACATCAGGCCCTGGAGCTACGAATCTTGTAACAGGAATTGCAAATGCCTACCTCGATTCTGTGCCTGTAGTGTTTATCACGGCCCAGGTTGTCTCAGGACTCATTGGAACAGATGCTTTCCAGGAGACTGACATAATTGGAGTATCAATGCCTGTCACGAAATGGAATTGCCAGGTCAAGAAAGCAGATGAAATCGGAGAAACCATTGCCAAAGCATTCTACATTGCAAAATCAGGTCGCCCGGGGCCGGTACTTGTTGATATCACTAAAGACGCCCAGTTTGAGAAATTTCATTTTAAGTATACAAAATGCAATTATATAAGAAGCTATAACCCTCACAGGAATCTGAATACTAAGGCCCTTGAATCGGCTGCAATTATGATAAATCATTGCGAAAAGCCGATAATCCTTGCCGGCCATGGAGTGTTGATAGCACATGCCGAAAAAGAATTAAGACAGTTTGCTGAAAAAACAGGGATCCCTGTGGCTCTCACCCTCATGGGCTTGTCAGCTTTCCCATCTGATCACAGGCTGTTCACAGGATTGCTGGGTATGCATGGGAATTACGGACCTAATATGCTCACTAATGAAGCCGATCTTATAATTGCCGTAGGAATGCGTTTCGATGACAGGGTAACAGGGAACCTTAAAAAATATGCCAGCAAAGCCTCCATAATTCATATTGAGATCGATGATGCAGAGATAAATAAAAATGTACAGGTTGATGTTGAGGTACACAGCGACGCCAGGGAGGCTCTTCAATATCTGCTTCCCCTTGTCAGGGAAAATTCATTTGAAAAATGGATTAGGGAATTCAGGATCCTCGATAAAACTGAAAGAGAAAAAGTTGTTAAAAACGATGTATCGCCTGCCGACGGAGCTATAAGGATGGGCGAGGTTGTAAGACTTGTATCAGATATGACAAAAGGCGATGCTGTTATTGTAACTGATGTAGGCCAGAACCAGATGTTTGCAGCACGTTATTACCAGTTCAGGAATCCAAATTCATTCATAACATCCGGCGGGATGGGCACGATGGGATTCGGATTGCCTGCAGGCGTTGGAGCTGCGCTTGGAAGTAAAGGTAAACCGGTTATTGCTTTCATGGGCGACGGTGGTTTCCAGATGACAATCCAGGAGCTCGGAACAATTTTGCACTACAGGATTCCATTGAAAATGATAATCCTCAATAACAGCTTCCTCGGAATGGTAAGGCAATGGCAGGATATGTTCTTTGAAAAGAGATATGCTTCAACAGAGCTCGTCAACCCTGACTTTATAACAATAGCAAAAGCGTATAACATTCCTGCACGTAAAGTTACAGACAGGAGCGAGCTCCGGGATAGTCTCAGTGATATGATTTCTGCGCCCGGACCATTTCTGCTCGATATACATGTTGAGAAGGAAGGGAACGTATTACCAATGGTTGAACCAGGTTCTTCAGTATCTGAAGTAAGATTAATGTACTAAAAAGATATTATTCAGTGCAGTAACAAACAGGAAATCAAAAAAATGAAACAGGAATTTACAATCTCGGTATTCTCGGAAAATCATATAGGAATTCTTAACCAGCTTACAATAATTCTCACAAGGAGGCAGATTAATGTTGAAAGCATAACTGCATCTGAATCAGCAGTAAAAGGCGTTCACCTTATAACGCTTGTTGTAAAGACAACTCATGAGCTTATCCAGAAGGTTGCAAAACAGATGGAAAAGATAGTAGATGTTCTTAAAGTGTTTGTCCATACTTCAGATCAGATAATTTACCAGGAGATCGCACTTTATAAAGTCACTACAAAAAGGCTGATGACAGGAAATGTAATCGATCATATAGTAAGATCATTCAATGCAAGGATTATTGAAGTATCTCCCGAATATATGGTTCTGGAAAAGACAGGACACAAATCTGAGATCACAAGCCTTCTCACACAACTCGAGCCTTATGGCGTCCTGCAGTTTGCAAGATCCGGTAGAGTTGCAATTACAAAGCAGGTAAAAGAGCTTAATGCATACCTGAAGGAAATGGATGAGGCTAACAGGTTCAGGGAAGAAGAGTTAACTATAAACAACAATTAACATAAGACATTCAATAACAATTAATACTTAAAACCATGGCAAAAATTGATTTTGGCGGAGTAACTGAAAATGTAGTAACAAGAGAAGAATTTCCACTTTCAAAAGCCCGTGAAGTACTGAAGAATGAGGTTATAGCGGTTATTGGCTACGGTGTTCAGGGACCTGCCCAGGCAATGAACATGAAAGACAATGGCATTAATGTAATCGTTGGCCAGGCTCCTGAATTCAAGGCTGACTGGGATAAGGCTGTAAAAGACGGCTTTGTACCCGGAAAGACATTATTTCCTGTTGCAGAAGCTGCAGAGAAGGGAACAATAATCCAGTACCTCGTTTCAGATGCAGCGCAAAGAATACTCTGGCCTGAAATCAAACCACACCTTAAAAAAGGCAATGCCCTTTATTTTTCACATGGTTTCTCAATCACCTACAAGGAACACACAGGCGTTATTCCACCGGCTGATATTGATGTAATACTCGTGGCTCCCAAAGGTTCAGGGACCAGTGTGCGCCGTAACTTCCTTGCAGGCGCTGGTATCAACTCGAGCTTCTCAGTCTTCCAGGATTTCACGGGTAAAGCCGAAGAACGTACAATTGCCCTCGGAATAGCAATTGGTTCAGGATACCTGTTCCCGACAACATTTGAAAAAGAGGTTTATAGTGACCTTACAGGTGAAAGAGGCGTGCTCATGGGCGCACTTGCAGGAATCATGGATGCTCAGTATAAAGTGCTCCGCGATAACGGGCATAGTCCGTCAGAAGCTTTCAATGAGACTGTTGAGGAGCTTACCCAGAGCCTTATCCGTCTTGTTGATGAAAAAGGTATGGACTGGATGTACGCAAACTGCAGCGCGACTGCCCAGAGAGGAGCTCTCGACTGGAGGCCTAAATTCATGGAGGCGACTCTTCCCGTATTCAAGGACTTATATAATAAGGTAAAAACAGGTGAAGAATGCGTGAGAGTGCTTAAATCGACCGGCGCTAAAAACTACAAGGAAGTGCTTGATAATGAATTGAAAGAGCTCGGTAATTCAGAGATCTGGAGAGCAGGCGCTGCAGTGAGGAAGCTCAGGCCTATTAAATAAGTAAACCCTAAAAAAATATAACATGGATCAAAAGGTAATTATTTTCGATACTACCCTCAGGGACGGCGAACAGGTGCCGGGCTGCCAGCTTAATACAATTGAAAAGATTGAAGTTGCCCAGGCCCTTGAGGCTCTGGGTGTCGATGTAATTGAAGCCGGATTTCCAATTTCAAGCCCCGGCGACTTCAAATCGGTTGTTGAGATTTCAAAGGCGGTCTCCGAACCGGTTATCTGCGGGCTTACAAGAGCATTGAAAAAGGATATCGAAGTAGCCGCTGAAGCTCTTCAGTTTGCAAAAAGAAAAAGGATACATACCGGCATAGGTACATCGCCCTTCCACATTCAGTTTAAGATAAAAACAACACCTGAAGAAATAATAAGAAGAGCTTCAGATGCGGTAAAATATGCAAGGAAATTTACAGATGATGTCGAGTTTTATGCTGAGGATGCGGGAAGAAGCGAAAATGAATACCTCGCCCGTGTTATTGAAGCAGTTATAAAGGCCGGCGCAACTGTAGTGAACATACCTGATACAACCGGTTATTGCCTTCCTGAAGAATATGGAAGAAAAATAAAATATCTCAGGGATAACGTTCCAAATATCGATAAAGCAGTAATTTCAACTCATTGCCACAATGATCTCGGGATGGCTACTGCAAACACAATGATGGGCATAATAAACGGAGCCCGCCAGGTGGAAGTAACTATCAACGGAATAGGTGAAAGAGCCGGAAACACATCTCTCGAGGAGATTGCAATGATTTTAAAAAGTCATCACGACCTGAACCTCAGCACAGGTATCAATACAAAGCTTATATACAGTACAAGCAAGCTCGTTTCATCACTTATGAGCATGCCTGTGCAGGCAAATAAAGCAATAGTAGGAAGAAATGCTTTCGCACATTCTTCAGGAATTCACCAGGACGGGGTACTTAAAAACAGGGAAAATTACGAGATCATCGATCCCGTCGAGGTTGGAATAAAAGAATCTTCAATAATTCTCACTGCACGAAGCGGAAGAGCAGCACTGAATCACAGGCTTGAGATCCTCGGATTTAAATTCGGAAAAGAAGAGCTCGATGACATTTACCACAGGTTCCTGCTGCTTGCCGACAGAAAGAAAGAAATCAATGATGAGGATGTAAGGATACTTGCCGGGGCGGTTTTCAATGGTGAAAAGGCTTTAAAGCTTGATCTTCTCCAGGTTTCATGCGGAAAATCTTTGATCCCCACGGCAACTGTCGGGCTGAAGATCAATGGCGAAGTCCATTTCGCAACTTCGACCGGCAACGGCCCGATCGACGCAGCATTTTCAGCCGTGCGCCAGCTTATCAGCAAGACCGTGCATCTTGAAGAATTCCTTATACAGGCAATCACAAGAGGAAGTGATGATCTTGGAAAGGTTCACATAACTGTAGATTACGAAGGAAAAACATACTACGGGTTCTCGGCAAATACAGACATTATAACAGCATCTGTTGAAGCTTTCATTGATGCTCTTGCAAAAATTAATTAATCGACATAGCTGAAAATCTTACAAAAGAGAAAAATTAAGAAATTGGAACCAAAAACTTTATTTGATAAAATCTGGGACAGTCATGTTGTCCGGAGAATAGAAAACGGACCCGATGTCCTGTATATTGACAGGCATTATATTCATGAAGTAACAAGTCCTGTGGCTTTCAATGGATTGAAAAGCCGCGGATTGCCCGTATTCAGGCCCGGCAAAACCATAGCAACAGCCGACCACAACACTCCAACTAAAGATCAGCATCTTCCTATAAAAGAAGAGCTCTCGAGAACACAGGTTGCAAGACTTGAGGCGAATTGCATGGAACATGGAATAGCATATTTCGGGCTCGGTAATCCAAAAAACGGGATTGTACACGTTATCGGTCCTGAAATGGGGTTCACTCTTCCGGGGATGACTATAGTTTGCGGTGACAGCCATACTTCAACTCATGGCGCTTTCGGAACCGTAGCTTTCGGAATCGGAACAAGCGAGGTCGAGATGGTTCTTGCATCCCAATGCATCGTTCAACCGAAACCGAAAAGGATGAGGATGTTAATTAAAGGCGATCTTGCAGAAGGTGTTACTGCAAAGGATATCATAATGTACATCATCTCGCAGATCTCCGCAAGCGGGGCAACCGGCTATTTCGTCGAATACTGCGGACCTGCAATAACAGCTCTGAGCATGGAAGGCAGAATGACAATCTGTAACATGAGCATCGAAATGGGTGCACGTGGCGGCCTTATTGCACCCGATGATACTACTTTCGGATATCTGATGAATCTTCCTTCGCTTCACGGTGTTATTAACAAAGAAAAGGCTTTGAACGAATGGAAGAAGCTAAAGACCGACCCTGATGCCGCATTCGACAGTGATCTTACTTTTGATGCTTCTGCTATCAGTCCAATGATAACCTACGGAACCAATCCCGGTATGGGTATGGCCATTGACAGTAATATTCCACTTACAGACGGGTTGAATGGCAAGGCCTCAGCATCTTACCTGAAATCTCTTGAATATATGGGATTTAAACCGGGTGAAAAGCTCCTCGGACACCCGATAGATTATGTGTTCATTGGAAGCTGTACTAACGGAAGAATTGAAGACTTCAGGGCTTTCGCAAGTCTTATTAAAGGAAGAAAAAAATCCGGCAAAGTAGTGGCTCTCATTGTTCCGGGATCAAGAAGAGTCGAAGAACAGATGGCCTCTGAAGGACTAACAAAAGTTTTTGAAGACGCAGGTTTCGAGGTCAGACAACCTGGTTGTTCTTCCTGCCTGGCAATGAACGAAGATAAAATTCCTGCCGGAAAATATGCTGTTTCAACTTCAAACAGGAACTTCGAAGGCCGCCAGGGACCGGGTGCAAGAACACTGTTAGCAAGTCCGCTGACTGCAGCTGCAGCAGCAATAACAGGAAAGATAACCGATCCCAGGGAACTTTTAAACGATAAAAACTGATTAAATGGCTAAAGTCAAATTCGATATACTTGAAACTTCATGTGTGCCCATCCCGCTTGAGAATGTGGATACAGACCAGATAATACCGGCAAGATTCCTGAGCGCTACGGCAAGAGCCGGCTTTGGAGATAATCTTTTCCGCGACTGGCGCTATAATAAAAAAGGCGAACCGGAAAAAAATTTCATTCTCAACAACCCGGTATATGACGGGAAAGTCCTTGTCGCCGGTAAAAACTTCGGCAGCGGATCGAGCAGGGAACATGCCGTATGGGCGATATTTGATTATGGATTCAGAGCGGTTGTTTCAAGCTTCTTTGCAGATATATTCATGAACAACGCTTTGAATAACGGGCTGCTCCCGATAATCGTTCCTGAAGAATTTCTCAGGAAACTTTTCGATATGAGCCTGGCTGATCCTTCTTCCCGGGTAAAGATAGACCTTGAAAAACAGACATTAACAATTCAGAAAACAGGCGAGTCGGTAAGATTCAATATCAACCCTTACAAAAAAGAATGCCTCCTGAAAGGTCTTGATGATGTTGATTTCCTTGTCAGTATGAGAAGCGAAATACTTAGTTACGAGACAAATAAAAGCAATACACAATGAGAGTTGAAATAATGGATACGACCCTGCGCGACGGCGAACAGACCCAGGGTGTATCATATTCACCTGCTGAAAAACTGCATATAGCAAAGCTCCTTCTTAAAGATCTGAAAGTGGATCGGATTGAAGTTGCATCAGCAAGAGTATCAAAAGGTGAATTCGAAGCTCTTAAACAGATAACAGAGTGGGCAAGACACAATAACCTCCACAGGAAAGTCGAAGTGCTGGGGTTTGTCGATGGTGATACATCACTTAACTGGATCAATGATGCAGGTGGGAAAGTTATTAACCTTCTGTGCAAGGGTTCATTGAGACACCTCGAAAAACAACTGAGAAAAACACCTGAAAAACATGTAAGTGATATCAGGCAGATAATCGGCATGGCCCATGACCTCGATATGGATGTCAACATTTATCTCGAGGACTGGTCAAACGGGATGATTGGCTCGGTTGAATATGTTTATTTTATGATCGATTCCTTAAAGGATGAAAAGATTGAGAGATTCATGATCCCTGATACACTCGGAGTACTTAACCCTGACCAGACGTACGAATTCTGCAGCAGGATCGTCAGCCGGTACCCCTCCCTTCATTTTGACTTTCATCCACATAATGACTATGATCTTGCAGTTGCAAACGTTTATGCAGCAGTCAAAGCCGGTGTAAGAGGAGTGCATACAACAATAAACGGGCTCGGAGAACGCGCAGGTAATGCTCCGCTTTCAAGCGTCATTGGCGTACTTCGCGACCAGTTAAATGCAGAAACAGGTGTAAATGAATTTGAGATCACCCGTGCGAGCAAGATGGTTGAGACATTCAGCGGCATCCGCATTCCTGTTAATAAGCCGTTGATAGGTGAAAATGTTTTTACGCAGACATCAGGCGTTCATGCAGATGGCGACAGTAAGGACAACCTCTATTATAACAACCTTCTTCCCGAACGATTCGGAAGAAAAAGAAAATATGCTCTCGGAAAACAGTCGGGCAAAGCCACGATCCGCAAGAACCTGGAGGAATTCGGACTCGCTCTTTCCGCCGAATCGCTTGCAAGAGTAACACAAAAAGTTATAGAGCTCGGTGATAAAAAAGAGAACGTTACAACTGAAGACCTGCCATTCATAATTGCAGACGTCCTTGGAAGTGAGCAGATAAACTATAAGATATTCATCAAAAATTATTCACTATCCCTCTCCTATGGACTGAAGCCTTCAGCGAACATACAGGTTCAGATCGACGGGCAGCTTTACCAGGAGACATCATCAGGAGATGGCCAGTATGATGCATTCATGAAAGCTCTCAGACTCATTTACGATAAGCTTGACAAGCCATTACCGCTTCTTATTGATTACCAGGTATCAATCCCTCCCGGCGGAAGAACAGATGCATTCGTTGAAACAGTAATAACATGGACATTCTGCGGAAGTGAATTCAGGACAAGAGGATTGGATGCAGACCAGACTGAATCAGCAATTAAGGCAACTGAGAAAATGCTTAATATTGCTGAAGGACTTTATGAAAAAGCTAATCTTGAAATTCTGAAATCTTGAAATTCTGAAATCTTGAAATAATTTGAATAATTTGAAATAATTGAAATATTTTGAAATAATTTGAAATAATTGAAATAATTGAAATAATTGAAATATTTTGAAATAATTGAAATATTTTGAAATAATTGAAACTTTGAAACTCTGAAACTTTATTACAAATGAGTAAAACATACAATATCGCTGTGATCCCCGGTGACGGAACTGGTCCGGAAGTAGTAAGAGAAGCTGTAAAAGTGCTCGATGCAACAGCTTCAAAATTCGGATTCAAATTGAATTACGGCCACTTTGATTTCGGTGGCGAAAGGTACCTGAGAACAGGAGAAGTTCTTCCGGCAAACGCAGTACAGGAGCTGAAGAAATTTGATTCGATCCTGCTTGGAGCTATCGGCCATCCGGACGTGAAACCAGGCATTCTTGAAAAGGGAATTCTCCTGAAGCTGAGATTTGAGCTCGATCAGTATATCAATCTCCGGCCGGTGAAGCTCTATCCCGGAGTTGCCACCCCTCTCAAGGATAAAGGTCCTGATGATATTGATTATGTTGTTGTAAGGGAGAACTCAGGCGATGTTTACACCGGAACCGGAGGCATAATGATGAAAGATACTCCCGATGAAGTAGCAATCCAGAACATGATATATTCGAGGATGCAGGTGGATCGCTGCCTAAGGTATGCTTTCGACTATACCCGTAAAAGGAACAAAAGGAAGACTCTTGCCCTCTGCGGAAAAACAAACGTGCTAACATTTGTATTCGACCTCTGGGAGAGAGCATTCCACGAAATAGGTCAGAAGGAATATCCTGATATCAAACGTGAATATTACCATGTCGATGCAACATGCATGTGGATGGTGAAGAACCCCGAATGGTTCGATGTAATTGTGACTACAAACCTTTTTGGAGATATCATTACGGATCTTGGCGCCATGACACAGGGAGGAATGGGAATAGCAGCAGGAGGAAACATTAACCCCAAAGGAGTCTCGATGTTCGAGCCTATCGGCGGATCAGCTCCCAAATACACCGGGTTAAATGTAATAAACCCGCTTGCAGCAATAAGCTGCGCCGGAATGATGCTTGAACATCTTGGCGAGGAAGAAGCTGCAAAGGCAATCGAGAATGCAGTTATGTATGTTACCGGCAACAAGCTGAAGGATATGGGAGCCGGGAAGATGGGATATTCGACGACTGAAGTAGGTGACCTTGTAGCAGAAAACCTGTAGGAGAAGAGGGGGAGATTGGGTGAGGGGGAGATATCATGAAGTTCCACAGTGTTACCTCTGTGGAACTCCGATAACTCAGTGGTTTTACAACTTCAGTCACTTTAGTCACTTTAGTCACTTTAGTCACTTTAGTCACTTTAGGTCACTTTTACTCCTATTTCAGGAACGCGCTGAACATCCATATCATCTTCTCCTGACCCTGAATATATTCCGTCAGTATATTGGCAGTTGCTTCATCATCATTGTCTGAAGCAAGCGACAAAAGCTCACGTTCTTTCGCAAGCAGCACGCCAGTATCTTCCAGAAGAGCCTTAACTGTATCTTCGGTTGAGCTCACATTCAATCTTTCTTTAATTGATGAGATCTTTATGTATTCCGAAAAAGAATGAACAGGCTTTCCGCCGAGCATTAATATTCGTTCTGCGATCTCATCAGCCATCTCATTAAGCCTGTTATATAGTTCCTCAAACTTTGCATGCAATGCAAAAAACTGCTTGCCTGTTACATTCCAGTGATATCCGCGGGTATTCATATAAGCAATCTGGATATTGCTCAGATAAGAGTTTAGCTTTTCAGTCATCTCGCTTTTGTAACTGTCTTTTAATCCTATATTCATAACTATTGTGTTTTAAATTAATGTTTAATGTTCCTGTGTTTAATAAAACTACCTGTTATACTTAATTTAATATCCTCTATTCTGAAATTGTCAATTTTATTTTCCTCAAAAAAATTGCTTAAAAGCCTGTCTAGCTTCTCATTATAATAATCTTCTATAATCTCGCAATCCGAGCAATACAGGTGATGATGATTTTCAATGACACCATCGTATCGTACAATGTCCCTGTCTGTTTTGACCTTCCTGATGAGATTGTTTTCAACAAGCGTTTCAAGAATCTTATATACTGTTCCTGAGCCGATATTCGGATCGTTTTTCCTGATGGACTCGATTACATTCTCGGCAGTGGGATGGTTATCAAGAGTATACACTGCCTCCAGTACCCTCATTCGCTGGGGTGTAACTTTTATTCCTTTTTCCGAGATCAGGTCACGTATTTCAAGTTTGTTTCTCATCATGAACAAATTCTAAATAAGAACAATTCATAATTGGGAATTGTTCAAAATAAATTGTTCAAAATAAAATCAAACATGACCTTTAAAGAGGATCGCAGGAATTTCTTTGGTGCTTTCTGTTCCTGCTTAAGGAATGATCTTACGTGGGATTTTATCTGCGCACTCTGCGTTAAAAAAAGGCTGGTTTTATTTAAACGCAGGGAACGCTGAGATTAAAGACGCGGAGAACGCAGAAATTGAAGATAAAAGATAAACGGGAAAAAATAAAAGTAATTCGCTGTTATAGCTTCTGTGACCTCTTAACTACGTTGATATCTACGTATTAATCTACGTATTAATCTACGTATTAATCTGAAGTCTTGAAAGCCGCAGCTTCAGAGTCATTAGAAATATTAAGATAATAGCTAGCTCACTCTGCTCTCCTTATATTCTTTCATCAACGACTGGAATATCTCTTTAACTGTTGAAATTTTTGTTGCCCTGAAAGCATTCGAACCTGCAAACGCAAAACCGTTTTCGAATTTGCCCTTGAGCCCGTTTA
>DATALC010000016.1:0-35113 GCA_036261265.1 Bacteroidales bacterium
ATGCTAAATTCAATGTTCCCGTTCAGGAAAGCTTTTTTTCCCAGCAGAACATGAAGAATGTAAGATAACAACGAAAAATAAATCCCAATACTGCTGTTATGAACAACATCCTGATGGCCTGGCGGAACCTGTGGAGAAACAAACGGCGCACATTTATTACTGCTGCTTCGGTTTTTTTTGCTGTTTTTTTTGCACTTGTAATGCGCTCTATTCAGCTGGGTACATACAATCACATGTATAAAAATGTTATAGAACAATACACAGGCTATCTGCAGGTTCAGAATCAGGATTTCTGGGAAAGCAAGACGATTGACAATGTATTTGAACCTGCTGGTGAGATTATTGAAGTCTTAAATCAGAATCCTAACACTGATGTAATTGTTCCAAGACTTGAAAGCTTCGCCCTTATTTCCTCAGGTACACTTACAAAAGGCGTTATTGTAATGGGAATTGACACTGAAAAGGAGAACAAAATGTCTGATATCAGGTCAAAACTCATAAAATTCAGAATCACTAAGGAGAACGTTGATAAGCTTAAACAGGAGCTTCCTGAAAAATACATGTCGTACCCGGAGTTGTTCGAAGGAAAGTCATATTCGAACACTTCCTCTTTACTTCTCGATCTGGAAGCTGAGAATGAAGACTCCGCAAAAATCATGAATGTTTTCAGGAAATATGGATCCTTCAAAAATGGTTATTTCAACGACGATGAACAGGGAGCAATAATTGGCGACAGGCTTGCGATATTCCTGAATGTCGTAGCGGGAGACACGATCGTACTTATAGGTCAGGGATTTCAGGGAACAACTGCCGCAGGCAAGTACCGGGTCGATGGGGTTGTAAGAATGCCGACACCCGACTTTGACAGCCGGATAGTTTACCTGCCTCTTGCTTCATGTCAGGAGTTATACAATGCCAATGGCCTCGTAACCTCACTTACAATAACAGTAAAAGACAATGAAGATAAGGCTGTTAATCAGATGATATCCTCTCTGAGTGATGAAATAAAGCCGCCCTTGAGGGTAATAGGCTGGCGTGAGATGAATGAACTTATGATAAACCAGATGGATGCCGACAGTAAGAGCGGCATGGTTATGATTGCAATTCTATATATGGTTATTGCATTCGGAATATTCGGAACTGTTCTGATGATGACGGCCGAAAGGAGGAGGGAGTTCGGGGTGCTTGTCGCGATTGGAATGCAAAAGACAAAGCTTGCTGCAGTGGTGGCTATAGAGATGATATATATCGGGTTGATTGGTGTTTTAAGCGGGTCGGTAGCTGCTTTGCCTGTTATATATTATCTCTACTACAACCCGATCAGGTTTACAGGAGATATGGGACAGATGTATGAGAATTACGGAATGGAGCCTGTCATGCCTGCATATCTGCCCGATATGTATTTTTTATGGCAGTCTCTTGTGATAGCAATAATTGTTTTTATTGCAATCGGTTATCCTGTGAGGAAAATAATGAAAATGACTGTTGTGAATTCACTAAAAGCTTAAAAAAGACTCACATGATCTGGAAAACAGCATGGAAAAATGTCTGGAGAAATAAAACGAGGAGTTTTGTTGTAATTGCTTCAGTTACTACGGGAGTTTTTGCTGCAGTTTTCTCAATTGCATTTATGAACGGAATGATTGCTCAAAGGTTCGATGCGGCATTTGATGAGGAAATCTCACATGTTCAGATTACAGGAAAGGGATTCAGGCTGAATAATGATCCTTCAATTCAGATTACCGGCATTGACCAAACACTTGAAACCCTGAAAAATATGGCCGGCATTTCGGGTTTTGTAATGCGATCTGTCACCGAAGGAATGGCGAGTACGGCATCAAAAAGCACAGGCGTTCAGATAATCGGAATAGATCCGGAAGAGGAAAAAAAGATCTTTACTCTTGATAAAACAATTATACCTGAAACAGGAGGCTACTTCGATAAGCCTGACGATGATCCGGTTCTTATCGGTCAGGACCTTGCAAAGGAATTGAATATCATAAGGTTCTTCATTGACAGTGCTGTAATTTCAAAACTAAGAGAACAGTATGTTCCTGAAGCCGTTCTTACCAAGCTTGAAAACCTCAGCGGGACAAGGTTCCGGAGTGAGAAAAAATTCAATAAAGCTGTAAATAAAGCTCTTTCAAGGAGTGAAAGCCGGAAGTACTTTCACATAATTAAAGAAAAAGCATGGTCTTATCGTAATGGATCGAGGTTGAACCTGATTTTCCTTGATAAGGACAATAATCAGGTTGGTGCAAGATTCCGTATCACAGGCATATACGATACAAGAAATACAGTATTTGAAATAAGCTCTGTATTTCTAAGAGACACAGACCTTAAAAAGCTGACCGGTTATCCTGCGGATTCCTACAACCAGGCAATAATCAGATTAAATGATATTGATCAGACTGGGTATATCACAGATGATCTCAGAAGAAGATTACCTGATCTTGAAATTATGAACTGGAAGGAGCTTCAGCCTGATCTGGCAATGTTGACTGATTATGTTCACCAGATCTATGGTATACTGATGGTAATAATTATGGCGGCGCTTGCATTTGGAATAGTCAATACGATGCTGATGGCTGTACTCGAGAGAACAAAAGAGCTGGGGATGCTTACAGCTATTGGAATGAATAAACGAAAGGTCTTTTCAATGATAATGCTTGAATCAGTATTCCTGTCTGTTCTCGGGGGAATAGCAGGAATGTTGGTTGCTTTTCTGGTAATCGGGCTAACTGCCAGGAATGGAATTAATTTTCTTCAGTATGCCGAAGGAATGGAAGCATTAGGTTATTCAGCACACATTTTCCCTGAAATCAGCGCCACCTTCTTTTTCATGATGACTTTGCTTGTGATAATAACAGGCATACTATCGTCAGTCTATCCTGCAATGAAAGCGTTAAAACTGAACCCTGTTGAGGCAATCAGAACAGAATAAAATATAAATACCCACTCCGATGAAAATCATTGAAATAAAAAATGTAAGCAAAATATATAATGAGACAGAGGTCGAGGTCAGGGCAGTAAACGACGTCTCCCTGGATTTCAGCCAGGGAGAGTTTGCTGCTATTGTCGGGCCTTCGGGTTCAGGAAAAACAACGCTGCTGAATCTGATTGGTGGACTGGATGTTCCAAGTTCAGGTGAGATAATAGTCGATGGAACTTACCTGTCAAGATTAAAATCCTCACAGCTTATTGATTTCAGGATGCGGCATATAGGTTTTGTGTTTCAGGCATACAACCTTGTACCTGTGCTGACTGCAAAGGAAAATGTTGAGTTCATTATGGCACTTCAGAAATGGTCAAAGGAGGACAGGGATAAACGGACATTCGAACTTCTTAAAGCTGTCGGACTGGCTGACAGGGCCAACAGCAGGCCGGGCAAACTCTCCGGCGGGCAGCAGCAGAGGATCGCAGTAGCCAGAGCCCTGGCCTCAAGGCCGAAGTTTGTTCTTGCCGATGAACCGACTGCGAATCTTGATTCGAAATCAGCTTCAACTCTTCTTGAGATTATGGAGAGTCTGAATCATGAGGAAAAAATAACTTTCATCTTTTCGACACACGATCCAAGAGTTGTTAAGATGGCTCACAGGATAATTACACTTGAGGATGGTAAAATTGTTTCGGATGATGTGAGGGAACAACCGCTTATCTGAATGAAGAAGAATATAATCATATCAGGAGTTTTTCTGCTTGCATTAGTTCCTTCATTTTCACAGACAGAAGAGAAGGAGGTAGATCTGAATGGTTATGTGAGCACAATCAACAGCGCTATGTTCGAGTCTTTGAAGGATAATATGATTTTAGATAACCTTCTGCATAACAGGCTTAATTTCAAAGCCTATCTGAACCCAAAGCTGACCTTTGCCGCAGAAGCAAGAAATCGTCTTTTCCTTGGCGATATGGTCAGATTGAACTCGGGTTATCGTGAAATTATCTCAGCTGACGGAGGATTTGCGGACATGTCGTGGAACATTGCAAGCGAAAATTCATTCTTCCTGAATACAACAATCGACAGACTCTGGCTTGATTATAATTCAGGTAAGTTCCAGGCGCGTGTTGGCAGGCAAAGGATAAACTGGGGCCAGGCTCTTGTGTGGAATCCGAATGATATTTTTAATGCGTATTCATATTTTGACTTCGACTACATTGAACGTCCGGGAAGCGATGCAGTAAGGCTTCAATATTATCCTCAGTCATCTTCAGTAATTGAACTTGCAATAAAAGCCGAAAGGGAGAGAGATATAACAGCAGCCGCTCTTTATCGTTTCAATAGATGGGGGTATGACGTACAATTTTTATCAGGGGTTCTGCAAAACAACGAATTTGTTGCCGGCATTGGATGGTCGGGTGCGATAGGTTCTGTTTCGTTCAGAGGCGAAGGCACATTGTTTGAGCCATTCGGCAAATTATCTGATTCGACATCTACAGGCATGCTCACTATTGGTTTTGATAAATTCTTCGCAAACAATGCAGCAATTCAGGCCCAGGCTATTGTCTGTAATAATCCTTTTAATCCGCCTGATCTTACTGATTTCTACACAAGCGACATGTCTGTAAAAGACCTTGCATTTTCAAAGTTTACATTATTCGGATCATATTCATATCCGGTTACACCTCTTTTTACTTCCGGGATTTCAGGCATGTGGTTTCCTGACAGAAAAGGTTTTTTTACAGGACTTTCTGCAGATTATTCAATTGCCGGGAATGTCGATCTTTCTATGCTTTGGCAGCATTTTGAAGGGACATTCGGGTCAGTTAATCGATCAAGTTTAAACCTTGCTTTTCTGAGAATTAAATTAAGTTTTTAGTTTTTTCATATTTTTGCCATTCATAAAAGAAATAAGAATGGCATTGATTCATGAATTTGAAAACACAGGGAACTGGTTGTTTAAAAGACGAAGCTGGCTTCCCGTAGTGCTTGTTGTGTCGGGAATTTTAGTGATGTATCTTGTGAACAGGCAATCAATCATCTTTGATATGAGAGATGAGTTAATTTTTCTTTTTGTTAGTCTTTCAGGTGAAATAATAAGGATAGTCACAGTCGGTTTTGCGCCAAAGAACACATCAGGAAGAAATACAGGAGAAGGACAGGTTGCAGATGAATTAAATACAAGTGGTATTTATTCAATTGTACGTCATCCGCTTTATGTGGGTAATTTCTTAATGTGGCTGGGACCGGTTCTTTTTCTGAAATCAATATGGTTCACAATAATTTTCTGTCTTGTGTACTGGATTTACTATGAGAGAATCATGTTTGCGGAGGAACAGTTCCTAAGAAGAAAATTCGGCGATGCATACGATAAGTGGTCGGAGAAGGTCAAAGCCTTTTTTCCTTACAGATTCAACTATATCCCGGCCAGGCTTACATTTTCAGTTAAAAATGTTCTGAAAAGGGAGTACAACAGCTTTGTCAACATTTTTATAATATTTCTAATCCTTGATATCTGCCGTAATTATTTTCTGTCTGGCCGGATTTACGTTACAGGAATGTGGATGTATCTTGCTCTAGGAGCAGGAGTGATCTGGCTAGCGATCAGGATAATTCATAAAAAGACTACCTGGTTACAGGTAGCCGGACGATAGTTGAATTATTATCTGCATAAATTAAAAAACGCCTGCTACAGATTCGAGACAGGCGTTTTGGATTATATAAACCTTTTCTTTGTTAATCCCTTGAACCCATAAAGATCATAATATAGTAAAGCAGGGTTGCGAGTGAACCAAGAGCTGCAACAACGTAAGTGTAAGCAGCCCACTTTAGAGCGTCCTTTGCCATTCCATGATTCTGGTAGGAGGTGATTCCTGTGGTTGACAGCCATGCAAGAGCTCTCCTGCTTGCATTTATTTCAACCGGCAGTGTAATGAAGCTGAACAACGTGGTCATACCGAACAGAATTATTCCAGCCAGAAGGATTGCCGGAAATGTTTCAATCAGTAAAATACCTGCAAGTATAATCCATGTAACCCATCTGGAGGCAAAGCTTACAACCGGAACCATTTTAGATCTGAAGCCCAGCCATGCGTATGCAGAGGCATGCTGAACCGCATGACCTGTTTCATGTGCTGCAACGGCTGCTGCTGAAATGCTGCGGCCATTATATACATCCGGACTGAGATTAATAGTTTTATCGGCTGGATTGTAATGGTCAGTCAGCTGTCCCTGTACGCTCTGAACCTTAACATCGTAAATGCCGTTAGCGCTTAGCATTCTTTCAGCAACATCCTTTCCCGACATCCCATTATCGAGAGGGATTTTTGAATACTTTTTGAATTTGTATTTCAGAGTCTGGCTTACAATCAGACTGAGAAGCATAAAACCTATAAAGAGAATCCACATACTCATAATAATTTTCCTTTCTGTTTGATCATGTTTTATTACTATCAAATTTGCTGCCAATCACTCATTTTTGTTTTAAAATGAGCCAATTTGTCATGAATGCAAATTTACAGTATGGATTTTTAATAAAAAACAGTTTTAACCGATCATTCATTATCTTTGATTTATGATAAAACAGCTCAGCCGTGTGCTTGTTTTCATTTTATCATTACCTGTGCATCTTTACAGGCTGACATTGTCTCCTTTCCTTGGAAGAGCATGCAGGCATGTTCCCACATGTTCACAGTACATGCTTGATGCCCTCAGGATCCATGGTCCGCTTACAGGGTTGAGAATGGGAATAGGAAGGATTTTACGTTGTAATCCATGGGGCACTCATGGTTATGATCCTGTGCCTGTAATAAGATTCAAAAGGTACAAACCATTCAATTCATGGCTGGGTAATTGGAAAAGTGAAAACAGATTGAAACGCTGACGGATCGTCAAATTCCAAGCTCGTCTTTCAGCTGCTGGTATCCTGACCTGCTTACAGGGATCTTCTCACCCGTGTTGAGAATAGCGACATGGTTATCCTTCCCATAGGGTTCTATACGCTTGATTTCTGAAACATTCACAATATATGACCTGTGTATCCTTACAAAATCCTTTGAAGGCAGGTTATCTTCACAGAATTTCATCGTCTGCTGTTTCAGCGCTTTCCCCTCCGCGTGATGTATCATTACATAATCATCCTGTGCTTCAATATACTTAATCTGATTCACAGGTATAAGGTTGATTGCGTTTCCTTTTCGCACAACAAACCTGTTAAGAGGCCCTGCTTCTTCAGGCTTTTTTGCCAGGAGCTGATTTCCCGGTTCCATATTTCCTTTTCCGGAATGTATTTTATCTATAGCCTTCTTAACCGCTTCGAGAAATCTCCTTTTCTGATAAGGTTTCATCAGGTAATCAACAGCATTAAGCTCGAACGCCCTGATGGCGTACTGGTCATAGGCTGTTGTGAAAATTATCTCGGGTTTTTCTGTCATTACCTCGACTAGTTCAATACCTGTAAGCCTTGGCATCTGAATATCGAGAAAAACAAGATCGGGCTTCAGTGATGCAATTGTCTTCAGGCCGCTAAAACCATCGGAGCACTCTGCAACTATCTCTACCCCTTCAACTTCAGAAAGATAATGTTTAATAATTTCCCTGGCCGGGGCTTCATCGTCAATAATTGTAATTCTGACCGGATCCATCGGTAGCAATGAAATATGAAGTAAAGATAATTGAAAAAATGAAAAGTGGAATCGGGATTAAGATCGCAGTTTAATCTGCGGGCATGTAGAGCATTACTGAAAATATCCCGCTTTCTGCCTTTGTCTTGAGGTCAGCCCTGTTCCCATAGAACAGTTCCATTCTCCGCCTTACATTTGAGAGTCCTGTTCCGGTTCCTTTTTTGCTTGAAGGTGTTTCAGAATAATTATTTGAAATGACTATTTCAATATATCCGGCTGAAATTCTTGCAGTAGTTGTGATCTTTACAGTCTCGGTGCTTTCATAAACTCCATGTTTTACTGCATTCTCGTAAATTGGTTGAAGAAGCATAACCGGGATCATGAAATCAAGACATTCATCCTGGATAATCTCTTCTGTGATGAGTTTATCGCCAAACCTGACCTTCTCAATTTCGAGGTACAATCTCAGATTTTCAAGTTCACTTCGCATTGAGACAGGTTGTTCATCTTTTCTTGAGAGAGCATACCGCATGAATTCGGAGAGTTTAACTACCATATCACGCGCTTTCTCGGGATTGGATATTGTAAGATAGCTTATTGAGTTGAGGCTGTTGAAAAGGAAGTGAGGATTTATCTGTGACCGGAGCATCTTTAGCTCCGTTTCTTTAACAATGCTTTCGAGACGTGCCTCCCTTGCATTTTTCTCAGACAAATTTACAAGGCTGATATTAAGATAGTATGTAAGTATTACAAGTATGTAAAGGAATACTCCTGAAGCTATCCTGTAAGGGAATGTTGCAACAGAATAATTTACATAATAATTATTATCAGAATAAACAGCAGAGAGAATAAGATTTGTAAGAAGGATCCAGAATGCAATTGTAATTAACCCTGTAAAGAGGAGATTTGAGAGGAGATGGAACGGGCTCTTCTCTCCTGTATTGAAGTAATTGAACGGATACCATAAGGACAGCGCCATCCCCGAAAAAATTAAAAGGGAAATTACACTGTCAGCAATGCTCATCCAGATAAAATTGCCATAAACCACGTTGAAAAGAAATGACTGGCCTGCTGCAAGAATGAGCCAGACCAGCCACCATACTATGAACCATGTACGATTACCGAGTACAGGATGTTTCATTTAGTATTTATTAATAGCTTTTGATTTCACCTCCGCCAAAAACGATTGCTCCTTTGATTATAAGCTGGCGCGACATATCCAGTGTTCTGCCGGGGTGAAGTTTTCTTGAATCTCCGAAGCCGCCTAGAATCGGGGTTACCTCAATTTTTACATTCCAGTCGTCGGGTACTATTAATGTAGCTCCTCCAAATACACAGGCAAGTTCGATTTCACACACCCCGGCCGACATTTTTGCTTTCGTCAGGTCAATTTCACTTCCCCCGAATACTGCAGTTATCTTTCCGCCTTTGAAATTCTCGGAGACAATCTGTCTTTCTCCTCCGCTGAAAACATTCACAATATCAATGTAGTCATCGCCGACCTGTGGTGATGTTGAAACAGAATTCCAGCCTCGCCGTTTTGAAAAAATGAAAATTACACCTATAATAATGAAAATTGACGGCCAGAACATATTAATATCGAATGTTTCCCTGAAGATCATCGGGATCATGAAAAAGCCGCCTACAGACATCATTATAACGCCTCCGGTCCTGTTGCCTGATGATCCGAGAGTTATTATAAGTCCTATGGCGATCAGCAGCATCTGCCAGCTGAATATTATATGTTCTATGAAATTAGGAAATATTCCCGTGTTTCTCATAACAAGGAATAAACCGACAAGTACCATAATGATCCCTATGAGAATCCGGTTATCTATAGACCTCCCGGTTCGCTCGGGTTTTTCATTACCGAAGGTGTGATTTGTTTCCATGACTTTTAATTTATCTGATTCTTACTTTATTGATTTCCTTTTAAAAATAGCTGAGAGTATCATTGAAATGCCAATTACGCCGATTACGCACGGCCAGAAGAAGTTTTCAAAAGTATCATGGGCATAAGGAAAAAGTTCGTCCTGCAGGAACCAGATCCCTCCGGCTATAAGAAAGAACCCTCCGACAAATTGAAGATTAAGTATAAGAAGAAAGCCTATAAAAATCATTGCAGTCTTCCAGTTGAAGTAATCACTGACATTTCCAAGATTAAAAAGATCATTCGTAGCAATAAGCAGAGCAATCCCCAGAGCTATAAAGAAGATCCCGATACCAATCCTCGGGTGATGTTCGGTCCTTCTGAAATGATAATGATCCTTGTGTCCCATTTTTTGTAAATTTGATTAATTGTTGTCAAAATTAAAATATGACCAGTGATTTTATTCAACCAAATCGGTGAAATGCGGATTAAATACGGTAAATGTGGTTAATAATGCATTAATTGTTAGTTTTTGGTTGATAATTTTTTTAATTGACGAAGGATTCATATTTTTGCAGTCCAAAATTCAGAAATATGTCCCGATTATATATTTTACCGATCGGCGGGCTGAAGGACGGGAATCATAATTTTGATTTTGAGATCGGTAACAGGTTTTTTGAAAATTTTGAGGAGTCAGAAATAACTGAGGGCGACCTGGTTGCAAATCTGAGTGTCGAAAAACGTTCGACGCATATCGATCTGCTTATCAGGATTGAAGGTTTTGTGAAGATCAGTTGTACAAGATGCCTGGGAATATTCCGATGGCCTGTTAAGTCAGAAAGCAGGCTGCTTGTTAAATTTGGTGATACAGGTGAAGAAATTGATCCGGACATTATATATTTGCCGCACGGTGAAAACGAGCTTGATCTTGAACAGCATCTTTATGAAGACATTCTTCTTGCCCTGCCAATCAGAAGGATACATCCTGATGACAGCGAAGGCAACAGTACATGCGATCCTCTGATGCTCAGGAAACTTGAAGATCTTAAAACAGGAGATGAACCGGGCGATGATCCACGCTGGAATGATTTAAAGAAACTATTGAACAATAATTAAAATAAAAGAAAAATGGCACACCCCAAACACAAACACTCCAAAACAAGGAGAGATAAACGCAGAACACATTACAAGGCAACTGCACCGGCAACAGCAGCATGCTCAAATTGCGGATCTGCTGTACAATATCACAGGGTATGTCCCGAATGCGGATATTACAGAGGGAAACCGGCTGTTGAGAAGAAGGCTACTGCCTGACCATATTAATAAATCAAAGAAATATGAGGATCGGCCTTGATGTAATGGGGGGTGATTTTGCGCCTGAAGCAATAATTGAAGGTGCCGTTGACTCTCTCAACCATCTGACGGAAGATGATAGTCTTATTCTTATAGGCGATGAGGGTGCGATATACTCTAAGCTTGCTGAGATGAAAACCGACTCAGGAAAGTTTGAGATCGTACCGACAACACAGGTAATAAACATGGGCGATCATCCTGCAAAAGCTTTCTCGCAGAAGAAGAATTCAAGTATTGCAGTTGGCTACGGGATGCTCAAGAGCGGACTCATTGACGGTTTTTGCAGCGCAGGTAACACGGGCGCCATGCTTGTTGGCGCAAGTTATACTGTGAATGTTATCCCGGGTGTTCTGAGGCCCGCCCTTGCTGTAGTGCTCCCACGACTCGATAACACTTCCTCGGTTTTACTCGATGTTGGACTCAACCCCGACACAAAGCCTGATATCCTTCTTCAATACGGAGTGCTCGGCAGTATTTATGCTAAATATGTACTTGAAACAGACAATCCTACTGTCGGCCTTCTCAATATTGGGGAGGAGGACTCAAAGGGAACACCAAGCATAAAAGCTGCTTACGAACTGATGAAGGCATATTCAGGAATCAATTTTGTAGGCAACGTCGAAGGTAATGCATTTTTCGGGGAAAGAATGCCCGATGTTGTTGTATGTGATGGCTTTGTCGGGAATATTGTACTTAAGCTTGGAGAAGCTTTTCATCATATCTATAAAATTAAAAATCTAAAAGATTCATTTTTCGATAGTCTCGACTGGGAAAATTTCGGTGGAACGCCCGTTGTCGGCATTAATGCAAATGTCGTTATAGGTCATGGTATTTCGAAAAGACATGCAATAAGGAACATGGTACTGCAAACGCGGGGAGTTGTTCATGCAAATCTGGCCCAGAAAATTAAGGAGGCAATTTAACTTATGGAAAAAATTCGTGCAGCAATTACCGGAATTCATGCATGGGTACCGGAATACAGGCTGACAAACCAGGAACTTTCAAAGATGGTTGATACATCCGACGAATGGATAATGCAGCGTGTCGGAATTAAGGAAAGAAGGATACTGAAAGGCGAAGGACTCGGAAGCTCAGACCTCGGTGAACAGGCTGTGAAAGGTCTGCTCGAAAAAACAAAAACAAACCCCGGAGATGTCGATCTGCTGATCTGCGCATCAGTTACACCTGATATGGCCTTCCCGGCAACAGCGAATATAATCTCAGATAAATGCGGTATAAAAAACGCATTCAGCTTTGATTTGAATGCTGCCTGCTCGGGTTTCCTTTTTGCACTACAGACCGGAGCGAGCTTTGTTGAAGGAGGCCGCTATAAAAAGGTTGTTGTTGTCGGCGCGGATAAAATGTCTTCAATAACTGATTATACTGACCGCACAACGTGTCCGCTTTTTGGTGATGCTGCAGGAGCTGTTTTGCTTGAACCTGTTACTGAGGATGTCGGAATCATTGATCATGTTTTCAAAACAGACGGATCAGGAAGAAAATATCTTCACATGAAAGCAGGAGGCTCAGTTAAACCGGCTTCTCATGAGACTGTGAATGCAAAAGAACATTTTATCTACCAGGAGGGTCAGAGTGTATTCAAATTTGCCGTTTCGAATATGGCTGATATTGCAGCTGAGATAATGGAGCGGAATAATCTTAAATCGGAAGATATCGCATGGCTCGTTCCTCATCAGGCAAATCTGCGTATTATTGATGCTACGGGAAGAAGGATGGGACTATCCCCGGAAAAGGTTATGATCAACATTCAGAATTACGGAAATACAACTACTGCCACAATACCGCTCTGTATCTGGGAGTATGAAAATAAGCTTAAAAAAGGAGACGTCCTTATTCTTGCTGCATTCGGAGGCGGATTCACATGGGGTTCCATATATCTGAAGTGGGCTTACGACCCTGCGTAGAGGGATTTCTTCCTTTAATGTGGCCCCCTTTTGATTTCCCCCGGAGGGGTAAAATAACTCCTGTAAAAAACTGGTTTTCATTCTTAAGATGGAGAGTTTTTTAACTCTCCGGGCAAATGCTAAGGAAATTTTTAGTTTTTTCCCCTTATTTACTTATTATTTGTAATACTTTTTATATTTGTGAGGTTAATAATAAAGGGAACCCAAAAAACTAATTTGATATGGCAAAGTACAATGAGCCCGATAACAGTAACACGATTAATCTCATAAGCAACGGGACGGAAATAACGGGAGATATTATTTCTAATGGTGATATCAGAATAGACGGAGTTGTTACCGGGACATTAAATGTTAAAGGAAAGGTCGTGATAGGGCCGACAGGGAAAATAAAAGGAGAAGTGATCTGTAAAAATTCTGAAATATCAGGAATTATAGAGGGAAGAATAACAGTGAACCAGTTATTGAACCTTAAAGCTTCGAGCAGGATAATCGGTGATATCTCAACATCAAAGCTTTCAATTGAGCCGGGAGCAAAATTTACCGGGAACTGCAAAATGACCGATGGCGATAACAATGGCGACACAGCAGGAATCCCAAAAGAAAAAGGACCGGAAAAGGTTACAAGGTAAAAACCTGAACGATTTTGCCCGGTATTCCGGTATGGCATTCCAGATGTTTGCCATTATCTTTATTACAGCATGGGGAGGCAATAAGCTCGATAAACTATCGGATAACAAAACACCGGTATTTACAATAATACTGTCTCTTTTAGGCGTCTTCGCAGCTATTTATACGGTTTTAAAGGATTTCATAAAGAAAGATTTTTGAGAGTTCCGCGTAAATATCTTTTTTTTCTCCTGCTTCTCAACATAATTCTTGCACCTGCAGGCTATATCATTTTTATAATAGCTGAAATCAATTTCAGGTACGACTCAGTGCTTCTTTTGCAGGGTGGATTTTCAGTGATCTCACTCATCGCAATGTTAATATTTCTTAAAGGACAGAAAAAGGACCCGCAGGGTAAGGTTTTGTATACGCTTGTTTCTATGGGACTTAAGTTTTTGCTCGAGCTGATTTTGGCTCTGATCTGGTTCGTTGTCGCTAAAAAAAATTCAACAACATCTGTATTAATATTTTTTGTCCTATATTTGACTCTCACTTTGTTTTCACTTATTTGTATAATGAAAGCATTGAAAAACAAGCCTTTATAAACCTAAACTGAATTGAAAACTCGTAATTTGATTTGTTTTGTTTTCCTGCTGCTTCTCTCAGGCACAATGGCCAATGCAGAGAATCAGGAGGAAGAAAAAGGAGAAGGCCGGGAAAAATTCGAAGCCAGTTCATTCATACTGGATCATATAGCAGATTCACACGAATGGCATCTTTTTGGGGAAGGAGAGAAGAGCGTTGCTCTTTATCTTCCGGTTATCCTGTTTGATAAAGAGTCAGGAATTCATGTATTCTCTTCAAGAAAGCTTGCTCACGGGCATGTTTATGAGGGATACAGGCTTGAAGAAGAAGGTGACCTTAAAGGAACGATTGTCAAAGTAGATGCTGCAGGCAATGTCGATGAAGAAAACATCCCGATGGATTTTTCAATAACAAAAACAGTTGCCGCTATGATATGTGCGGCTTTGATTGGTTTGATCCTTTTCATTTCACTTGCAAGGTCATATAAGAAAACCGGCATCAGCCATCCAAAAGGAATCCAGGGTTTTCTCGAGCCTGTTGTATTGTTTATAAGGGATGATATTGCAGTTCCGAACCTTGGGCATAAAGCTGATAAATTCGTTCCCTATCTGCTTACTGTTTTCACTTTCATCATAATTAATAATGTGATGGGACTGATACCATTCCCGCCTCCTTTTGGCGGTAATGTTACAGGTAATATTGCAGTTACTTTTGTGCTGGCAACATGCACATTTCTCATTACCCAGTTCAGCGCCAATAAAAACCACTGGCGGCACGTATTTGCCACACCTGGTGTTCCTTTCTGGCTTCTCCCGATAATGATACCTGTTGAAATTATAGGTTTGTTTTCGAAGCCTTTTGCTCTTATGATCCGACTTTTTGCAAACATAACAGCAGGGCACATCATAGTTCTGAGTTTAATTTGTCTGATATTCATATTTGACTCAATAGGAATTGCACCCGTCTCCATAATATTCGTTGTCTTTATGGATTGCATGGAGCTTCTGGTTGCATTTTTGCAGGCATACATTTTCACTCTTCTCTCGGCTTTGTTCATAAGCCTTGCCGTAGCTGAAGAGCATCACTAATATATTATTAACTAAATTATGGAACCAACAGTTATGGAACCCATTTCACTGGCAGCAGTAGGAGCAGGACTCGCAGTTATCGGCGCAGGTCTTGGTATCGGCCGTATCGGCGGCTCGGCAATGGACGCAATTGCACGTCAGCCGGAAGCTTATTCAAAGATCCAGCTTGCAATGATAATCGCAGCAGCTCTTGTAGAAGGAGTTGCTCTGTTCGCTGTCGTTGTTGCTCTTCTTTAAGCAACTGAAACGATAATGAAGCCGGCAACGGTTGGTTGCCGCTTCATTTAAACTTTGAAAACAGAAAGTAAATTCAATATGGTACTACTGGCAAACAGTCTTACAACACCTGCAATAGGGACGATCTTCTGGTCAATCCTTATATTCCTGATCTTCTTCTTTCTTCTTGCAAAATTCGCCTGGAAGCCTATACTTTCAGCTATAAAAGCACGAGAGGAAATGATAAAGGGCTCACTCGAATCAGCAGAGAGGGCACGAGAAGAAATGAAAAAGCTTCAGAGCGATAATGAAGCTATTCTCAGGAAAGCCAGGGAAGAACGCGAAGAAATTCTCAGGGAAGCAAGAGATGTTCGCGACAAGCTTATATCAGAAGCAAAAGGAAAAGCAACAGAGGAAGCTGAAAAACTCATTGAAAAAGCAAGGACTGGCATCGAAAGCGAAAAACGCAAGGCGCTTGCAGAAATTCATGAGCAGGTTGCAAGTCTTTCGGTTGAAATCGCCTCAAAGCTGCTCGGCGAACAGCTTAAGCAGACAGGCGAGCAGGCAAAGCTTATCGATTCCTATCTTAAAGACACTGACCTTAAAAAGAACTGAATAACGGAATGAACGACAGTAGAATTTCAGTCAGGTATTCCAAAGCGCTCTTTCAGTCAGCACTGGAAAAGAATGCTATCGATAAGGTGATGACCGACATGGCATTAATTACTGAACTGTGTAAAGCTCCTGAAACACGGGAATTTCTTGAAAATCCTGTTATTCCACCTTCAAAGAAATCAGCCGTTCTTTCGAATACTCTGAAGGGAAATGTTCAGGAAATTACTTTGTCACTGATCTACATGCTTGTGAAAAACGGGAGGGAAAGCTTCCTTCCGGCAATAGCACGCTCATATATACATGAGACACAGACATACAAGGGAATCACTGAAGCAATACTTACAACAGCTGTTCCTGTCGATGCTAAAGTCAAAAAGCAGGTATCAGAGCTCGTGGCAGGTTCATTTTCAACTAAAGTTGATTTGAAGGAGGTGATTGACCCTGAAATAATAGGTGGCTTTATTCTGAGAGTTGACGATAAATATATCGATGCAAGCATCAGGAATAAGCTCAGGAAAGTTAAAAAAGAGCTGCTTGGAAGCATCAGATCCAGGTAGTATTAAATCAATACAAGACTTATCAGATTAATAAAATGGCAAACATTAAACCAGGAGAAGTTTCAAAAATTCTCAAACAGCAGCTTGAAGGTATCCAGACCGGGGCTGAGCTTGAGGAGGTTGGAACTGTGCTTACTGTAGGTGATGGTATAGCCCGTATTTACGGACTTTCCAATGCCGAATCGAACGAGCTTATCGAGTTCGAGAACGGCATGGAAGGTATTGTCCTGAACCTCGAGGAAGATAACATTGGAGCAGTTTTGCTTGGTCCCACCGAGGAAATCAACGAGGGGGATGTTGTAAAAAGGACAGGACGAATCGCCTCCCTTAGTGTTGGTGAAGGTCTGCTTGGCAGGGTAATTTCGCCCACAGGGCAGCCTCTCGACGGTAAAGGGCCGATCACTGGCGAGTTGTTCAACATGCCTTTTGAAAGGAAAGCTCCGGGAGTTATCTTCAGACAGCCCGTTCGTCAGCCCCTTCAGACAGGTATTAAGGCTATCGACGCAATGATTCCGATAGGCCGCGGGCAGAGGGAACTTATAATTGGCGACAGGCAGACAGGTAAAACAGCTATTGCGATTGACACAATAATCAATCAGCGCAGCAACTTCGAGAAAGGAAAACCGGTTTACTGCATTTATGTGGCAGTGGGACAGAAAGGTTCAACTGTCGCGAATATTGCAGCTACCCTTGAAGAACATGGTGCAATGGCATACACTGTTATCGTGCTCGCAACAGCATCCGACCCTGCAGCAGCCCAGTTCTACGCACCTTTTGCAGGAGCTGCTATAGGTGAGTTTTTCCGCGATACGGGCCGCGATGCACTTATAATTTATGACGACCTGTCGAAGCAGGCCGTATCTTACAGGGAAGTTTCGCTCCTTCTCCGCAGACCGCCAGGACGTGAAGCTTATCCGGGTGATGTTTTCTATCTTCACTCAAGACTGCTTGAAAGAGCAGCCAAAATCATCGATTCTGATGAGGTGGCACGCAAGATGAACGATCTTCCTGAATCAATAAAGCACATGGTGAAAGGTGGCGGTTCCCTTACGGCTCTCCCGATAATTGAAACACAGGCCGGTGACGTTTCAGCATATATCCCGACAAATGTGATCTCAATTACTGACGGACAGATCTTCCTCGAGTCTGCTCTCTTTAACTCGGGAGTAAGACCTGCAATCAACGTTGGTATATCAGTTTCAAGGGTTGGAGGAAATGCCCAGATCAAATCGATGAAGAAGATTGCGGGTACGCTGAAGGTCGACCAGGCCCAGTACCGTGAACTTGAAGCATTCTCAAAATTCGGTTCAGATCTTGATGCAGCAACTCTTGCTACATTGAACAAGGGAGCTAAGAACGTCGAGATACTGAAACAGCCTCAGTTCAACCCGATACCAGTCGAAAAACAGGTTGCGATAATCTATTGCGGAACAATGGGACTTCTGAAGGAAATTCCGGTCAACAAGGTCAAATACTTCGAAAAAGAGTTTATTGAAATCCTTGATCTGAAGCACCGGGATGTACTCGATCAGCTTCGCGATGGAATAATCAATAATGATATAACAAAGACTCTTGAAAAAGTAGCTGCTGATGTAACTATAAAGTTCCGCCAGTAGAAGCTCAGAAAAAAAGAAGATGGCTAATTTAAAAGCAATACGAATAAGAATAGCCTCTGTAAAGTCGACGCGCCAGATAACTTCGGCAATGAAAATGGTGTCGGCGGCTAAATTGAGAAAAGCACAGGACAAGATCGTGCGGCTCAGGCCCTACGCCAACAAGCTGCACGAGATACTTGTCGGCCTTTCACAGAGCCTGGCTGATACTGAGGTTGAAAATGTATATGCAAGACAGTCCCAACCCGAAAAAGTCCTTCTTGTTGTAATTACTTCTAACAGAGGTCTTTGTGGCGCTTTCAACAGCAACGTAATTAAAGAGACAAGACGCGTTGTCGAGGGGGTGTATTCAGAACAATACAGGAAAGGCAATGTCTGGCTTCTCACAATCGGGAAGAAAGGATATGATTTCTTCAGAAAACAGAAGATCAATTTGCTTCCAGAAAGAAATGAGCTCCTGAATAATGTCACATTTGAAAACGTTGGGAAAGTTGCATCAGAGTTGATGGACAGCTTTGTCGCAAAAGAGTTTGACCGTATTGATATAATCTACAACCAGTTTAAGAACGCAGCCGTCCAGAACCTGACAGTGGAACAATTTCTTCCAATACAGACTATCTCTGGCACTGATTCTAAAAAAGCAGCTGTCGATTACATCTACGAACCAGGTAAGGAGGAGATTGTAAAGGAACTTATCCCAAAATCTTTAAGGACACAGTTCTATAAAGCTGTTCTTGATTCATTTGTTGCAGAACACGGTGCAAGGATGACGTCAATGCATAAAGCAACAGACAATGCAACCGATATCATTCGCGATCTTACACTTCAGTATAATAAGGCAAGGCAGGCTTCAATCACTAACCAGATACTTGAAGTGGTTAGCGGTGCAGAAGCGCTTAGAGGTTAACTAATATAAGATTCCTGACTAACGGATAATGTATAACAGGGAACAGCTTAAAGAAATTATTGAAAAGGCAATTGCCGGCCTTCAATATACAAAGGAAGCTGAGAAATTAACAGATCCGGTAAAATACGTTCTTTCAATTGGTGGAAAAAGACTCAGACCAGTAATAACTCTGATGTCATGTAACCTTTTCCGCGACAAGATCGATGAGGCAGTAATGCCTGCTGCAGGGGTGGAGGTGTTTCATAATTTTACTCTCGTTCATGATGATATCATGGATAATGCACCTCTGAGAAGAAGTCTTCCGACTGTACATACGAAATGGAGCCTTAACCAGGCGGTTCTTTCGGGAGATGTGATGGCCTTCATTGCAAACGATTGTTTCCTCCAGGCGCCATCGAGGTGCATGGCTGAAGTTTTCAGGATTTACAACAAAGCTGCAATTGAGGTTTGTGCAGGCCAGCAGCTCGATATGGATTTTGAGAAGGCTGCAGCAATTACAGAGCCTGATTATATCCGCATGATTGGTCTGAAAACTGCAGTTCTTATCGCAGCCGCAGCAAGAATTGGTGGTGTTATCGGAGGCGCGGCAGAAAAGGACTGTGAATATCTTTACAGGTTCGGGTTGAACCTCGGGCTCGCTTTTCAGTTTCAGGACGATCTTCTCGACATTTACGGAGATGTAAATGTTTTCGGAAAGGTGCTAGGGGGTGATATAGTTGCGAATAAAAAGACATTTTTATTTGTATGCGCACTTGAGAAAGGCTCATGGAAGCAACAGAAACGACTACATGAGCTGTTTACAATGCCGAATGCAGATCCAAGATCGAAAGTCCGGGAAGTGATGAAGATATACGAGGAGATCAATGTAAAAGAAGCGGCTGAGTTGAAAGTGAAAGATTATGTCGGAAAAGCTTTCGGATACCTTGAAAAGACAGATGTGCCACCAGAGAGAAAGCAGGAGCTTACACGGCTTGCAAATAACATGATTGGAAGAGAAAAGTAAAATAAGTGACTAGAGTGCCTAGAGTGCCTAGAGTGCCTAGAGTTAAGAAAAAGAACAAAAAGTGACTAGAGTGACTAGAGTGCCTAGAATGCCTAGAGTTTAAAACTAAAAAGTGCCAGAGTACTTAGAGTAAGGAAAATAAAAAACATAATAGACTCAAAAACGTAAAAAAATGTCACAAAACACCGGGAAAATCAGCCAGATCATCGGACCTGTAGTTGATGTTACCTTTGAAAAGCAGGGTTTTGAAATGCCTGATATCTTTGATGCTCTTGAGATAAAAAGAGACGATGGTTCCGTGCTGGTAGTAGAATGTCAGCAGCACATTGGCGAGAGGACCGTCAGAACTATTGCCATGGATTCAACAGATGGTCTCCGCAGGGGGATGGACGTGGTGGCGACAGGCCTTCCGATAACAATGCCTATCGGTGAACAGATCAAAGGCCGCCTGATGAATGTAACTGGTGAAGCAATAGATGGAATTGGCCCGCTTGACAAGAAAGGCGGTTACACAATTCACCGCAAACCACCCCAATATGAGGAACTTTCTACTGAAAAGGAAGTTCTTTACACTGGAATAAAGGTTATCGACCTTATCGAGCCTTATTCAAGAGGTGGAAAAATCGGTCTGTTTGGTGGCGCCGGTGTTGGTAAAACAGTCGTTATCCTTGAGCTTATAAACAATATTGCAAAAGCATATTCCGGTCTCTCTGTTTTTGCCGGCGTAGGTGAGAGAACAAGGGAAGGAAATGATCTTTTGCGCGATATGATCGAAGCAGGTGTTATTTCATACGGAAAGGAATTCCTTGAAAGTATGAAAAAGGGCGGATGGGATCTGTCATCAGTTGATAAAGAAGCGCTTAAGGAATCGAAGCTTGCCCTCGTTTTCGGACAGATGAACGAACCGCCGGGAGCAAGAGCAAGGGTTGCTCTTTCAGGACTTTCAGTAGCCGAACATTTCAGGGATGGCGATGGCAAGAGCGGTGGAAGGGATATCCTGTTCTTCATGGATAATATATTCCGTTTCACACAGGCCGGATCAGAAGTATCGGCACTTCTTGGCAGGATGCCGTCAGCCGTTGGTTATCAGCCGACACTTGCAACTGAGATGGGTATAATGCAGGAAAGGATCACATCAACAAAGAACGGATCAATAACCTCTGTTCAGGCTGTTTATGTACCTGCAGACGACCTTACCGACCCTGCACCGGCAACAACTTTCGCACATCTTGATGCAACAACTGTTCTCAGCAGGAAGATATCTGAGCTTGGTATATATCCGGCTGTCGATCCGCTCGATTCGACTTCAAGGATACTTACCGCCGATATAGTAGGCGAAGCTCATTATAATTGCGCACAGAGAGTGAAAGAACTGCTTCAGAGATATAACGAGCTGCAGGATATTATTGCAATCCTCGGGATGGACGAGCTTTCTGAAGAAGATAAGCTTGTCGTACACCGTGCAAGAAGAGTCCAGAGGTTCCTCTCACAGCCTTTCCATGTCGCTGAATCTTTCACTGGTATAAAGGGAGCTCTCGTTTCAATTGAAGATACTATCAAAGGCTTCAATATGATAATGGACGGTAAGGTTGACCAGTATCCCGAATCTGCATTCCTCCTGGTGGGAACAATAGAGGATGCAATTGAAAAAGGTGAAAAGATACTTGCCCAGTCGAAATAATAGTTCTGATGAAAATAGACATTATTACACCGGACAAAAAAGTATATGAAGGGGAAATTAAATCTGTAAGGGTCCCTGGCAAAAAGGGATCCTTCCAGGTTTTAAACGACCATGCGCCAATTATTTCGACCCTCGAAAACGGGCCTGTAATTATTGTCGATAAAGAAGGCAATCAGCAGATATTTGAAGTTACCGGAGGAGTGATAGAAGTTAAATCGAATAACATCATTCTTCTCGCCGATTCGGTAAATTAATATTGCGATGAAACCCGACGAATTCCGTAAGCATGCCCATGAGCTTGTCGAATGGATGGCAGGCTATATGGAAAATGCAGGTAATTATCCCGTCAAATCACAGGTAAAGCCCGGCCAGATCTTCAGCAGCATACCGGATCTTCCTCCCGGTGAGCCCGAGTCTTTCGAAAATCTCATGAAGGATTTCGACAGTATCATTATGCCAGGCATAACTCACTGGCAAAGCCCGAATTTTTTCGCATATTTCCCGGCAAATAACAGCCCTGCGAGCGTTCTCGCCGAGATGCTAATATCAACCCTTGGAGTTCAGGGCATGATCTGGGAAACCTCGCCTGCTGCCACTGAGCTTGAAGAGAAAATGATGGACTGGCTGAAGCAGATGACAGGGCTGCCTGAAGAATTTGAAGGCGTAATCCAGGATTCTGCCTCTACAGCTACCCTTGCAGCTATTCTTACAGCACGTGAGAAAATAGCCGGATTCATGATTAATGAGGAAGGATCGGTTACGAATGGACAAAATCTGAGAGTTTATTGTTCCGATCAGACACATTCATCAGTTGAAAAGGCTGTAAAAATTGCCGGAATCGGAAGAAAAAACCTTGTAAAGGTACTTTCACGTGCCGACCTTTCTTTTGACCCCAGGGGACTTAAAAATGCCATTTCTGAGGATATTTCAAAGGGATATACTCCCTGCTGCGTTGTTGCCACTCTCGGAACAACAGGAACAACAGCAATCGATCCCATAAGAGAACTTGGGGAGATCTGCCATGAGCATGGAATCTGGCTTCATGTTGACGCTGCAATGGCAGGAACTGCTTTGCTTCTTCCTGAATTCAGTTGGATGCTCGACGGAAAAGAATACATCGACAGCTTCATCTTCAACCCGCATAAATGGATGTTCGTGAACTTTGACTGCACGGCTTTTTTCACAAGAGATGCAGCCAGCCTGATACGAACTTTTGAAATACTCCCGGAATATCTTAAAACCCGGACAAGGGGAAAAGTAAATGACTACCGCGATTGGGGAGTCCCTCTTGGCAGACGGTTTCGTGCATTAAAGTTGTGGAGCGTGATCCGGACGTACGGGGTAAAAGGTCTTCAGGAGAAGGTAAGATATCATATTGAAATCGCCTCGCGATTGAAAGGATTGATACTTGCTGAGCCTGACTTTGAAATTGTTGCCCCTGTTGTTATAAGTGTTGTTTGTTTCAGATACAAACCGGCAGGCCTTGCAGGAGAGGAGCTTAATAAAATTAATGAAAAGCTCAATCACACTCTTAACGATTCAGGAAAGTTGTACCTGACTCATACATCAGTCAGGGGAATATATACTCTCAGAATGGTGACAGCCCAGACAAATGTTACTGCAGAGCATGTCGAAAAAGCCTGGGATCTTATAAAAAGTACTGCAAGGAGTATTGCTTTTAAGTAACAGGCATTTCTAGTACCTGCCAATCGAAAATCCATACAGATCCATATTGAAGATTGCGCTTATTGAGGGTGATTTGTCCTGTACGCGCCATGCAGCCTCAACGCCCGCCGAGATCATAAATGGGATCCTCAGCACATGGATATCTCCAAGAAGCTGTAATCCGTATGAGCTGAATGTCAGAGGACTCTCATCGTAAAGGATTAATTCAAGACCTCCCTGGTTATTTCTCACATAATACCTGTTTTTTTCTCCACGGGCCTCGTCATAAAACAGCCCTGCCCTTATTCTCTTCAGGTAGATTAGAGATGAGATATTAAAATCAGGATAAGCAACCGGAAAAACGTAATCCGCAGACAAGAAAGTCAGCCGGTCTGAAGTTATATTGCTATATCCATTTGGATATGCTGTGAATCCTCTTGGTGAATTTATTCTGTTTCCGAAGATATATCGTGATTGATCCTGTCTCTCATTCTCAAACCTTAATCTGATCCCGTTATTTTTGAATATTCCCGGGAAATAGAAATTTGTTCTTATGTATATCGATGAGCCGAAGATATCTCTGTCAAAGGGTGCGAAGACCCTGTTCAGATCAATTGATTGCGCCCATTTTGGATAAATGTCCCTTATTGCAGACCGTGAATAATTAGAGAAATATATTCTGCCTGTTATACTTGTCTGCCCGTAATCATTAGTCCCGTCCCCGGCAGAATATCTATTATTTGAATAATCGGTATATGCCGTGATTCGGAGATAATGAAGAAAATAACCTGAAGAAAAATAAAAAGGCAGCGATATATCTCCTGAAAATTTCATTCCCGGAGCAATATTAACCCCTGAAGCGCCGATGACAGAGGGACTGTAACCGTAATCAAGCCTGGCATTGATAACCGGGTACCATCCATACCAGGTAATGCCCGAATGAAGAAGATGCCTTCTATCGACGGAATACTCATAAGAAAACGTCGATACAAGAGTGCTAAGGATATTTTGAGACATCAATGTCACCCCGGGACGGATAGAGAAGGGATCGCTCTTAATTTTATCGATGTCAGCATAAAACGGCATCCAGCTGTGAAATCTGAAAAGATGTGCTGTCTTACTGTATGATTCCGGATGATAGGCTGCATTGACAGGGGCAGTTTCTCTTATTCCCTGGATATCAATCCTGTCCGTTAAAAAAGAAAGTGAATCAGGCTTGCTTTCTATCTGATCCGGGTTATCAGGCATATTCAGGGTGCAGATATCATTTCCGTTCACAGTATAATCGCTGAACAACAACACACCCTTTGAAAAAGAAACATCTTTCACGCCATACCGGCTGTGTGTAAGCTGAAATAGCTCTTCAGACGGAGTTTTCAATAAGATATTATCGGTACCGGTTCCTGAACTGACAAAAAAGAGAGAATCATTTCTCAGGAAAGATGACTGTATATCGTTGCTGTCGCCGGATAACAGTATCTTCCAGCTTTTGTTATCGGAGGACCAGGCCAATATTCCTTCGCCCTGTTCTGTTAAATAAATAACAGTAATATTTTTACCGTCAGCCGACCATTGTGGCCTCTGGATGGCGGCATTGCCCGGTGATTGTACTGAAATTATGGCAGTACCTTCAACTGCATCCAGAATTACAAGCTTATTTACATTCTCCGGAGTGTTAAGAATTGCGGCAATCATTGATCCGTCTGGAGAGATCGCAGCGGAAAGGTATCTTGATTTTCCTGAAATATTAATTGTCTTTCCTGTTTTTATATCAAGTACCCTGATTATCATGAAATCCCTGTTATTCCATCTTAAATCAGGGCGGCTTTCAACCCATGCAACTTTTCCGGCACCGTAAGACAACTGCAAAGGGTAAATGCTCCCCGTGTGTAGTAGTATTTTTTCCTTCCCGCCGGATGTCAGTACGATCTCAGGTGTTTCAGATAAAGAAGTTTTTATAGCGATTATACTGTCAATTCCGATCTTGTGAGGTGAATAGTAGTTTTTGTATTCTTCTTTTGCACGGATATTGACAGGAGTATAGGTTTCCCCTGTTAACTTAACATCTTCAGTCCAGAGAGTCTGAAGGGTATCAAATGTCTCCTCATAGAGCTTTTTCTTCGTTAAGCCTGTGTTTCTGCGAAGGCTTATGTTCACAGGATTCAGAGTGAAGGGTTGCTGACCTGTGAAGCTCAGGACTTTGTTCCATATAAACGGATCATATTCAGCCATTGCCCAGGCTGTCATCTGTGAACCGGAACTGTAATAATCAGGAACATGGTTTCTGAATGATCCGTTCAGAATTTTATCATAACTATAATTTCCATGTTCTACTGCAATAGCTTTAAGCTCCTGCAGGAATGAAGGATTTCTGCCTCTGCCTGAAGAGGAAAACAACGTTTCAGAAACGACTGCATTTCCCTCGAGATACCAAAAAGGAAGCATAGCCGAGAGAACTCCCGTAAACTGTTCACCCAGGAAGAAGGACATTATTCCTGAGAACCCCGTATTCAGGGCTTCCATCTCCATTACATGGGTGGTTTCATGTATAGCAAGAAGACGATCCTGGTTACCCGGAATGGCATTCTGATCAGGAGCAGGATATAATTCCATTCGCCTCGGCGCCCATGCAACATATCCATTTGAACGTGTCGAATAATTATGAATTACAACAGGAATTCTAAGTTTCCCTTTTGGCAATAATTGCGTTAAACATGAATATGATTCGTCGAGGATTCCGGCGAATTTAATCCCCAGACTGTCAGAACCGGAAGGATATATTACGTCAAATTTCCCGGTTTTAATGTGTTTCCAGCTTATGGATGAAGGATCCTGGCCAGTATTGTAATATTGCCCTGAAATCTCTGCTATGGGAAACATGCACGTTATCAAAATCATGTATCGGAGATATTCCACGGGCTTGATTCTCATCAGAAGGGCTTATAATGCAAAGGTACTAAAAGGCTGTCACCTTCTCTGACCAAAAACCTGGAAAAAAAACCGTAATTTCGTAATCTTATTTTTTTCCGGAACTATCTGAAATAATACAGGATGAAAAATTACAGGCTGATCAATAACATAACGGGCTGGACTGTTTTCGCTTTCGCCGCGGTTATTTACCTTATGACTATTGAACCCACTGCAAGTCTCTGGGATTGCGGTGAATTTATTGCTTCAGGATACAAGCTTGAAGTAGGTCATCCGCCGGGAAACCCCGTTTTCATGGTGATGGCCAGGTTCTTCTCACTTTTTGCAGGGGGGAATGTTACAAGGGTAGCGGCAATGGTTAATTCAATGTCGGCTCTTGCAAGCGCTTTTACTGTCTTGTTTCTTTTCTGGACAATAACTCATCTTGCCAGGAAGATTATTCTCAGAGATGATGAACAGTATACAATTCCCCGGCTGATAGTTGTAATGGCTGCCGGGGTAATCGGTTCACTGGCTTTCACATTTTCTGATTCCTTCTGGTTTTCTGCTGTTGAGGGTGAAGTTTATGCAAGCTCATCATTATTTACTGCAGTCGTATTCTGGGCAATACTGAAATGGGAAGATGTAGCTGATGAACCTTATGCCGACAGGTGGCTTGTCCTTATCGCATTCCTTATGGGATTATCTATCGGGGTCCATCTTTTAAATCTTCTTACATTACCTGCCATAGTGCTTGTGTATTATTTCAGAAAGTTCCGGTTTTCGTGGAGGGGATTACTTATCTCACTGGCAACTTCTGTTGTGTTGTTGTCTCTTCTGATGTATGGTATTATGCCCGGAGTCGTGACTATTTCTATGAAGCTTGATATCTTCTTCGCAAACACTCTGGGACTCCCTCCCGACAGTGGAATGATTTTTCATGTGATATTGCTTGCAACTACACTCATATTGGCTGTTAAGTATTCCTATAATTCCGATGATGCGGGCAGAAATGCTGTTTATGCAATTGTTGCTCTCTTTTTTACAGGCATCTGGATAATTTCAGGGTCGGCAATTTTAAACATACTAGTTCTGATTGCAATAGGTTCGGTTACATGGTATGTGTCTTCAAAAAGCCGGCCGGTTCTGAATACTTTTCTAACATGTGTAGCTGTAATCCTGATAGGTTATTCATCAAATGCGATTATAGTCATCAGGGCAGGAGCTAATCCTCCCCTTAACGAAAACAATCCTTCAAATCCGGTGTCATTGCTTTATTTCCTTAACAGGGAACAATACGGTTCAAGGCCTTTGTTCAAAGGGCCGTATTATAATGCACCTGTACTTGAATATAAAGAGGGAAAGGCCCAGAGAACACTTAAAAACGGTAAGTATATTGTGACAAGTCACGATATAGTACGCGAATACGACCCCAGATTTATAACCTTATTCCCCAGAATGTGGAGTGATGGTGAAGATCATAGCACTGTTTATGAAATATGGGGAAAGGTTCGTGGAACGCCTGTTCAGATTACAACACCCGACGGTGAAAAGAAAGTGGTGAGGAAACCCACTTTCATCGAGAATATGCGCTTTATGATATCATACCAGTTCGGGTACATGTATTTCAGATATTTTATGTGGAATTTTGTAGGCCGGCAGAATGATACACAGGGAACAGGCGGAGCGATTAATGGGAACTGGCTCTCAGGAATTAACTTCCTCGATAAACCAAGGACAGGAAGCGCCGATATGCCTGGGGAAATGAAAAACGATCCGTCGAGAAATACGTATTATTTCCTCCCGTTTTTACTTGGTATAATAGGCCTCATTTATCAGCTTAACAGGGACAGGAAAAACTGGTTCAACATTCTCCTTCTGTTTTTCATGACAGGGATGGCAATTGTTCTTTACCTTAATCAGTCTCCTAATCAGCCAAGAGAACGGGATTATGCTTATACCGGTTCATTCTATTTCTTCACAGTGTGGATCGGGCTCGGTGTTTTATCGCTTTATGAAGCCATATCAAAAGCGCTGAATGAGAAAATTGCTGCACCACTGGCAGGCGCTGTCTGCCTGATTGTCCCGGTTATAATGGGATTTCAGAATTATGATGATCATGATCGTTCCGGTCGCTACCTTGCGAGGGATGTTGCTTCAAACTACCTTAATTCATGCGCACCTAATTCAATTTTATTCACAAATGGAGATAATGATACATTCCCGTTATGGTATGCACAGGAAGTTGAAGGTGTAAGGACTGATGTCAGGGTAGCAAATCTGATGCTTCTATCGGCTGACTGGTATATTGACCAGATGAAAAGGAGTACTTACGAGTCAAAACCGCTGCCTGTTACACTGCCTTCAAACAAGTACAACGGTGAAGTTAACAACCAGGTTTATGTTGTTGAGAAGACAAAAGACCCTGTTGATATTTCAACAATAATTGACTGGGTGAATAGTGAGAACAAAGGAACTAAGATCCAGATCTCAGCCAACGAATTCGTGGATATGATCCCATCAAGGACAATCAGAATTCCAGTTGATGCTCAGAAGGTTCTTGCATCAGGTACTGTCAGGGTGGAAGATGCAAGTAAGATCGTCCCCTATATTGACATTAAACTGAAGGGCAATTTTATACTCAAGAACCAGTTGATTGTCCTTGACATTCTGGCACATAACAACTGGGAGCGGCCGATTTATTTTGTTACAGGTTTTTCTGATGATTCATTCGGGCTTGAGGAATATTTTCAGCTTGAAGGACTCGCATACAGGCTTATACCAATAAAGTCTGAAGGTAAAGGCTGGTTAGATTACGGAAGAATTGATTCTGATATTCTGTATGATAACATTATGAATAAATTTAAGTGGCGGGGAGCGAATGAAAGTAAAGTGTTTGTTGACTATAATCATTCACGGACGATCACTGTTGTTAGGGCAAGGTTGAATTATGCAAGGCTGGCAAAGGCACTTTCAGACAAAGATCAGAAAGAGAAAGCAATTGAGGTGCTTGACAGGTGCATGTCTGAGCTTCCTCTGAGTAACGTACCTTACGATCCATTCGTTGGGAATGTTATAGAAGCATACCTTGCGGCCGGCGCAAAGGATAAAGCCATTCCGATTGTGAATGAGCTGACGACCCATTATTATGGGCAGCTTGAGTATTACCTGAAACAAGACCCTTATATAATTGCTTCAGCCGAATATGAAATTCAATCTGCAATACAGTATACATCCAAAGTTGCTGACGCCTGTGTAACTTATGGCGAAAAAGAGCTTGGTGACGGGATTACTGAAAAATTGCAGTCATATTATGCTGAATATATGGGCAAAATACAATCTGCAGGCAAGTAGGAATAAAATAGCTCTCTTCTATGTTAAAAGCCCCTTTCAAAAAATATAAGAAAGGGGCTTTTTAACAGAACATGGAGTCTTTCTCAGTTCATCAGATGATGAGGTATCTGAGTAATTTTAAGATATTTCTGGATCAGAAAACAAATTTTTTCAGGATATATTGGTTTGAGTACATATTCAGTACATCCTGAGATATATGCATCTGTCTTTGTCTGCTCAGAGCTGTATGCGGTTATCATGATTACAGGAACTTCCCGGTTGTAACGGCGGAATATTCTTATGCAGTCGAGTCCATTGATCAGAGGGATAAGAAAATCCATGAAGACAAGATCAATAGATGGATTAGCGACGCTAAGATACTCTACGAATTCTTTACCTGTATGAAAAATGTTTAATGTAGCGCCGGAGTTCTTTAATAGTGTCTCATAATACCTTATCGACGGCAGATCGTCATCGACTATAACTATGTTTTTCCCTTCGAGCTGTAATTGATTGATGTTCAGAGTCATCTAAAGGATTAATTATTTCAGATATAAAATTACGATAAGAAGAATACAATGAAGCCCATGAAAACCTCAGTTTTCAACATTTTATTAACACAATTATGAGTTTGCCGGAATATGAATTTTGTATACTTGATAAATTTTATGCAATTTCGTGACAAAGAGTATAAGTTATGGTAAGATATAAGCTGGTTATTTTCGGAGCCATCATGTCGGTGCTGACATTGTTATCGTCTTTTAATTTGTCGGCCCAGGGACAGATAGATGATGGTACAAGGGCAGTTTTCATATTCGATATAGCCAAGTATATTGATTATGGACCCGGATTCAGTGACTCTGCCGTATTTAAGATCGGTATCCTTGACAAAACGTCCAATCTTTTCTGGGAAATGGGAAACCTGGCAAAAACCCGCACAAAAATTCAGGATAAGCCTGTTCAGCTCGTTGTTTTCCGTGATGAAGATAAAATCCTGCATACACAGCTTCTGTATGTCAATAAAGCAAGCGGTTTTAATCTGAATAAAGTTAAATCGAAGCTTCAGGGACACCAGACGCTTCTGATGACAGAAGGTTATGAATTCCACGAATCGATGGTTAACTGCATGGGACTCGATGGGAAATTCCTGAATTACAGTGTCAATGAGGATATGATCAAATCTGCGGGAATGACAGTAAACTCAAACCTTTTGTTCCAGGCTGTAAAAACAAAGGAAGACTGGGAAAACATGTTTGGAAAAGCAAGCGAACAAATAGTACTTCAAAGAGACACAATCAGGGAACAGCTTGAGATGATAACAACACAGAAAGCTGAGATTCTCCGCCAGAAAGCCCTGCTCGACAGTCTCGACAGGCAGATTATTGAAAAGGAAAAAACACTTGCCGAAAAACAGAGAGTTCTCGACAGGCAGTTCACTCAGATAAGCAGGCAGCAGGGAGAAATTACTGTTCAGAAGAGAACAATCTCTGAGCAGCAGAAAGAAGTACAAATTCAGCAGGATACACTCGCAAGCCAGAAGGCTAAAATAAATAATCAGCTTGCTATGATCGATGAACAGCTTAAAAAGATTTCAGAGCAGGAGAGCAAAATAAGGTTTCAGCTTGAAGCAATTGAGAAGCAGAAGCTTATTCTGTATTTTGTCGTATTCGCGCTCGTACTTGTAAGTTTTCTGGGATATTACATATACAGGGGTTACAGGATCAAGAAAGAAGCAAACTTCAAGCTTGAAGAGAAGAACAGGACAATTTCAGCTCAGAAGGATGAAATCGAAAAGCAACGTGATCTTGCAGCCGCACAACGTGATCAGATAGCATATCAGAAGAAACATATAACCGACAGTATTCTATATGCAAAGAGAATTCAGACTGCCCTGATTCCTTCACTTGAGCTGTTCAGCGAGAAACTCGAACATTTCGTTCTTTATAAGCCCCTTGCAATTGTGAGTGGTGATTTTTACTGGGTAAGCTCGGTTGGCAGGATGCAGGTTATAATCTGTGCGGATTGCACCGGTCATGGCGTGCCGGGCGCATTCATGAGCATGCTTGGAATTACAATGCTGAATGAAATTGTACAGGGAAAGAAAATACTGATGCCCGATCAGATAATCGAGAATTTGCGTGAGGGAATAATCAGGGCTCTTAAACAGGTAGCTGCTGAGGATAGTGTTAAGGACGGAATGGACATAGAAGTATGCCTGTTGGATTTCGATAAAAACAAACTCTGGTTTTCGGGAGCGAATAACCCGCTTTATCTTGTTAGAAATGGAGAGCTGATGCATTACAGGGCTGATAAAATGCCTGTTGCAATTCATTATAAAATGACTCCCTTTACACTGCATGAAATTGATCTTCAGAAAGGAGATGCCTTCTACATCTTCACTGATGGTTATGTAGACCAGTTTGGCGGACCGAAGGAAAAGAAATTTATGTCAAATCAGCTTAAAGAGACCTTAATGACAATGAATGGCATGAGTATGATCAAACAGGGTGAGAAGCTTGATGAGATATTTGAAAAATGGAGAGGCGATAACCCGCAGGTTGATGATGTGACTGTAATAGGAGTCAGGTATTAATAACTACCTGCACTCCCATTTTGTAGTTCTTCCGCCAACATTTACATCGGGTGTTGCTTTTATCGATACAAGTTCGGCTCCGCAGTATTCAGTCTCTGATCCTTCATTCAGGAGATCGCCTGATGAATTATCATAGGTGTTCTGCTGACAGATCTCACAATCTTTAAGATCATCGCAGGAATGAAAGGAAATACACATACAGAGCAGTCCCGCAGCAAGTAGAATTTTCTTTTTCATTATGATAGTTTTATATGTCAAAGTTAATAAAAGTCTAAATAAATGACATATAAGCATGTAAAAAGGTTGTTTTGGCATGTCTTAAAAAAAATAACTAATTAGTGCTCAAGATATGCAGCATTTGCCTAAATTATACCGTCATTGTAACAGGAATGAAAAATTAAACGTATAAAACTGAAATATCATGGAAGAGAAGATGAAAAAGCATGTAACTGTTGTTGCAGCTATTCAGGTAGGTTTCGCACTCCTGGGTCTTATTGGCGCCCTGGCAGTGTTTTTTGGATTGAGTGTGGCAAAATCAGCTGTTGGTGATGAACCTGTTGCAGGCCCACTTTTAAGAGTTTTATCTGTAAGCCTTCCGCTTCTTATCGGATGCATATCGACGCTTGGCCTTGTCGGCGGGATTGGACTATTCGCCTATAAATCGTGGGCAAGATACATTGTAATTGTTGTCTCAGCGTTCGGTTTGCTGAACATCCCGATTGGAACTCTTAAAGGCGTTTACTTCCTGTGGGTTTTGCTTCAAACCGAAACAATAAAACTATTTGAAAAACAATCTGCCGGATCCTCGAATGTTGCAACAAACATCTGATAATTAATTATATTTGTAAAGAATCCTTAATGTAGAGATGCACAATTAGCATCTCTACATTTTTGTTTATATTCTGTATCTAAATCGAATACGTCTGCGTATTTTTGCATCTTCAATAATCACTAAAACCAATGGCTGAAGACAACAAGATCATTTTCTCGATGAACAGGGTCGGTAAATCATTTCCGCCTCATCGTCAGGTTTTGAAGGATATCTCTCTCTCATTTTTTCTTGGTGCCAAAATTGGAATAATCGGGTTAAACGGCTCCGGTAAATCCACACTGCTGAAAATAATTGCAGGAATTGAGAAGGAATTCCAGGGAACTGTGACTTTTCTTCCGGGGTATACAGTAGGGCACCTTGCACAGGATCCTCTTCTTGATGATAAACGGACAGTACGTGAAATTGTTGAGGAAGGCGTGAAGGATACGATGGATATCCTGAAGGAGTATGAGCAGATAAACAACAGCTTCGGTGATCCGGCAGTTTATGAAAATGCCGATAAGATGCAGCAATTAATGGATCGCCAGGCTGTGTTGCAGGAGAAAATAGATATGACCGATGCCTGGAATATTGAGCATAAACTCGAGAGAGCCATGGATGCATTGCGCTGTCCTCCTTCTGAAGCAGCGGTAAGTGTTCTGTCAGGAGGTGAAAGAAGAAGAGTTGCACTATGCCGGCTTCTTCTTAAGCAACCCGATGTGCTTCTGCTCGATGAACCAACAAACCACCTCGATGCCGAATCAGTTCAATGGCTTGAAACAACATTGAAACAGTATAAGGGAACTGTTATCTGCATAACACATGACAGGTATTTCCTCGATAATGTAGCCGGATGGATACTTGAGCTCGACAGGGGAGAAGGCATACCATGGAAAGGAAATTATTCTTCCTGGCTTGAGCAAAAGGCAAAAAGGCTCGAGGTCGAAGAAAAAGGAAATGTAAGGAGAAAGAAAATACTCGAACGCGAGCTTGAATGGGTGCGGATGTCGCCTAAGGCACGACATGCAAAATCGAAGGCAAGGCTCGGCGCTTACGAGAATCTTCTGAACCAGGATGTAAAACAGAAAGAAGAGAAGCTGGAGATTTTTATTCCTAATGGTCCGAGGCTCGGCGATAAAGTGATAGAAGCGAAGCAGGTCACCAAAGCCTTCGATGATAAAATACTTTTTGAAGACCTTGATTTTAACCTGCCTCCTAATGGTATTGTCGGAGTAATCGGCCCGAATGGCGCAGGCAAGACAACTCTTTTCAGACTTATAATGGGTTTTGATAAACCTACAAAAGGAACTTTTACAACCGGCACAACTGTGTCTATCGGCTATGTCGATCAGGAACATTCTGCAATTGATCCCGCAAAAACTGTGTATGAGGTTATTTCAGGAGGACAACCTGATATTATGGTTGGAAACAGGCTTGTAAATGCAAGGGCTTATGTTGCAAGGTTCAATTTCACAGGGGCCGATCAGGAGAAGAAATGCGGCGTTTTATCAGGAGGAGAGAGAAACAGGCTTCATCTTGCTCTTACTCTTAAATCCGGAGCTAATGTTTTACTTCTCGACGAACCTACAAATGATATCGATGTAAACACCCTTCGCGCCCTTGAGGAAGGTCTCGAGAACTTCGCTGGCTGTGCAGTAATTATCTCACACGACCGCTGGTTCCTTGATAGGGTAGCAACACATATTCTTGCTTTCGAGGGTAATTCGAAAGTTGTATGGTTCGAGGGCGCATACTCGGATTATGAAGAAAACCTCCGTAAGAGAGTGTCAGATACAACGCCGCAAAGAATAAAATACAAAAAGCTTGTATAGAATAATTTAGCTCCAGATCAATAGTTGAATTGCTTCCTATTCCTGTATTCGTAAAAAATAATTTTCGACGAATATGACTTTTGTCATCTGTTAAGGTGATAAAATCTTATTAAAATTGTATAGTGAGAGAATCGATGTCGATTCAATATTGATATTAGATCCCGTTTGAATTATATTTAATATGATGAAGAAATCTGTTATTTATTGCGCTTCGTTGTTAATGTTAGTTTCCGGATGCACAAAGAAAGAATATCATCAGTATGATCTTAAGAGTGATCTCAATCTGAAGGTTTTGAGTTATTCAGAATTCGGGCAACAGGTTAATGATAAAGCAAATTTTGAAGTTCTGGTTGAGGGTTCTGTTCCTGAGATCAGAGTTGTGACTGATACAGG
>DATALC010000017.1:0-19917 GCA_036261265.1 Bacteroidales bacterium
TTATGGTATCACATGAAATAGATTACAAGATATTCGGCGATGACATACAGTTTGTCGAGGTTGAGCTCGATCCAAATGAAACTGTCATTGCAGAAGCCGGAGCCATGGTTTATATGGATGATGGCATCATATTTGAAACACGTATGGGCGATGGTTCTCGTCCTGATCAGGGGGTTATGGGAAAACTGTTTGAAGCAGGATCAAGGCTACTTACAGGAGAATCCCTTTTCATTACTCATTTTACAAACCATGCTTACGGGAAGAAACGAATTGCTTTTGCCGCTCCTTATCCCGGTACAATCATTCCTCTTGATCTTCAGCAATTGAGGAATTCAATAATTGTTCAGAAAGACGGGTTTCTCTGCGCGGCATACGGAACAAGACTCTCAATCATGCTTAACAAAAAGCTTGGCGCAGGATTCTTCGGCGGCGAAGGTTTTATATTGCAACGGCTTGAAGGTGATGGCAAAGCCTTTATACATGCAGGAGGAACTGTTATCGAAAAATATCTTAATAATGAGCTTCTGAGGATTGATACCGGTTGCGTCGTTGCATTCGAACCATCTCTCGATTTTGATATCGAAGCATCAGGCAGCCTTAAATCAATGGTGTTCGGCGGTGAGGGTCTTTTCCTTGCAACGATGCGTGGAACAGGCAGGGTTTGGCTTCAGTCTATGCCAATCCGCAAGCTCGTGAGAGCCCTTTCACCATTTGGAAGAAACAGGGGAAAAGAAGGCAGCTCTCTTTTAGGGGATATATTTGAAAGGATATAAAAGAAAAGGGCGGATTTTTTCAGATCCGCCCCTGCATTTTCTATTCACCGATAATTTTAATCAGCTTTCCGGCAGGTATATTTGAAGTAAGCTCTAGGTTATTGAGTAACGCGAGCTCCTGCATCTGTTTCTGTGGAACGCCATAGGCTGTAAATATTTCGTTAAGAGTCCCTGGTTTATCAACAGTCCTGATTAATATCTTTTTCGGTTTCACGTTTATTTTTGAAGGATCAGTAAGAGCAGCAAAGCTGCCGAGTGTTGATTCTATAGATGACTTGTATGTCGTGAAATCAGCTTCTGTTGAGATCCCGTGGAAGACAAATATATGCCCGTTATAATTTATATAGTAAGACAAGAGCTGGTTTACCTGCTGCTGACCTGTTGATTTATCCTGCTGAACCTGCTTCGCTGCGACTGCTATTGCAGGAAGGGAATTGACTGTTATGCTCCTGTTCTCTGCTACTGTGAGACCATATTCTTTTATTGCTGCCTGAACCGCTTCTTCAGCAGTTTTCTGTTGTGCAAGTGTAAACATTATCATTGCCTTTCCATCTTTGGGAGCTGTAGCAATCTGAAGAGGAGAGTTCTCAAACTGCCATTCTGAAGGATAGCTGAATCTGAATTTCATCTCCGGGTGGTAGAAGACATTTCCTTCACTGTACCCCTGGCGCGGATCATCGCCATAAATAATTCCATCGATCAATCTAAGATAACTGTCAGCATTGACTGCCCAGGAAGTCTTCTTCAGACTGTCCTGCCAGATTTTTGTCTGGGTCTTCACAGCAACATTCCTGTCTGCAGGATTGGGGTGGGTAGACAGAAATGCAGGAACACCTCCCTTTTCGCCTCCGCTCATTTTATTCAGCACGTCAAAGAAGTCAGCCATGCAGTTGCCGTCATAGCCAATTTTTGACATATATTCAACTCCAAGCCTGTCGGCTACTCTTTCATCATCACGGCTGAACTTGAGGAAAAGGAGCTGCATACCCTGCATTGCCTGCTGGCCGTATTGCGCAAATTTTTCAGAAGCAAGGCTTCCTCCTGCAAGAAGGATCTGCCCCAGTTGCTGCTTTGTTTGCTGGCTTGCGGAATGTCTTGCAGTCACGTGACCCATCTCATGCCCGATTACACCCATCAGTTCAGCTTCATTATTAAGCTGGGCAAGTATTCCCCTTGTCAGGTAAATATAGCCCCCGGGGACTGCAAATGCATTAACTACAGGAGAATCAAGAAGCTTAAGATGATATTCAAGATTGGGCCTGTGGGAGATCTTACCCATTTCAGAGCTTTTTGACTTTACGAATGACAGAATTGCATCATTTCCGTACTCCCCGAAGGTTGCAATAACCTCTGGGTCGTAATCTTTTCCCATCTGTATTTCCTGTGATTCCGACATAAGCATCACCTGTGATTTGCCTGTCACAGGATTTACAGCACATGTTGTCAGGAGAACAGTCATGGCAAACAATAATAAAAACTGAAAAATCAGAGTAAGCTTTTTCATCAGATCAGGTTATTTAACATAATAAAACAGTTCATTCGGCTATTAAGAAATCAGGAAAAATCAAATCCTGAAACATAGCAGGGAGCATTATAAAAAGGCTCCTTCTCAAGTTCATTAAGGTTAATGAATCTTGCATAGACAAGCCCTGGTTTTGCGTTGAGCATTCTGTTCAGGGCTCCCATTTTTACCTCAGTCCGGATTTTATCATACAGGTCACTCCTGTCATCAAGCCATGTTAAGGCAGTATTGAAACGTTCACTTGCACATGCTGTTTCAAACAGTTTTGCGAGGAGCTTTTCTTTACCTGGCTTGCAATAAATCGAGTCAAATACAAGATACCTGAATTCACCTGGTGAAAATAACCGCCTGAACAATGGCATTCCGGGAAGTATATTCATTATGACCCATCCCCAGACTCCCGGCATTTCGAATATCTTGTAACTCGATGGTATTGCATTGACTCCTGCAATGATTTCATCTTTTTCCTTAAGAACATAGTATTTGCCAGAAAATGAATTATCAGGATTAAAAAATGAATATCCCTTATAATAATTCATCAGCTTTTCCTTCATAGAATCTTTTTCTTCCGGCTTCAGCTCTGATACTTTCTTGTCAACCTTTGGTGAAAAGCGGCTGAATGCCACGGTTAGAAACGATCTGATATACTCATATCCTGCCTGGTGAACAAGGTTCTTCGAACGTTCGTTCATACTTTCAACGAAAGCATACATTATATGCCTGTCCTGTTCAAAAACATCCGGAAGGTCAAGCATATCAGGCCTGCTGAGAATATCAAGTGTCCGGCGCTTAAATGAATCATCGCCCGATTCAGATTTAATTACTGTTTTATCGCGTTTCCGCCAGTCAGTGCCTGCCTGGTAGAACGACTGAAAGGCGAGGTACCTGATATATGTTGTGGGATACCTCAGGGCGCCCTGGCCGGAAACCCTGAAGCAGGCGCCAACCGTACCCGTTATTTTGTTTTTCTTATAAAGAGAGATAAATCTGATCTGGTTGCCGTATGCCTTTATCCTTTCCGCAACATTCTGGAGAGAGAAGCGTAATCCTCCTTCAGATCCCTGTACCGCATGGTTGAGAATATTGAGGATCCCTTCATCGGGTTGACCTGTTACCTTGACCTCAAGATCTTTAAGTTGCAGAACGGTTTTTTCAATCATAATGATAATCAGTCTTAATTATCGAGACTGCCGAAAACTTTTTTCAGCAATGGGGTAACGCGCGCCGAAACATCTTTCCTTATCTTAAGCTCTTCGGCTTCTACTTTCGAGAATAAGCCTGTAAGAGCCATTTTTGTAAGATAATCATCAAGATCTGTATTGACAGGTTTAAGATTAGCAACCCTTCCGGCAACAGAATTAGCAAGTGTATTCCATTTTGAAGTGAGATTATTCCAGGAATCTCTTGTTGAAATATTACCTATTAATTTCTTTTCGGTTGAAGCCTGTATTTTGGGTTTGTAAAGATCGTACAAACCTGTGTAGGTTGTATTCCTGAAGTATGTAGTCGCTGCATTATCAGCGCCTCTCAGGATTCCCCATGCATCTGTCACCGACATGTTGGTTATACTGTTAACAAATATTGGAGCAGCTTCTTTTGCAGCATCCTCTGCTGCCCTGTTGATCCTCAGGACAACATCTTCAACAAGCTTTTCTCCTCCGGGAAGTTTGGAGATATTGTCAATAATTGTTGAGGCTTCGGGAGGAAGGAGGATTTTAACAGCCTGGTCGCCGTAGTAACCGTTTTCTGCGCCAAGACGCGAAGCAGAGTTTCTTGCCCCCGTCGCAAGAGCTTCTTTAAGACCTGATATCACATCTGCCTCGGTAAGAGGCGCAGGACCGGAAGTCTGCATTACATTGAGCAATTCGGCGCAACCTGTAAATAAAACGAAAATGCCTGTTATTATTAGTATTCTTAGTTTCATTGGGAGCATATTTTTAGTATCGCAAGATAATAAATATTGAAATCAGCAGGAATGATGAGGAAATCGATTAATGACAGAAAGCATGTAATTGTTACATCGAGAATTAAACTTGCGGCGGTTTTAAGAATCGTTTTTTACAGGATCATTTCCGGGAAAGAAATGCATTTGAAATCAGCATGTCTTCAGGGTTTGTGATTTTAATGTTCTCCCGGTTGCCATCAACAAGGTTGATGCGGATCCCTTTTCTCTCAAGCACCATAGCATCATCCGTGAACCCGGGATAGTAATCCTGTTTATATGCATCCTTAATGAGCTCGGTGTTGAAAACCTGCGGAGTCTGAACAAGCCTCACATGAGACCTGTTCAGGGGTGAGCTCACACCGTCCTCCATCAGCCTGAGAGTATCAGAAGGAGGGATTACAGGAACAGCATTCCCGAGAAGGGCAGCGGTGTCGAAGCATCTCTTTATAGTATCGATGCTTACAAAAGGTCTTACGCCATCATGAATTGCAACGAGGCCCGGAATGTCTACAAACTCGAGGCCGTTTTTCACTGAGTGAAATCGCGATTCACCGCCTTTAACCATCGTTTGGATTATTTTGAAATCATATTTTTTCTGCAATTCAATCCAGCGTCTTATCTGGTTTTCAGGCAAAACTGTAATAAACTCAATATCAGGATTATATTGAGAGAATCTCTCGATAGTATGCATAAGAAGAGGCCGTCCTCCAAGTTCAAGAAACTGTTTAGGGATTTCTGAACCCATCCTTTTGCCGCTTCCTCCTGCGACTATCAAAGCATAGAGCCTCATTTTCCTGAGAATTATCTTTGAGGTAATTTGTTATTTGGTGTATAAGAATCGTTTTATGCTCCGTTTTGGTGTTTTCACAAACTCCTCATGATGTATCCTGAATTTGCTTACATTCATAAAGTCAGGTAAACGCTCATTTACTTCTTTTTTATAAGTTTCGAGGATTGACTGAAGCTGATCTTCAGTAATGTTGTTCTGCTTCATCATCTCAAAGTCAGGATAGACAAGAGCAACGAGTTTGTCTTTTTCCTGGATTACAACAGATTCGACAACATAGTCTTTGTTATTAATAACGGCTTCAATCTCTTCAGGGTAAATATTTTTGCCGGAAGGTCCGAGTAACATTGCTTTGCTTCGGCCCTTAATAAAGATATTACCTTCCTTATCAATGATGCCAAGGTCTCCTGTATGGAGCCATCCGTCTTTATCAATTATTTCCTGTGTTGCTTTTTCATTTTTGTAATAACCGAGCATCACATTTTCTCCTCTGAGAATAATTTCTCCGACAATATTTTCAGGATCGGGAGAATCGATCCTGACTTCAAGAGTATCTATTGCTTTACCTGAAGCTTTAAGACGCGTAGTTTTCCATGAAGTGTAGCTTATAAGCGGACCGCATTCAGTCATGCCATAACCAACTGTGAACCTGAAACCAAGCTTATTAAAGAAGTTTTCTGCATCAGCATTGAATGCGGCGCCTCCGATTACAATCTCATGGAATCTTCCCCCAAATGTCTCTTCAAGTTTTCCGCGGATCTTGCCATAAAGTATTTTATTCAGGAGAGGAATTTTAAGCATTATGCTCATTGCCGGTTTATTTATAACCGGGAGCAATTGTTTCTTGAAGATTTTTTCTATTACGAGCGGCACTGACAGAATGAGTGTCGGACGGATCTCCTTAAAAGCCTGAACAACAATCTGGGGAGATGGCGTCTTTGTAAGGATTGTTATATGACAGCCTATCGTGAAAGGAAAAAGGAATTCAAAAGCACATCCGTAAGTATGGGCAAGAGGAAGAAAAGAAACGATAGGATCTCCCGGCTCAATAGGCATGTTATTTCGTGCAAACCTGATGTTTGCTGCAAGGCTGTTATGACTCAGAACAACACCCTTTGAAAAACCTGTTGTTCCCGAGGTATAGCTTATTACGGCAGGCTTATCGTTTGTGATGGATGAAAACCTGACGTCTTCCTGTTTCAGGGAAGGATATAATTTCGAAAAAGTCTGTTCAAGTGTGGGGAAGAAATCCTTGATCTTAATGCTCACTGCCCTGATAAACCTGAAATCATCCAGAGAGAACACTCCTGCGATATCCGGCATTCTTGTAATATCAAGAGATTCGTAAATTTTATCATCAACAAAGAGCAGCTTTGAATCGGAATGGATTATTATGCTTGTGAGATCTTCAGGTTTAAAATCAGGAAGAATAGGGACAATTACTGCGCCATAGGTAATTGTCGCAAGATAGGTCACGCACCAGTTTGCCGAATTTCGTCCGACAAGTGCAATTTTATCTCCTTCCCGGATATCAGATTCTCTGAAAAGTAAATGGAGTTTGAGGATCTTTTCTGCTATTTCCATGTAGGAATAACCCTTCTCCCTGTAATTCGAAAGAGCTTCTATTTCCCAGTTCTTCCGGATGCTCTGTTCAATGTATCCGACTATTCTTTCCGGTATCATGGTAAGGATTTTATGATTAATACAAAAATACGATAATGCTAAGAATGGAATATATCACTTAAATAAAAAACATTATTAGAATAGCTGCGATTGAGAGAGTGTTTACAACTGTAAAGAAATAATTATATTCCTCTCTCTTTTTGCTGAACTGCCCCAGTTTTCGTGCAAATATACCAATTGTCGGAACAAACAATACGATAAGGAAGGCAAAGAATTCAACACCATAAAACACTGTTTCGAGTCCACCGCGAACGAGGGCCGAAAAATAAATTACAATAAGAAGGACAAGAAGATACAACAAATAACTTGATTTAAGAAGTAAAGTCGACACTAGCCGGTGTTTATGAAGCAGATGTGGTTTCAGGTATGCATAAGCAAGTGAAAAAACAATAATAATAAATACCGTACCAAGGATATGGTTGAAGATTGCATTAAAATTGGGCATATATTAATTTTTGGTTAATCAGCTGCCACGATCCCTCTCTGCCCATACGAGGGAACTTGCACCCAATACTGCTGCATTCTGAGTGCTCAACTCCGATGGTAAAAGCTTCACTTTTCCCTTATAAATACTAAGCAGGTTTTCTTCCATGTACTCTTTAGCCGGTTCGAAGATAAGATCTTTAGCAAGAGCCAGTCCGCCAAACAGGAAAATAGCTTCAGGGTTTGTATGCGCCACTACATCGGCAAGCTTGAAACCAAGCATTCTTCCTGTATGAGTAAAAGCTCTTTTTGCTATATAATCGCCTCTTTTTGCGGCATCATGTATTATTTCGGCATTAAGCTCATCGAAACTCAGCTTTCTGAGCTCGCTGGGTTGATTACTGTCGGCCATTATTTTAAGCAGCGATCTTTTAAGACCTGTAGCCGACACATAAGTCTCAAGACAGCCTTTACGACCGCATCCGCACTCGCGGTTTGAATCACCTGGTCGTATTGCTGTGTGCCCGATTTCCCCTGCAAAACCATCCTGTCCATAAACGAGTTTCCCGTCAATTACGAATCCGCTTCCAAGTCCCGTACCCAGTGTAATCACAACAAAATTCCTCATCCCTTTTGCACCGCCATAGATCATTTCACCAACAGCTGCAGCGTTGGCATCGTTTGTGACGATCACAGGAAGATCAGTGTGCTTATGAAAAGTACCGGCCAGTGGAATAATGCCTTTCCAGGGCAGACCTGCTGCATATTCAATTGTACCTTTATTTATATTCCCCATGGGGGCGCCTATTCCAAAACCTATTACATCAAAATCGTTATGGATCTTCTCTCCGGCAAGAGCGATCTTTTCATACAATGCGGCAACAAATACTTCAATCTCCTCATATTCGGATGTTTTCATCCGACCTTCAGCTATAATGTTTCCATCGCGATCAACAAATCCGAACACGGTATTTGTACCCCCTATATCAATACCAACAGCTACTTTTTTCTTTGTCATTTTAAATTGGATTTATGTTCAGTTTCCGGATTTCAAGGCTGTAAATATAAAATTAAGAAATTTATTTAGCAAAATCAATTAAAGTTGGCCTGCAGGATGCTGTATGGGATCCTTCATTCGCCAATCTCAAATGAATTGGTTTCCTGAATGCTGTATGGGATCCTTCATGAACCAATCGGCAGCAACCTGCAGATTGGTTCATTCAGGATGACAATCGTGTAAAAGTAAATAGCTCAGAGGAATTGTCATCCTGAATGAAGCGAAGCGTAATGAAGGATCTCATGCGCTGTCCATTAACTCAATAGAAAAGAATATTCCGGATGATATGAGAAACCGCTTCGGAATGGTTTATTCCGGATTGACATATTCATTTCCGATTTTTCTTGCTCTTGCAGGTTTATCTAGGTTAATGCCGAGCGCAATACCTGCCTCGACAAGGAGATTCCATCCTGCCATTAGCTGAATGTAACCTGCGTACTGACCTGCGTCAGGAATTACAAGAGTCGGAAATATTGTTTTTTCAGTAGAGATTGCTATTATATTCAGGCCTGCGCCTTTTACGAGACAATCATTGTATTTATCAATTTCAGACTTAAAAGGATCAATCCAGATAAGCGCCTCATTTTTATCCATGACTTCCTCTATTCCGTGAACAGCGAGAGTGCCTTCGAGGTATACTGATTTCTTCCTTGTTATCTCATTTGTTTTGAGTGCAAGCTCTTCTGCAACGCCATTATTTCTCCCTGCAAAATAGATTATTTCTGCTTTACTGATTATTTCAGTAATACCAGGATCAACATTTATTGTAAGCGCTTTATCTGCATCTTTCCCGGCTTTTTCAAGACCGTCCATTTTCTCTCCTGATAATTTTCTGAGAAGTGCATCATAGAAGAGACCCTGTTCCACAACCGATTTTGTTGCAGCAACTGCATCTTCTTTACCACATTTCAGCACATTTGTCCTGAGGACTGTTTCTTCAAGCTTCGTATTGCTGTTTGCAGTAAGACCAAAAAATGCCTTATGTTTCCTGCTCTTCAGGGATGTAGCCAGCCTGATGACCTCTTTTGTCTGACCTGAATTTGACGCCATGAAAACTGCATAATCATCGAGATTATATTCGCATGCCTGTGTAGCGCCTTCTGTCATAAGATGAAAAGCCGGTTTACGCCTGAGGTTCAAACTCATTGTATGTTTTGCAGGGAATATTCTGCTGCTGCCTTCCCCCGAGAGGAACAGGCCCCCGGTTTTTCTGATCTCCTGAATAAAAGGATCAGCAACAGCGGGATTAAAAGAGCTGATGATACCGGGTGTTTGCATCATTTCCCGCACAAGGGCGTATCTGTTGTACTTTTCTTCCTTTAAGTTCATTTGCTTTAATGTTTTTGTATAAGAAATTCCGAGAGATCATTCTGTACCTGTGGCTCCTTCTGAAATCCTCCACCAAGATGCTGCCAGTACACTTCAGCATACTCAACGCCTGCCAATTTACCATAATTCCTGTTACCTTCAAGCACATAGCCGAAAAAATCGTCCATTTTATGCATGTGTTTCATGAGTTCAATTTGCGAAACATGGAAGCCCAGCATTTTCTGCTTTGTCTGAACAACTGAAGTGACATCGACAAAGAAATGAGGAGGTGCGATTTGCGTACCAAGAGGATCGGAAAGAGTCAATGGAGATGAATGATACAGCAGGGGCGTTATCTCCAGAGGCTTTTCCTTAACCGGAACTGTCCCGAGTGAAGCGACCATTGCAGCAGCCTCTACAATACTTGATGTTGTCCTGTGATCGGAATGATAATCAAACGGGAGATGCGTAAATACAATGCCGGCATTTATTTTTCTCAGAAGTGAAATAACCTTAAGCCGCATCTCCTTTGTGTCATAAAGAAAACCATCATTGCCTCCGAGCATAAAGTATTCTGCATCAAGAACAGCAGCCGCTTTCCTGGCTTCCTCAACCCTTATTGCAGCAGTTTCTTCGGACGTCATATTACATCCGCCAAGATCGCCTGGAGTCATCGTTGCTATTACTATCCTGTAACCTTTGTCTTTAAGGAGCTTCAGAGCGCCTGCGTTCCAGGCCTCGGCATCATCGGGATGTGCATTGATTGAAAGAGCTACTTTATTAAATCTTCTGTTCATTTTGCGTCTATTTTGTAAATCAGTTTTCTTTCACTATTCTCAGATAAATTTCACAGCTCCGAAATATTCAGGCCTGTGATAATCAGGCTTTTCAGTACCAATTGGATTCCAGGTAACGTAGTGCGGCATCTTCAGCTTATCGCCGCATTTATAGAAATTTGCCATGAAGGTTTTGCCTGTAAGCTCTTTTATATTATGGCGAAAAAAGACTTCAAGAGGAATTGCAATTGTCAATGACCAGTTGAAATCCCCCTGTTTTTCTTTAACCGGTTTTACTCCGGCAGAGGCAAGCCTTCTGATTTTCGATATTACAAGCGGATCAGCTCTTTCACTGTCTGACCGGCCATGACCTGTACCAAGCAGGCATGTGCCTATTGCGTTGAACTCTATATTATAGTACAATCCGTCATATTCAGGCGAAACAAAAAACTCAACGCACGAATCCTCGCAAACCATTTCGTTTGTAATTGTTTTTTCTGCCTTAAAGAATTCTTCTCTTACATAATATTTGAGAAATATTTCGTGATCGCTGTATGCTATTGCAAATTTGACTTCAGGCTTATAGCTGAAATCCTTCCAGTTAAGAGTATTTATACTATAATGTGTCTGGGTGTCCAATAAAGCTGACAGTTCCTCCAGGGAAGGATATTCTGAGCTCAGCGCTGCTTTCTTTGCTTTTGCTACTTTCATCATTGTATCTTTTATTTCGGAACTTTGAGAACCAACTATACAAAGCAATATTACAATAAATTATCGGAACATCAAAAAGACATGTTATTTAAGCTCGTTCCATGCGAGAGCGGCAGCGCCAAGTACTGCAGCATTATTCTCTGGTACGCCTGACGGCAGTATCTTGCAAGTTCCCCTGAAAGTAGGCATTACATTCTCATCAACGTATTTTCTTACAGGAGCAAGGAGCATTTCACCTGCATTTGCAAGTCCGCCGAAAAGGAAAACTGCTTCAGGGCTTGAAAATACTATCATATTCATAATTCCGAAAGCTAGTATTTCAGCGGTGTATTCCATTGCCTTAACTGCAACAGGATCTTTTTTTGAAGCGGCTTCATAGATCATTTTGGATGTAAGTCCTGAATAAGGTATATCCCTGAGCGATGATTCTTCGCGTGAATTGGACATTATCTCAACAGCAGTCCTGACAATCCCTGTAGCTGAAGCATAAGTTTCATAGCAGCCTTTTTTACCGCATCCGCAATCTCTTCCATTTGGAACAACGACTACATGTCCAAGCTCACCGGCAAACCCGGTATGGCCGTTAACGATCTCACCGTTAATTACAATACCGCTTCCTGTTCCGGTTCCAAGTGTCAGCACAATAAAATCCTTCATGCCTTTAGCTGCACCGAACAGCATTTCACCAAGAGCTGCGGCATTAGCATCATTCGTTATTGTAACCGGGATGTCGTTTTTTGTCTTCATAAGCTTCACAAACGGAACAATGCCTTTCCAGGCAAGATTTGTCGCGAGCTCTATCGTGCCTCTGTGATAATTTGCATCGGGAGCTCCGATGCCTATTGCCACCAGTTTTAAATCAGGTTTGTCTTTTGCCAGATCCCTGATCCCTTTTGTCAGCGCTGTAATGAAATCATTTATATCAGGATAATCGGTTGTTTTCATACAGCTTTCAGCAAAAATATTGCCAGCATTATCAACAAGTCCGAAAACGGTGTTTGTTCCACCTATATCTACTCCTGCTACGACTTCCTTCATATAAAAGGTATTAGATTAATAAAATGGATTATTATGGTTTTGGTTTTGAACGGAGCTTTTGAGGTTTATAATTCTTCTGACTCATGTCCCATTTCTCATTTGCATCCCACCCTTCGGGAATCTCAATCTCTTTGAAGAAATATGTTACAGATTCAGGCTGCCTCTTCTTGAAAAAATCACCTGTTGTCCATTTCCCGTCACCATCAGTATCGGAGATCGCCCTTAACCTGTAAACTCCTTTATCGAGAAATGAGAAAACAAGTTTTCCGTCGCCTGCTATTATTGACTCAGCAATGATCTTCTCAGTATTATCCATTAATTGAACTATACACCTTCCACCTGAATTGCTTATATCGAGTTCAAGCTTGCTGTATGTTGTTGCTTCCCTGACAGAAAATTTAATTCCAATTGAATCTATATGCTCTCCGTAGATGTCGCTTATAGATGCAGAATCAGCAACAAAAAGGTATTGTTTCCCTTCCTTTAAACTTGCCTCAAGAGTCATTCTTTCTGCAGAAGATGAATCAATGACAAATTTATACGGCAAATTCAACCTTTTCTTTTCGCCGAGTTCAAAAAGACGGATCTTACTTGTATCGGGAGGCATGAGTGGAGTTTCTGTTTTGAAAATAATATCAGTGCCAGGTTTCATTCCGGCCGGTGGAATGTTGTTTTTCAAGGAAAGCATCGTTTTCTTTTTTCCGGCTTTTGGTTCACGAGGCGCTGTAAATCTCATTGAAACAGTATCCTGTTTATAAATATCAATTCCAAGAGAATCTGTAAAGGGATATCTTACAATAGTACGAAGAGTCGGACGTGAATAAGTAATGCTGTCCTTAAGCCACACAGTTATAGTATCATGCGCGGGAGTTTTTTCAATAAAGTATTTATCATCAGCTACATCCATGATTTGGAAGTCGAAAGCCATTGTATCGGGAGGGATTGATAAGATGTATGTAAGCTTATAACTTTTACTTCTTGAAGTATTTGCAAGATATCTTTTTGTTTTAAGCGGTGCGTACATCAATATGCTATACTGCCCCTGTTTCACCGGTATTTCGGCCTCTTCAGGCTTTGCAGTTGCTGAGGCTGTTGTTTTGGTGACCCTTACAGGAGCAGGAGGAGTCTTTTTCTTTTGCAATGTAGTTGGAAGAATAACAGTATCAGGCTCGGGTGGCAGGAAGTTATTTTCCGGAGTTATATTTATAATCGAATCCGAAAAACCGAAAAGCTCATCAGGCCTGTCATAGTTTTTACTGTTATTGTCATCTTTTAATGCATAGAGACTGTACCTGCCCTGCCTTATATTGTCGATCCTGAAATATCCTGTTTCATCAATTCTTGTGAGGTAATCGGGGAAAAGCTTAACCACAGCAGTGTCCTCCGGATTACTGTAGAGCAGTACATAAGATGCTTCAGGAGCATTGAGACCGGGTGAAAGATATACATTCCCGGTTAATGAAAGAGAGTCAATGAATGCACCTGTCGAAACGGCAATTTTATAATTTGGTAGAATGTTCCCTTCATTGAGATCCTTTATCGCATCCATGAAATAGAATGTGTAAGTCGTACTGTCCCTGAGCTTGTCTTCATAGTCAACACGAACTGACTGACCCCTGGTGTAGACGCGGGGCTTTTTTTTCATTGGAGGCGAAACCATGAATTTATCGTTGATGTTGTCGAGAACAACATATTCGTCAAAATTGATAATGAGCCTGTTTCCATGAAAATTAACAGCGCCGTCTGCCGGATTGGTTTCAATCACTTTTGGAGGAATCCTGTCCTTTAAGCCACCCGATAGTGTCCCTATCTTAGCACAGGCAGATATGATCATAAAGATCACAAGGAAAGCAAACTGTCGGGCAGTTTTTTTGTTCATAAATCAGGAACCTGAATTAAAGTTTACAAACTTACATCATTTTTATTGATACCTAAACGATGTAATGCTATCTTTATTATCATGAGAGTATTTGTGACCGGTGCATCCGGATATATCGGCAGACGCCTTGTACAGAAACTTGCTGAAGAAGGTCATGATATTATAATGATCCTGCGTAATCCGGGTGCCGTCAATGGAATAACAAACAAAGCAAATGTTCTTATTGGCGATATCTTCAACCGGGAAACATTATTGAAGGGAATGAATGATTGCGACTGGGTGTTTCATCTTGCTGCTTATGCAAAGCCAACTTCACTCGACAGGGATCTCCCTTACAGAACAAATGTAGATGGTACAAAGAATGTGATTGAAGCTGCAGTAAATGCAGGAGTAAAAAAGGTAGTCATCACTTCTACAGCGGGTACAATGGGTTTTTCAAAAGATAGTATACCTGTAGATGAGGAGACAAACAAGAATCTTTTGTATCATACAGAATATGAACGGACAAAGCATCTGGCTGAAGAAATAGCAATTTCTTCAGCGACGCCTTCAACAAGCATCTGTATTGTAAATCCGACAAGAGTCTTTGGACCCGGAAAGCTTAGTAAAAGCAACTCAATGACACGAATAATAAAGCTTTATGGGAAAGGGATCTGGAGGATAATCCCGGGCGATGGGGATTCAATTGGGAATTACGCTTTTATAGATGACGTTGTAACAGGCCACATCCAGGCTGCAAAGTGTGGGCGAAGCGGGGAGAGATATATCCTGGGCGGAGAGAATCTGTCTTTCCTTGAGCTTTTTGAATCAATTGGCGAAGCTTACGGGATAAAGAGAAAAATGTATTTCGTAAGCAGGGAAAATCTTAAAAGGATAGCTTCTATGTCAGGAAAAGTCAGCAGGCTTTTTGGAAGACCTGCACTTATTTCAGACAACTGGATTGACAAATACCTTCAAAACTGGATTCTTTCGAGCAACAAGGCTATTAAAGAAATAGCTTACAGAATTACACCAATAGATGAGGCCCTTGGAATAACAGTGGATTGGATTAAATCAGGAAGACATCGTAATGGAGAATGAATATTACACTCTGATAACCGGAGCGAGCAGGGGAATCGGGCGGGCAATAGCTTTCGAGATGGCATTGAGGAAACATAACCTGATACTCCATTCCCTGCCCGGCGAAGATCTTAATACGATTTGTAAAACGCTTGTTTCAGAGTACGGGATAATTGTAAGGTCATTTGAGATTGACCTTACCGAAACTGACGGGCCGATGAAATTATTCAGGGAAATTGAAAGCAATGAGCTTCATGTAAATATACTTATCAATAATGCCGGTATCGGCATTGAAGGTCCGCTTGAAAGCTATTCAAAAAGTGATATCGATAATATAATCTTCCTTAACATCAGGGCTCTTACATTACTGACAACACTTTTCATTCCATCCCTGAAAAAAACAGATTCATACATTCTCAATATAAGCAGTCTTGGGAGCTATATAGCAGCGCCTTATAAAAGTGTCTACCTTGCATCAAAATCCTATATTTTTTATTTTACACGGGCTCTTGAAGCTGAGCTTAAGGGAACAAGCGTGAAGACATGCATTTTTGCGCCAGGCGCTGTAAGAACAAACAGGAATGTTCTCGAACGTATCAGGAAAGCCGGATGGATGTCTGAAAGATCATCAATAAGCGCTGAAGAAGTTGCAAGGAAAGGCATAAGGGCGATGTTCAGGGGTAAAAGAGTTGTTGTACCCGGTATAATCAGCAGGTTTATTTTCACTATAAGCTTTATAATACCTGAAGGTATAATACTCGCAATAACAAGAAACATCTTCAGAAGAGAATTCCCTGTATAAACCTATACTACATCGATGAAGCATTCTTTCCGCCATGCAAAAATATTCTTACCTTTGACAATAAATCAACCGAAACGATGCACCTGTTAATCATTCCCTGGGACGTCAATCCCGAGATTTTCAGAATAGGCCCTGTGGCTGTAAGATGGTACGGACTTTTATTCGCATCATCTTTTCTTTTTGGATATATATTAATGAACAGGATGTTCAAAAACGAAAATCTCAGTGAAGCAGTACTCGACAGGCTTACTGTTTATATGGCATTCGGAACTATTGTTGGTGCAAGGCTCGGACACTGCCTTTTTTATGAACCTTCATATTACCTGAAACATCCTCTTGAAGTATTTGCAATCTGGCATGGCGGTCTCGCAAGCCATGGCGCTGGCATAGGGATATTGATCGCGATTTGGTTATTTGTCAAAAAGGAGAAAAAAGACTATGCCTGGGCAATGGACCGGATTGCAATCGTTGTTGCCCTTTCAGGCTTTTTCATAAGGATGGGTAACCTCATGAATTCAGAAATCTATGGTGTTGAAACAACAGTGCCATGGGGATTTGTTTTCCTTAGAAATAATGAAGTTGCCCCTAAGCATCCCACCCAGATATATGAGGCTCTTATTTATCTTTTGATATTCTTTCTCCTTTACAGGATATACTGGAAGAACAAAGGTTCACATATACAGGGGAGTCTTATAAGCCTGTTCCTTATACTTGTTTTTACAGCACGGTTCTTTATCGAATTCCTAAAGGAGGACCAGGTAGCTTTCGAAGCTCACATGAAGCTGAATATGGGTCAGTTACTCAGTATTCCGTTTGTAATTACAGGAATAATTACACTTTACCTGAGCATTAAAGCAAATAAACGATTGGTTATCAGCCGAAAGTGATCCGTCAAACGATCAATTCTATTTTCTTATAATTCCGTAGAAAATAACATCAAGGATCGTGTTTAGTCTCGATTCAATATCTTCCTCTTTTCTCCTCCAGAAAAGAGGAACTTCAACGCCCTTAAGTGTTGTCTGAATGGCCATTGCTATATACTCGCTGTTCCTTACATTGAATATTCTCTTCCGTGCGCCGTCATAAATTATGAGTCGGAGAATTGCAAGCTCCTCCCTGTCGTATTTTGCACGTACCGTCTCAATAAATTCAAAATGATCAAGGTTCTTATCGAAGATTGCGTTGTAATAATTTGCAAGCTTCTGGAATGTTTTCATCCTTACAAATACGTAATTCTTCATTTTGTCAAGAGGCGAGTCGACAGATTTTATGGCTGAAGTAAGCGCATTCCTGAGCATATTTGCTTCAGTAAGCACCACAGCTTCAAAAATAGCTTCCTTGCTGTCGAAATAATAATAAATGGAGCTTTTTCCCATTTTCAAAGCCGCAGCTATCTCATCCATTGAGGTCTTTCTGAAACCATAGCGGCTGAAAATATGCCCTGCAGTTTCAATTATTTTTTTCCTGAATTCCTCCTTGTCGACCATAATCGGATCTTTAGCGGCAAATATAGAATAATTCTTCGAACAATCTGGTCGAAAATTCCAATATCAATGTTCAGGATTAAGGCCGAATACTTTGGAATCATCTGATAATTAAATTTTGCCGATTTCTTTTGTCTTTTTATTTTTGCTGTATGTCTTAAATCCGGATGCTTGTAAACGGAAAACATTATGAAAGTATATGGCTTGACGGGAATGACAATCCAGTGATCAGGGTCATTGATCAGAGAAAGCTTCCTTTCAGGTTTGAGATTGCGGAACTGCGTTCTGTTGAGGATACTTATGAAGCTATCAGGGAGATGATTGTCAGGGGAGCGCCGCTTATTGGTGCGACTGCTGCTTTCGGGATATATCTTTCGACTCTTGAAATTACTTCGAAGAGCAACATCAGGGATCATATAAATAACGCCGCAAGATATCTGATATCCTCACGGCCTACTGCTGTCAACCTTCCCTGGGCTGTTAATCATGTCCTTGGGAAAATTGATTTCAGCACTACATTGCCTGTGATTTCCAAAGCAGCTCTTGATGCAGCCCTTGAGATATGCGAGGCTGAGAAAGAAAACTGCAGGAGGATCGGCTTCAACGGGCTCAGGATCATCCGGGATATTGCTGAAAGGAAGAAAGGACAACCTGTTAATATACTTACTCATTGCAATGCCGGATGGCTGGCGTGCATAGATTATGGTACGGCAACTTCCCCGATATACCTTGCAAATGAAAAAGGTTTGAATATTCATGTCTGGGTCGATGAGACAAGACCAAGAAACCAGGGCTCAAAGCTTACTGCCTGGGAGCTTGGTCAGAATAACATTCGATATACTATTATCGCTGACAATACGGGAGGTCACCTGATGCAACATGGAATGGTTGATGCGGTAATGGTTGGTTGCGACAGGGCGACTGCCGGTGGAGATGTCGCAAATAAGATCGGAACATATCTCAAGGCTCTTGCGGCTCATGATAATAATGTTCCGTTTTATGCCGTTTTACCTTCAACATCAATAGATTTCAGCATAAATGACGGTTTAAAAGAAATCAAAGTTGAGGAGAGGGATCCCTCGGAAGTAACTGAGATTTCAGGTTTGTATAACGGGGAAGAGGTAAGTGTCAGAATCTGCCCGGATGGCGCATCGGCCGTTAACTACGGATTTGACGTAACGCCTTCGAGACTTGTCACAGCTCTTATAACTGAGAAAGGGGTATGTACAGCCTCACGGGAAGGTCTGAGAGAATTGTTTCCTGAAAAATTTTGTTAAAGATATGGGCGGAATAGTAAAGTTCAATTGCCACTGGAGCCAGTCGGGTCCGGTGATATCCGATGAAAAATATGAAATAATAAATTCCTGGCGTGAAATTCTTTATAACATGGATCTTATCGGCGCCTATGAAAACGGTGTGGGATTCGGAAATCTCAGCATCAGGATCGGGAATAGTCACCAGTTCATCATCACAGGTTCATCAACAGGCGAGATCCCGGATCTCGAGCCCGGTCATTATGTGAAGGTGAATTCATTCAATATCGATGATAATGCAGTCCAGTGCACAGGCCCTTTGAAGGCTTCATCCGAGTCTCTTACGCATGCTGCAATCTACCTTGCCGATCCTGGCGTCAATGCAGTTGTTCATGTACATAGTTTTGATCTCTGGAGCGAGCTTATTCATAAGGTTCCGACAACAAACCCGGGGATGGATTACGGGACTCCTGATCTTGCCCGGGATATTCTTCGTATTTTCAGGGAGCCGGAAGTATATGAAAAACGGATTATAATCATGGCAGGCGACAGGGCAGGGATACTTACTTTCGGCCAGGATATGGATGAAGCCGTAAATGTTCTTATGGAATACCTCAGGAAAGACGAATGACAAAAATTGGGATAATTGGCGGCTCGGGACTTGAAGATCCAAAAATTCTGGCAGAGCCATCTGAACAAACGATCAATACTCCTTTCGGTTTACCGTCTTCATCTTTGATTACCGGTCTGATCGGAGGGAAAGAAGTGGTAATTCTTTCCCGGCACAACAGACATCATACAATCACACCTTCAAAGGTTAACAACAGGGCTAACATTTATGCTCTGAAAGAAGCTGGCTGCACACATATTCTTGCAACAACAGCATGCGGAAGCCTCAGGGAAGAATTCCACCGGGGCGATCTGATAGTTCCCGATCAGTTCATTGATTTCACTAGGCATCGTGCAATCACATTCTTCGAAGAATTTGAACCTGATAGAATGAAGCATACTCCTATGGCCGATCCTTTTGACAGAAATCTGAGAGATCTTTTGATAAGTACGGCTGGAAGCGCAGGATTAAAGCTTCATCCGAAGGGTACGATTATAACTATAGAGGGACCCCGGTTTTCAACAAGAGCCGAATCAAATATGTTCAGGATCTGGGGAGCGGATCTTGTAAACATGTCAACATCGCCTGAGGCAATACTCGCAAACGAGATAGGGATACCTTATGCAGCATTAGCGATGAGCACAGATTATGACTGCTGGAAAACTGATGAGGAGCCGGTATCATGGGATGAAGTTCTGAAGGTCTTTAGTGAAAACGTTAATAACGTTATACAACTTTTAGAGGAAGTAATTCCGCAGATATAAAAAAATTTAAATGCAGCTGAAATTTACCCTTCGCAGCCTCAGG
>DATALC010000098.1:0-9326 GCA_036261265.1 Bacteroidales bacterium
TCTTAGATGCTGCTCTGAAAAATTGGTTCTGAACTTTTTTATTAATCTTTTAATAGTAAGATCATTGATCCTCCTATTAATTATATTATGTCTTTTAGCTCATTGCTAATAATTTAGCCCCTCTTAGCTTGACGGCTATGCACTTTAGGGGAGAGGTTTGTAGAGAGGCTGTTTTATGACAGAACTCTCTCTCTGAGAGTTCTGTAGAGAGGTCGTACGACAGAACTCCTCTTCAAGGCATGGTTTGTGTCGAGAGGCCGTTTTTTGATAAATATCACTCTTCCGGAGAGGTTTGATAGAGACCAAACATCTTTGCGTTCTCCATCAAATCTCAAATCTGTAACCTTTCTTTACTCTCTCCAGGTATTCTTTTTTATCGAATATAAAATACCTGGCGCCACGGTGCGGAACTCCATCTTCAGTCTCATTGATGTCCTTTAATAAACCTGAGGATATCACTTTCTTCCTGAAGTTGCTCCTGTCAAATTCAATATTAAGAACCTGTTCATAAAGCTCCTGTAGTTGCGGAATTGTGAATTTCTCTTCCAGTAGATCAAATGCTACAGGTTGATACCTGAATTGTTCCCGTAGCTTCTCAATTGCCGAGGATAAAATCTTATCATGATCGAATGCGAGTTGAGGCATATCACTGACGTGAAACCATCCTGATTCAGTTGCATCATCACCTGCAACAGCAAAGATTTCAGTCATTCTTATAAGTGCATAAAATGCAATTGAAACTGTCCTTCCTCTCGGGTCGCGGTTTACTTCAGAAAATGTTCTGAGCTCTTCCGGAAAGACGTCCTTAATTCCAGTCTCCTCTGATAATTCTCGTTTTGCACCTTCCTCTGCAGTTTCATCAATCTCAAGAAATCCACCGGGGAATGCCCATTTTCCTTCAAATGGTGACGATTTTCTTTTGATCAGCAAAACTTTAAGTTTTCTTTCTTCGAATCCGAACAATACAATGTCTGTTGTGACTGCCGGCCTGGGATAATCATAACAATATTTATCATTTGACATGCATTTGGTAATTATTACACAAATGTACAAAATTTCACTTTATGCTGGTTCTCAGCTGTTTATTTATTTTGGTTGCTTAAATTTATGGAATAATGGAGAACAGATTTATAGAACAAGGCCTAACCTGAATCCGAAATTCACAAATGGATAAATAATGGATGATTTTTCAGTTGTATCCGGGTAAACTACATTCTGTGGACTTTCTTTATCCACAACTCTAAGAACATAAGCCGCAGTCCGTCTTGCTCTTAATCCGGCTCCTACATACCAGTCAGTAGCCTGTTTCAGAAAGTAGGTTTGTCTGCCAAACATGATTCCGGCGCCAAAGACTCCTGAATTTTTAGATTCTGTCTGATTAATGATACGATTTTCAACATATACAGGGAAATCAATCTCATCGTACCAGCATCGCTTGTACATTATCTGCGGAGCATAATAAAAATCGCTCAGATACTTCCTTATTTCAAGCTTGAATGATAAACCATGATTATTATAAGGACTGTTTCTGTAAGAGATGATTCCGTTTGAAGACGCGGAGGAATGACTTCCACCTGACCGGAAAAACTGTTCAAGGAATGAATCACTTTCAAGAGGAAATATTATTCCTGCCTGCATTTGTATGCTCAGATCATTTTTCATGAAGATCTCAAGTGTGAACGGAACTTCACTGAACAGTACCTGTAATGTGCTTACTTTTAATGTTCCGAAATATCTCTTACCGGTAACAGGATCACTGTTCATCTCAGACGATCTATAAATATTTAAACTATCTGCTGACATTCCTTCAAGAACCACAGGGTATGAAAGAATCAGCAGGAAACCCCACAGATATTTGGCGAGAAATCTCATGACAAAATAAATGAAACAGATTTATTGAATAAAGAGCGGGAAAGAACAAAGATACTACAGGCCAGACAGATAAGCATTAACTCTTCATTAAAAACATCTTTTTTTCACATTAAGCTGAAATGATAATATAATATAAGCTTTAGAGGGAAATGTGTAATGAACAATAAAGGTTATCTCCTCAAATTTATGTTTCTGTTAATTCAGGGACTTTACTTTATAATTTATTGATCTGATATGGTTTATACTCTTGTACTCCAATTGTTCATATATTCATTATGAAGAAAACAAATGTGATTGGAAGGTCTCTGATCCTGCTGTACATGAGTATATTCATGTTTCAGTCAATAGAAGGTCAGCAATCTGTCTCAGGAACAATCACAGATGAATCACGAACAGCTCTTCCCGGTGCATCAGTTCAGGTAAAAAATACATCAAGAGGAACTTTCAGCGATCCGGATGGAAAATTTGCAATTGCAGCATCAGGTAATGACACTCTTGTCTTTTCGATGGTTGGCATGGTGACACAGATTATACCTGTCTCGGGACGAGCTGTAATTGATGTGCGTCTGCTTACTGCAACAACACAACTTCAGGATGTTGTTATTGTCGGATATGGTACCCAGCGTGTAAAAGACCTTACAGCGCCAATCACATCTGTATCAGGAGAAAACCTTACGAAACAACTGACTTCAAATGTTGTTCAGGCTCTGCAGGGCCAGGTTGCCGGTGTACAGATCATTAATAGCGGAGTACCCGGAGGGGGCTCGACCGTAAGGATCAGGGGTGTTGGCTCAATTGGAGATTATGCTAATCCTCTCTTTGTTGTTGATGGCGTATTCACGGATAATATTGATTTTTTAAGTTCAGGAGATATCGAAGATGTAACAATTCTGAAGGATGCCTCTGCTGCTGCTATTTATGGAGTCAGGGCGGCGAATGGAGTAGTACTTGTAACAACTAAAAAAGGAAAATCCGGCAAACCTGTCATCAGCTATGACGGTTATTATGGTATGCAGGTTCCTGTAAATATAATGCCTCTTTCGGGAAGGGATCAATATGTAGAATTGATCAATGAAGCCAATGCAAATGCAACAGGTTTTGTCCCTCTTGATCCTTCAAATTATCCTTCAAGTACAGACTGGTACAGCGAGCTTGTGCGTCATGCCGGGACAACAAGCCATAACCTCGATATATCAGGAAGTAAGGAAGGTACATCATATTCATTTGGGGGAAGTTACTTCTACCAGCAGGGGATTATGAATACTAAAAATGACTATTCCCGTTTTAACATCCGGGGGCGCATTGATCAGGATATAAATGATAATTTCCGGCTTGGTATTAATACTGTATTATCACAATCAAAAAGGACAGTACCTGATGAAAGCGCATTTTTCCAGGCTTTCGTGAACCCGCCTGTTTACCCTGTTTACGACGATAATAACCTGAATGCTTATCCTGTTAAGTTCGGATCACCCCAGTCTTATGGTTTCGGAAATCAGTATGGTAACCCTGTCGCAACAGCTTTTTATAACGATAATCTTGAACGAAGAAACAAGCTTGTATTCAGTATTTATGGTGAAATAGACATCATCCCCGACAGACTGACATTCAGAACTTCATACAATACTGATTTTGAATTCAACAATACCAGGGATTATACACCGGAATTCAATGTTGGAGGTTCACAAGGTATAAGGCAGTCGAGCCTTGTAAAGACTTATGGGAACTCATCGCGCCAGGTAATTGATAATCTCCTCACCTTAAGGAAAAGTAGCAGCGGAAATAGTTTTACAATATTGCTTGGTCAGTCGACAAGAATTGAAAAATGGGGAAATCTGATGGGTTCGGCTCTGAGTGTCCCCGGCATTGATGAACAATCAAAGTATCTTGTTACAGGATCGTTCCAAAACCGGTTTGCATCTGATGCTGCTGCAACATATAATGGTTTGTCATTCTTTACAAGAGGTACTTACAACTATGCTGATAAATATCTTGCGACTGTTACATTCAGGGCAGACGCGAGTTCCAAATATCAGCAGAAGTGGGGGTACTTTCCTTCAATCGGACTTGGCTGGGTTCTGACCGAAGAGAACTTTATGAAGAACCGGAAGCTCTTCACAAATCTCAAGCTCAGGGCAAGCTGGGGGATGATGGGTAACGACAATGTTCCCGCAAATTCAGCTGTTGCTCTTGGGCAAACAGGGGCCGCGGCATCGGCAGTTTTTGGCGACAGGCTTGTTACAGGTGTAGGCTCACAGACAGTAGTTCAGAACTTTCTAAAATGGGAGGTTGTCACTGAAGCAGACTTCGGTGTTGATTTTGCATTCAGTGACAAGTTTTCAGGGAATCTCGATTTTTATCACAGGGTTACTGACAACGTTGTCTTTTTTGCTCCGATTGCAACCGGTGGCGGAGTTGCTGAATTGCTGGGAAACAACGGAAGTGTAGTTAATTCGGGTTTTGAACTGGGTCTGTCATGGACAGGTAAGATCAGCGAGAAATCAGGATTCCGGGTTGGTCTCAATGCCACAACTCTTCATAATTCTGTTCTCAGACTTAGAGGACGAGAGTATATTCCGTCAGGCCTTGTAAGAGGTAATTATACAACCCGTACTGCAGTGGGTCATCCGATAGGATCATTTTATGGTTATGAGATTGTTGGAGTTTACAGAACTGAATCTGAGGCTCTGCTCGATCCAGTTAGTCAGACAATCAAGGATAAGGGTTTTTTCAAATACCGTGATCAGAACGGAGATAACATTATCAATGATATTGACAGGGTTTATTTAGGAAGTGCCATACCTGTAATTATTGCCGGGATCGACCTGAATCTCAATTTATCGCGTTTTGATATAAGCCTTCTGATCCAGGGTCAGGCCGGAAATAAAATCCTGAATGCAAAACGAATGAACAGGGATGTGTTCACTAACGGCAATTATGACCTTGATTTTTATAAAAACAGGTGGACACCCGGAAATACATCAGCTGATTATCCTTCCGCTGAAGCTTATAACTTCTCATTCATCCAGCAGGCGAATGATTTCTTTGTCGAAGGAGGCGGATATATCAGGATCCAGAATTTTCAGATAGGATACACAACCGACAAAATTCCGTTCATTCCAAGTATTCGAATTTATCTTTCCGCCCAGCGTCCATTCACATTTTTTACATATAAGGGATTCACACCTGAGGTTGGCGGAAGTCCTATTGCAAGTGGCATTGATAATTCAGTTTACCCTATGCAGGCTATTTATTCTGCAGGCTTAAAGATAAACTTCTGATGAAATGAAAAAGATTTTGGTTATAATAGTTTTTGCCGCCGCCATAACTGCATGCGAGGATTTCCTTGATATACGTCCTGAAGCATCAATCCCATCACTTGGCACAGATTATACAAAAGCTGAGAATATTTTCCTGCCTGTAAGCGCGGCTTATGCCAGCCTGAGGAACTATGGCGCGCATGTGTTTCCTTATATCGGAGCTTTTGAAATTGCGTCAGACAATGCTGATAAAGGCAGCAGCCCTGAAGATAATCCTCCGATGAAAGAGATAGATGATCTTACCTATCAGTCAAACAACGGGCTTTTAAATGATCTATGGACAGGATATTACAATATTGTCAGTTCGGCAAATTATGCAATTCACCAGATGCCTTTGTTTGTTGAAGCTCTTCAGAATTCAACCGACAAACAGCTGGCTATTCAGGCGGGAGGTGAGGCAAAAACAATAAGAGCGTACGCTTACTTTAACCTTACAAGGCTTTTCGGGCGTGTTCCTCTTATTGACACCACACTGACATCAGAACAGCTTGCATCTGTTCCGCAATCTTTAACTGCCGAACTTTATACATTCATTGAAAGGGATCTCAGGGAAGCTGTTGAAGTCCTCCCTGTTACATATACGCGCGAATGGGCAGGCAGAATTACAAGATATACTGCGATGGGTATTAAGGCAAAGGTGCACATGTATATGCAACAATGGGATTCTGTTGCATCTCTTACTGACAGAATAATAAGATCAGGGCAATACGGACTGTTAACTGATTATCGTGAAGTTTTCAGTATGAATGGAGAAAACAGCCGTGAGTCTCTCTTTGAAATCCAGAGCTCTACTCTCGGAAATTCAACGGGTGACCAGACATATCTCGAATATGCCTATGTACAGGGTCCCAGAGGGAATTTCCCTAGTAATATGCAGGGTTGGGGATTCAAGGTTCCGAGTCAGAACCTGATTGACTTCTTTAATGCAAGGGGAGAAATAATCAGACCGTCAGTGACATTGCTTTACAGGGGAACAAAAACCCCGGAAGGTGACAGTATAAAGGTAACAGTTACTAATCCCGTCTACAATGGGAAAGTATATACTCCGTTGATATATAACAGGTGGAATTTTAATGGTTATGGGTTTGATTACAATATCAGGGTTCTCAGGTACTCTGATATTCTGCTGATGTTTGCTGAAGCAAAGGTAAGAGGAGCAACATTTCCGACACAAAGCGGACTTACTGCTGACGAAGCAGCTAATCTTGTCAGGAGAAGAGCAGGAATGGCGGATCTTGCAGGTGTAACATTACAGCAGATATGGGATGAACGTCGCGCCGAACTTGCAATGGAAGAAGACAGGTTTTTTGATCTTGTAAGAACAGGACAGGCTGTTACATCCCTTGCTTCAAAAGGGTTTACGGCAGGTAAACATGAAGTCTATCCGATTCCTGCTCCGCAGATACAGCTAAATCCCAATCTTACTCAGAATCCAGGGTATAATTAGTAAAAGAATCATTATGAAATTTCTTAATGAAGATGAATTGAAATAAGTGCTATGTCAAATTTAATATTGGTGAAATGAAAAGAATGTTTAAGATCAATCCGGCATCTCTGATTGCCGTGATAATCATTACGGGAATAACATATTCCTGTAAAAAGGATGATAACAACAATAACAACGGTAAAACTGATCCCGGTACGATAGCAGCAGCAAACCTCATTGCTTATTTCCCATTCGATAATGAACCGGCAGGAGGTGCAGCTGTTGCCAATTCGAATAACCAGATCAAATTCGTAAGAAAAGTCGGAACAGGATCGTTTGTAACCGGGAGACGCGGTCAGGCTTACCAGGGCACAAATGCACAGTCATACCTCGAATATGATGTGGTTTCAGGTTCTGCCTTTTCAACACTTGATGAATTCTCAATTGCATGCTGGATCAAAACTCCAGCTACAACTTCAGATGCAGCCAAGATATTTGGACTGAATGGCGGTGATCCTTTTATGGGAAACCTGGATCTTATACAGGAGAGTCAGCCAACCGGTGATTCGGTTGATATGAAGCTCTATCTTTATGATAGCGCTTCTCCTGAATGGAAAGGTCAGGATATCAGGAAAAACAGCAAGGAGTTTGTGAATGACAAATGGTTCCATCTTGTCGCTCTTTACCGTAAGTCGAGTTCAACAATGGAGTTCTATGCCAATGGAAAAAAGGTCTTCTCGCAGATAAGGTATGCCGGACCGGTTCCTGTGTCTGGAACGCAACCGCTTCTTGAAGGAATAAAGCTGGGAAGCGATATGTCGAAAATATACTTTGGCGCCTGGGTCCAGCAGATTGCGGGTACTCCCGATACCTGGATGACATATTATAAAGGTCTTGTGGACGAATTCAGGATATACAATAAGGCATTATCTGATGATGAACTTATGAGTCTTTATGAAGCAGAAGTCAGCCAGATCAGCCAATAATCATTATCTTTAGTAGTGCAGGATGATCTTAATACCTGAATTATGATCTCCTGCATTCATATTTATTTTATGAAAGCCGCATGTATCTTGTTAATTCTTTTGTTGCTTGAATCCTGCAAGGATGACAAGACAACGAGTAGAGATATACTCATAGATTCGGTACTTATTAATGGCATTTCGGTAGAGAATGGAACAACTGTCGATGAAATTGACTTTTCAAATGTTTCAATACGCTTCATCTTCAGCTCACCTGTAGATACACTGAAGTTTAACAGAAATAAGGTTTTCTTCAGCCAGGGTGTTGATACATTGTATATAACGAGGTTTAGTACAGGATCTGATGAGCTTACTATTGTTCCGGGTAAACTTAAGTCGTTGACACTTTACAGGCTGACATTAGATGTTGGCCCTAATGCCGGAGCGATCTTCAGGAAAGGCTTTGCTTTCAATTTCGTTACGTCTCTGGATACAACACCAAAGTTTCAGGTTATACCTGAAGATTCCCTGCTTTCTGTTGTCCAGAAAAACACTCTGGCTTATTTTACAGACTATGCTCATCCCGTCTCAGGCATGGCAAGAGAAAGGTCAGGATCAAATGATGTGGTTACAACAGGCGGAACCGGCTTTGGACTCATGGCTATTCTTGTCGGGATAAAGCGTGGGTTTATAACAAAACAACAGGCTTTCGACCAGTTTAAAAAAGTGACCACATTTCTTCGTTCTGCCGATACTTTTCATGGAGCTTTTCCGCACTGGTTGAATGGCCGCACTGGCAGGGTGCAGCCGTTCAGCCTTAAGGATAACGGAGGTGATCTGGTTGAGACTGCCTTTCTGATGCAGGGTCTCCTGGCTGTAAGAGAGTACTTCAGGAACGGCTCGGAAGCAGAGAAGGCTTTATGCGATTCAATTACAATTCTCTGGAAGAACGTGGACTGGAACTGGTACAGGAACAACGGACAGGATAAGCTGTTCTGGCACTGGTCGCCAACCTACAACTGGGAAATGAATATGCCTGTTTCAGGATGGAATGAGGCGCTTATTGTGTATATTCTTGCGGCAGCTTCACCAACACACCCCATTACTAAAGAAGTCTACGACAATGGATGGGCGCGCAACGGCGCATATCCAATGAAAAATGGTAAATCTTTTTACAATATCAGGCTTCCTCTTGGTGAAGATTATGGCGGGCCCCTGTTCTTTGCACATTATTCATTCCTCGGACTTGATCCCCGCCACCTTGCTGATCAATATGCAAATTACAATGAACAGAACGTTGCTCATTCATTGATAAATTACAGCTATTGTGCAGACAATCCTAAAAAAAGGCGAGGTTACAGCAGCTCATGCTGGGGACTTACAGCAAGTGATATTCCGGGAGGTTATTCAGCTTCTTCACCACTCAACGACCTGGGAGTAATCGCGCCAACAGCCGCTTTGTCATCTATGCCTTATACTCCGGAAGAAAGCCTGAGAGCATTAAACTTCTTCTATTATGTTCTTGGGGACAGGCTTTGGGGAAATTATGGTTTTAAGGATGCATTCAGCCTGACCAGCCTTTGGTTTGCAGATTCATACATCGCTATTGACCAGGGTCCCATCATTTGTATGATTGAAAATTACAGGAGCGGGTTTTTATGGAACCTGTTTATGGGTTCGGAAGAGATAAAAAGTGGCTTGACAAAGCTTGGTTTCACATTTTAAACATGAATAAAATAAATGTAT
>DATALC010000104.1:0-2682 GCA_036261265.1 Bacteroidales bacterium
TGCATATTCCTGTGATTTCGGACACTCCGTCCTGCCGAAAACGGACAGTCAGTCCTGACTAAAGCGGACACTTAGTCTCGCTGAAAACGGACACCTGTTCTTGCGGATTTCGGACACCTATTTTCATCATTCATTTTCTCCGATCATAATCAGCCAAAATTAATAATTTTTATATTTCTCTCTTAGTGTATCTCCGGACAGCTCAATTCTGTGTGAACTGTGGACCAACCTGTCAAGGATAGCGTCAGCTATTGTGGGCTCTCCAATAACATCATACCATTTGTTAACAGGCATCTGTGAGGTTATTAATGTTGATCTTTTCCCATGCCTGTCTTCGAGCACTTCCAATAGTATTAACCTTTGGACACTATCAAGTGGTTTCAGTCCAAAGTCATCAATGATAAGTAAATCCTGAGATTCTATTTTGCCGATTTCTTTAATGTAGCTTCCATCTGCTTTTGCGATCTTCAGTTCATCGAAGAGTTTTCCGCTGTTGCGATAAAGAACTTTATGGCCTTGCTGACATGCCTGATGACCTAATGCAGAAGACAGATAACTTTTCCCCAGTCCGGTAGCGCCCGTGATGAGTACATTTTGTTTCTTTATTATCCAATCACAGGAGGATAATCGTAACATGGTGGTTTTATCAAGATTTCTTTTATCAGTGTAATCGATCTGTTCCATACATGCCTGATACCGGAACCTGGCATTGGCGAGTAATCTCTGAAGTCTTTTATTATACCGTTCATCCCATTCAGCTTGTACAAGATGCGAGATGACCTCATCAATTGTAAAGTCTTTATTCATCCCAGTGGCCATAATGTCACGATAAGCCCTTGTAAAACCACTCAGGCGCATTTCTTCAAGTTTTTGCATTGTTGCTGTTTGATTCATAAGCTTGTTGTCTTTAGTATTGTTATTTATAAATATCTCTTCCCCTTATGTTTTCATGCAGTGGAAGTTGTAGGGTTTGCTCAGTATCTTCATCCATTTTGTGGACATTATTCTTAAGTGCATTGTCAATAAAGCGGAAGGATATGCTATTATATGTAAGCGCCCTTTTGCACACTTTCTCCATATCTTCTGCCTTGTATCTTTTTCCAAGATTCAACACTCCAAGGCAGGACTTAAATGCCTGCTGCGGATGTTCCTTGCTCTCTATTAATAATCCAATAAAAGTTTCGACCGATCCACCAATACTGGATGCCCATGAAGTAAAACGTTCAGTGTTCCATCCTTCCACAAACTGATGGCTTGCAGGCATATGCTCTTTCAGGGTAGTATATCCGTACAGTTTATGGTTTCTATTGTGTACTGCAATACGGGCATTATCATGATAGATCTCAACCATTCTGCCCGTATAAATGATCTTCACTTTTTTCCCGGTAAATTGATACGGAACGCTGTAATAATGCTTGTCTTCTTTTAGGTAGATATGATGATTAAACTCCACCTTTGATAATTGGTATTGTCTTATTTCATAACGTTCCGAGGGAAGTGGCTGTAATTCATTCTTCTCTATTTCATTAAATAATTCCCTCCGACTCATTTCCAAGCGTTGAAAGTGTGCATTGTTGATCATTTCAAGACACGCCCAGATAGCCTGATTAAGCTCTCCAAGGGAAAAAAATGTCTGATTTCGCAGAGGTGCAAATATTCTCTGATAGACGATTCTCACGGCGTTTTCAACCAATGGTTTGTCTTTAGGTTTACCTGGTCGTGTGGGAAGTATTACTGTTCGATAATGCCTGGCCAGATCATCATAGGTTGTATTAAGCAAGGGCTCATAATTACATGCCTTGCTGACGGCTGATTTAAGATTGTCGGGACATATGCCCCTGGTACTTCCACCATAGTATCTCCAGGCATTCTCATTGGCCCATATCCAGTCTTGAAGCTGCTGGCTTTTTACTGCCTCCACATAAATCAATTGGCTAGCGCCAAGTACCGTTAAGAAGATCTCTGCCTCATGAACTTCACCGGTGTCAGGATCTATATAGTGCATCTTTTTGCCAGTAAAATCAGCATAGGTAAGGTCACCAGCCTTATGCTCTATATGCATTCCTGCCTTCAGCTTACTCTGCCACATACCATAGTGATGACAGAACCTGGAATAACTAAAACCATCAGGATTACGTTCCTTGTATTCTTCCCAAAGCAGGTAGAGGGTTACACCAACTCTGGCAAGTTCTTTTTCATAGACAGGGAACTCTTCGGAAAGAGTTTCATACATGGGATTACTGGCTTTGTTCCTGTTCTCAAAAATTTCAAGAACTTCCGTATCTCCCATTCTGACTATATCCTGATAGGTCAATCCACTCCGCTTAAATTCAGAGAGGTAATCGCCAACACTCGTTTTACTTATTTCAAGAGCATCAGCTATCTTTCTTATACTCAGCTTTAACTCGCAACTTAATCGAAGTATTTCTCTTATTGTTTCCACGTCTGTTCGTTTTCTTGGCATGTTTTCTCCTCCTGTTGAATTTTTGGGTTAGTTGTAATCAACAGAAGTAAAAAAATCCGTGGAAAATGATGATAAAAAGTAGGTGTCCGTTTTCAACAGGAATCACTGTCCGCTTTGACAAGGTCGCGGCTTCCCTTTTTGACCATTTCTGGACTGTCCTTTTTCAGCAGGAATCCCTGTCCGTTTTCGACAAGAACTGGTGTCCGTTTTCAGCAGGA
>DATALC010000109.1:0-10541 GCA_036261265.1 Bacteroidales bacterium
GTGATTTTTAACATAAAAAGACATAATTACAGAGACCAGTCTGGCACATTAATTGTAAACAGTTCAAAGAAGAAAAAACAAAAATGCGGATTCCCTGAAAACGGGTGAATGTTCTGCATCTTGGATATCTTTGAAACTTAAAAATATTATTATATGAAAAAGTCAGTATTTCCGGTTATAATCTTTGTCCTGATGCTGCTGACATCATTCCAGGGCTATTCACAGGAATTTTCTAATAATCAGAATTTAACGAAGAAAGAAAAAAAGGAAGCAAGGAAAGCAGGGTTATATGCAAATTATAAAGCTATTGATACTTTGATTCAGAACAGAACTTTTGTGCTTGAGGCTCAATTTCTGCAGGGAAGGTATGGCGACCAGGTGCCCGTTTCATCACAGATTAACTTTATAAGAGTGAATTCATCGCAGGTTACAATGCAGACCGGAAACAATTATAATGCTTCAATTGGTTATAATGGCCTGGGAGGAGTAACTGCCGAAGGTACAATAAACAATTACAGGGTGACTTCTGATGACAAGAAAATGAATCACACAATCTTTCTCACAACTATTACCCAGATAGGCACATACGACATTACTCTTAGGGTTGGAGCCGATGCTACCGCAACTGCAACTATCACAGGAATGTCAAGTGGGAGCCTTACTTACAGAGGGAATCTTGTTGCACCTTATAACTCCAGGGTATTCAAGGGTCGCAATTCACTTTGATAAGTCAAATTTTCTCTCTGCTAAAATTTCATTGTCATTGCAGGGATGCACTTCTATGCATCCCTGTTTATTTTTTAGCTTATGCAGGAATAGAAAAAGAGAATACGGATCCTTCTTTCATTTTTGAGCTTACCCAGATCTTTCCGCCGTGCCTTTCAACAATTCTCAGGCAGATTGCAAGACCTATACCTGTTCCAGGGTATTCCGAATGATGCAAACGTTGAAATATCCTGAATATTTTGTCATAATAAACAGGTTCGATACCGATTCCATTATCCGCAACAGATATTATATGCATTTCGTTTTTACAGCTTGAAGAAATTGTAATTTCAGGTGTCCCGGATCTGAATTTGATTGCATTTTCAATAAGATTTTGCATTAGCTGGATCATCTGGCTCTCATCAGCCTTTATAGCAGGTAATTGTCCGCATTTAATAACAGCTCCTGTTTCTTCGATCAGGAGCTTTATATTGGCCTTCACCTTTGCTACTACCGAATTCAGGTCGACCTGAGCCAGGTTGATTCCCCTTGATTGTATCCTTGAATAAGCAAGCAGCCCGTTCAGAAGCTCATACATCCTTCTTGATCCGTTAACTGCAAAACTTATATATTCATTCGCATTATCATCGAGCCTATCGGCATAACGTTGCTGAAGAAGCTGGGTGAAGCTCGATACCATCCTCAAGGGTTCCTGCAGATCATGCGATGCAACATAAGCAAACTGCTGAAGATCGTTGTTAGATCTCAGCAGATCTTCATTCAGCCTTATCAGAGCTTTTTCGGTGCCTTCCTTCATCTCAGTTATGTCAAAGCATATACCTGATACGTTTACAGGCTTACCCTTCCTGTCCCGTGTTATCGTTGCTTTCGACAAAATATGATTACACTTGCCCCCTACCGGTCTTGTGCGATAAATACTTTCGAATGTTGATCCTTCAGCAATGGCCTTTTTTATTTCTTCATTCAGATATTGTACATCTTCTTCATGAACAAGGTTCTCAAATGATGTATGTTTTCTGTCGAAAGTTCCAGGTTTAAGTCCGAAAATTCCTTCCATCCGCCTGTCCAATACTAATTCATCCGATCTCAGGTTCCATTCCCAGGTCCCTATATTTGCGTTTTTAAGGGCTGTTTGCAGTTTTTTCTTTGTCCTCTTAAGATCTTTTTCCATTAAAACCCTTGAAGTGATGTCAGTTGCCAGAGCAACGTAACCTGTACAATTTCCATTATCGTCATTTAAGGTTGATGCGTTTACTGAAAAGGTGATCTCAGAATGATCTTTTCTTATAAATCTCAAATCAAATGTTTTTCTGTTGCCTTTCCTGATTTCATTAGTCCTCTTTTTTATTTTGGTAAACTCTTCATTACTCAAAAAATCTGAAATATGCTTTCCCGTAACTTCTTCATTTGTAATACCAATCAATTTTAACAGGCTTTCATTCACATAACTTATAACGAGGTTTTCATCAAGCTGACATATACCTTCATTGGCTGTTTCGATAATTGATCTGTATTTTAGTTCACTGTTTCTTAATTTCTCTTCCTGTTGCTTTTTGATCGTAACATCTCTGGTGACGCCTCTGAATCCTTCAAGGTTTCCATAATAATCAAAGAATGGAACGCCGCAGGTCTCGACATATATCTGTTTCCCTTCCGAATCACAGGAAATGGACTCAAAATTCTTAAAAGACAAAGTTGTCTTAAGAATGGCATCAAATTGCTGTATGTATTTTTTCTTCTCTGGTTCAGGTGTCAGTTCAAACATTGTTTTTCCAAGCATCGATTCTGGTTCAATACCCCAGAGATTTTTCATCTGGGGACTACAATAGGTATATCTTCCGCATTTATCTGTTTCCCATATAAAATCTGCATTTGTCTCTGTTAAGGCCTGAAACCTGGCCTTGCTTTCCTTTAATGTCTCTTCAGCTATTTTTCGTTCAGTAATGTCGCTCAGAAGAGCCGCAGCCAGGTTAGATCCTTCTTCACCGAAAGGAGCAACAGATATTTCAAACCATTTTCCTGAAGAGGCGAAATATTCGATGAACTCAATGTTTTTGTTCCTGATTATTACATCATAGATTCTTCCAATCCAAGGCTGTGAGCCGGTGGGACAAAGAGAATAAAAGCTTTTCCCGATCAATTCTTTTAATCCCGTTTGCTTTTCAAAAGCAGGATTAACCTCTTTGAAAACACAATCAATTCGATTATTTCCGCCGAATACAAGTTCCACAACGCAGAAACCATAACTTGTTGAGTTTAGAAGCTTTAAAAAATAATCAGACGCTGGCCGGCGGCTTTCATTGTCAATCCTGACGATATCCATAGCGCAACCGTTTACAGTTTCGATCTTTAGTGCTGACTTTTAATATGATCTTGTTTCCGGATGGTTTAGATTCTTCATTGTATCGGGTTACATTTCATAAATTTACAATCTTTTATTGTAAAATGCAAGAAATCTATTATTTATGATCAGATATTATGTCAATCATTATTTAAATCCTGCAAATTTCTAAAAACTTTAGAATTGCTTTAAAAAAAATATACGAAAAAAGGGTGATCAGAAATCACCCTCGTGTTGACCCACCTGGGCTCGAACCAGGACTCTGCGGAACCAAAATCCGTCGTGTTGCCAATTACACCATGGGTCAGTAAATGAGATGCAAAATTAGAAAAAATTTCCGGAAGTGGAACCTGTGATGTAAAACGAATAGCAAAATCCTTATTCGGACGATCTGAGGCGACGATAGAAAGCATCATCCATCCTGCCTGTTTCTGATACCAGGAATGCGCATTCTATAACTGAATGCATTATAAAACCGAGTTCGCACATATCATCATCGCCTTGTTCATAGTACCATGTCACGGATGCCTTTTGGGCAACATCAACCATTCCTGAAATTTTCTTTAATATCAAAAATATCCATTTTGCCGATGTTGTATTTATATATTCGAATCCCAGGTCTATCTGTGTAATGCCTGAGAATTCTGAAACCTGATCAATAATCTTTTCAAGTAAAGGTGAAAAAAACTCACCCGGATTATCGGGAATTGATCTTCCTGTAATAACTATTTTCCCGGGGGTTAACATTACCCCGGGGGTCCTTCTTGTTGATTCCCTTATATAATTCTCTGTCAGCATAAAACAGAATTAAACGGGAATGAATTTGCCAGACATAAATTATCCTTATATCCCATAATACTCGCCGCCGTAAAAATAGATAATTAAAAAACTAATGTGGAAATTTCTGGTTAAAAAGTGTCCGCTCATTCTCCTCCCATAGTGTCGGATGTTCTTCACTGAATCTTCGTATTATTTCTCTCATTATTGTGTTACGCAGGAATTCCGATTTATTTTTTATCCTGTATCTTGAACAATAAATACCCAAGGCTCTTGCCTCACGGCTGTTCAGCATAAGTGAAAGCTTGTTTTTACGCCTCAGATTTTCTTCTTTGTAGATATTATGCCTCACCTCAGGTTCATATATTCATCAAATTTAATAAATGAATTTCTGCCATCTTAATGAAGTTTTTAACACCCTGTGATCCAAAGAATGATACAATGCTGATTTGCTTATTGTTATATTATTAACAACTTTAATAACATCATTTTACCACAGCTTCTTGTTCATTCCTATTTCACAATTCATTCATATCGTTATTTGCAGTTATTTTATATCTTCGTGAACTTATTTTAAAAGAAAACTTTACGCTTGTTATATTTGAAATAATAAGCCGGTGTATTGAATGAGTTCTACTGTTTCCATAACCCGGCTGAATAAACGGCCAATATGAAAAAACTGTCATACTTACTTTTGTGCTTTCTTCTGCTCATTGCAAACAAATCATTCTCACAGCAAAAGGAATGGTCGCTTCAGGATTGTATAACTTATGCTCTCGATAACAATATCCAGATAAAACAACAGGGCATTCAAACGCAATACCAGAAGAATGCTCTTGACCTTGCAAAGCTTAAGCTTCTGCCAACAATAAACGGATCTGCTTCACATAACTACTCATTTGGACGTGCTCTCGACCAGACAACCTATGAGTATACAAATAATGAGACTGTTTTATCTGACAATTTCTATATAGGCGGCTCCCTGAATCTTTTCAATGGTTTTCAGAATTATAACGGAATAAAGAAAAGCAGGTACGATCTTCTCTCAAGCGAAGAAGATCTGAACAATATCAGGGATAACATAGCGCTGAACGTAGCTCTGTATTATCTCCAGATTTTGCTCAACAAGGAAATCGTAACTGCAACAGAAACTCAGTTGCAGACCACACTTGAGCAGATTGAAAAATCAAGAAAGCTTGTCGAAGCCGGAAGCGTTGCAAGGGGAAACCTGCTCCAGATCGAAGCACAGGCTGCCCAGGAAGAATTACAGCTTATTAATATCAGGAACCAGCTCGAAACATCTATACTTAATATAACACAGTTGCTTGAGCTTCCCACTCCTGAGGGTTTTGCGGTTATTGTTCCTGAAATACCCCTCGACACAAACACTGTCGTAGCAGGAAATGTAAGTGAAATTTATGACGTCGCTGTTGGAAACAGACCTGAGATAAGAAGCTCAGAGTACAAGCTTTCTTCAAGCGAGTATGACCTCAAGATAGCAAAAGGAGGCAGAAGTCCAAGACTTTCCCTTTCAAATTCTTTCAGCACTGGTTACTCAGATATCAGGAAAAAGATACTTGGTTACGATCAGACCACTCTTCAACCTGTATATGGCAAATATTCATTTGCAGACCAGGTAAATGACAATATCAACTATGGAATTGGTTTTTCCCTAAACATCCCCATCCTCAATGGCTGGCAGGTAAATAAGAATGTTGCAAATTCAAGGTTAAGTGTTGAGAATAGCAAATATGCACTCGAAGGAACAAAAAAACAACTTTATAAAAACATACAACAGGCTTATGCCGATGCTTCAGCTGCAATGAAAAAATATACAGCAAGTCTTAAAGCAGTTGCATCAACAGAGGAATCATTCAGGTATACGGAACAGAAGTTCAATGTCGGGATGGTAACACCCGTTGATTATAATGCAGCAAAAACACAACTGCTGAACGCACAGTCGGATATGTCTCAGGCAAAATATGAATTCATCTTTAAAACAAAGGTTCTCGATTTCTACAGGGGAATTCCTCTGAATCTGAATCAGGCAAAATAATCTTAATCCACTTTTGATCCATGAAAAACAATAAGATTCTGAAATACCTTCTACCCGCAGTTGTGGTTCTCATTATCTTCGCGATTGCAGGCAAAAAACAGGGTTGGTTTGGCAAAGCACTTACAATTAAAGTAGCAGTTGAAAACATTGAAAAAAGAACTATAACCGAATCTGTCACGGCAAACGGTAAGATTCAGCCTGAGAAAGAAGTTAAGCTTACACCTGATGTGTCAGGTGAAATTGTCGAGCTCACGGTAAAGGAGGGCGATCCTGTACAGAAAGGACAGCTTCTGCTTAGAATCAAACCAGATGTCTATGTTTCACAGCGCGACAGGGCGCTTGCATCGATCAGCTCTGCCAGGGCACGTCTATCGCAAAGCGAGGCACAGTTCGTTCAGTCTGAGCTTGCTTTCAACAGGAGCAAACAACTATACAATGAGCAGACTATCTCAAAATCGGAATACGAAAACGCTGAAGCTTCATATACAGTTGCGAAATCAGAAGTCGATGCCGCCAAATTTGCGGTTGTAAGCGCGGAAGCAGCTCTGAAGGAAGCAAATGAGAATCTTACAAAAACATCAATCTATGCCCCGATGACAGGAACGGTTTCAATGTTACTTGTTGAGCTCGGAGAAAGAGTCGCAGGGACAAATCTGATGGCAGGTACAGAGATGCTTAGAGTCGCCGATCTTTCGAGGATGGAGGCCCAGGTTGAGGTAAATGAAAATGACATCGTTAGAGTTAATGTTGGCGATACAGCGCTTATAGAAGTGGATGCTTACCTTGACAGGAAATTCAAGGGGCTTGTTACCGAGATTGCCAACTCGGCAAAGACAACCGGTGTTTCAGCCGACCAGGTTACAAATTTCGATGTTAAAATTCTTATCCTTCCTGAATCTTACAGGGACCTTGAAGAACAAAATGGAAAAACTCCATTCCGCCCGGGAATGTCGGCCACAGTTGATATACTTACCGAATCAAAATCCGATATACTGGCTGTTCCGATACAGGCTGTAACAACAAGGAACGACACCACAAAAGTTACTGTTAAGCCAAGCGATGATGATATCAGAACACTTGTATTCATTACGGACGGGAAGTATGCTCTTGCAAAAGATGTCAAAACCGGTATACAGGATAACAACTACATCGAAATCCTTTCAGGGGTGAATGCTGATGAACGGGTTATTTCAGCTCCCTTCAGCGCCATCAGCAAAAAGCTCTCCGACAGTACCCTAATTGAAATTGTAAACAAGGACGACCTGTATTCTGTTGATTAATAAACAAGTTACACGTTTATTATGATCTTATGCCTTGAAACAGCTACCAATCTTTGCTCTGTGGCATTGTGCGATCGCAACGGAGTGGTTGTTTCGAGAGAGAGCAGCGATACGAAATCACATGCATCATTACTGACAGTCTTTGTATTAGAAGCTCTTTCCGAAGCAGGTATTAAAGCCGGAGATCTTGAAGCTGTTGCAGTAAGTAAAGGGCCTGGCTCATACACTGGATTAAGAATAGGCGTTTCAACCTCAAAAGGAATTTCATTTGCAGCATCAATCCCGCTCATTGGAATAGATACAACTTTCTCAATGTTCTGCGGAATGAGAGCACAGCACGATAAGGATTCTGATGTGCTTTACTGTCCTGTTCTCGATGCAGGAAGAATGGAAGTTTATTATGCAATATACGATTGTGAGGGGAATACCGTTAAAGAAACAGGCGCTGAGATAATTGATGAAAATTCTTTCAGGGATGTCCTGGCTGAAAAACATCTTTTTATATTCGGAACAGGTGCTTCAAAACTGAAATCTGTTCTTACGGATCCCCGTATTATTATTGAAGAGAATTTCAGATTATCTGCTTCACATTTGAGGAAACCTGCATTTAAAGCACTTGAAAAGAGGAAATTTGAAGATGTTGCATATTTTGAGCCTTTATACCTGAAAGATTTTATAGCCACAAAATCAAAAAAGAGTATTCTTGGAATATAATATATTGTATGATGCCGGGAGGAGAGGATGAGAAGAGTAATTATTTTGATGATTTTAATGTTGGTTCCTGAACTTGTTTTTTGTCAGCAATCAGACAGGAAACCAATTACATATAAGCCAGGGGAAAAGATCAACTATGTGATCCAGTATGGTGTTCTCACGGGCGGTGTTGCATCAATTGAGATCCACAACGATACATTGAACGGGAAGCCAGTATGGCATTCAAAGCTTGAAGCAAAAACGACGGGAATCACAGATGCAATATTCAGGGTGCTTGATATATATGAAAGCTATGTGGATCCTCAGACTGAAATGCCTGTAAAATCGATCAGGAATATAAGGGAGGGACGGTACAGGAAGTATAATGAAGTATTATTTGATCATAAATCAAGACCTGATTCGGCTATACTAACAAGCGACCTTACAGGCGTTCACATAACAGAGAAGAACATATATGATATTTTATCCTGCTTCTACTGGGTCAGAAACCGTATCCTTCCTGAAAAGCAACTCGTTAAAGGAGATATGATAACTGTTATGACCTGGTTCACAGATGAGCTCTATCCTATCAGGCTCAGGTATATGGGGAGCGAGAATGTTAAAACAAGGCACGGGAAAATTCATTGTTATAAGTTCAATCCCGTTACAGAGACTGGCAGATTATTTACAACTGAGGATGGAGTATCTTTCTGGTTTTCTGCCGATAAAAATTTTTTACCCGTTAAAATACGTTTTGATATCTTTGTAGGATCTTTTACAGTTGAAATGACAGACTATAGTGGTCTTGTCTATCCGCTGGAATTAAAGAAGAAATAAACCTTAACAGAATAATTAATAAAATTTATGGCAAGCACTGCAGACTTCAGAAATGGTTTGGTAATCGAATTCAACAATGATCTTTATTCAATCGTTCAGTTTCAACATGTAAAACCGGGAAAAGGTCCCGCGTTTGTAAGAACCAAGCTGAAAAACCTTAAGACCGGGAGGGTTATCGATAATACCTTTTCTTCAGGTGTAAAGGTTAACCTTGCAAGGGTTGAAAGGCGTCCGTACCAGTATCTTTATAAAGATGATATGGGTTTTTATTTCATGCATCTTGAAACTTTTGAACAGATACATGTAAATGAGGAGCTGATCGATAATCCTGAATTCCTTATTGAAGGAGTAAATGTTGAAATAGTCGTTCATGCAGATACTGAAACCATTCTGACAGTTGATCTGCCTCAGTTTGTAGTTCTTGAAGTTGTATACTCAGAACCCGGCCTGAAAGGTGATACTGCAACAAATACCCTGAAGCAGGCAAAAGTTGAGAACGGGGCAATTATAATGGTGCCATTATTCGTAAATGTTGGCGATAAGATCAAAATCGACACCCGCGATAAATCATACGTTGAAAGGGTAAAAGCTTAAGCTCTTTCACTATGGCAGAAAAACGGGATCCGAAAGGCAAGGTTGAGAGCTTAAAACAGACTCTTAAATGGCTTTTCGACATCACCGACGCCATAAACGAAAATAAGCCCGTAGCTGATCTCCTGGCAACTTTCGAGGATATCCTCAGGAACCAGCTGAGCATCGGGAAAGTGATGATATTTAAATCATCACCAAGGTGGGAATGTATCCTTAACAATGGTTTTGCACCGGAACTTCAGAATACAGCCAGAATGGACGACGTTCAGGCTTACCTTAATAAGATGAGGGCTTTTGAATTCGCTCCTTCAGGGCTGGGTCTCGATGAAGTTGATATAATTATACCTGCAATAAACTACAACACTCCTATAGGTTTTGTTTTTATCGGTAATATTGAAGAGGAAGACAAGGGATTAAGCCCTGTTGTGAAGCATCTCAACTTCATGCAGACAATCTCAAGGATCATCCTTTCAGCAATCGAAAACAAAAGGCTTGTGGAGGAAAGCCTCAGGCAGGCAGCATTCAGGAAAGAGCTCGAGCTGGCCGCAAGGATGCAGAAGATGCTCATTCCGAATAACGACATAATGCCGAAAACACCTGCCATAACAGTGAATGGATTTTATTTTCCGCATTATGAAGTAGGAGGCGATTATTATGACTGCCTGAGACTCTCCGATTCAAAAACGGGATTATGCATTGCCGATGTTTCTGGAAAAGGGATCTCAGCAGCCATTCTGATGTCGAACTTCCAGGCAAGCTTCAGGGCGCTTTTTACTGCCGATACTGATCTTGTTGCGCTCATCCATAAACTGAATTCAATTGTTGTCCTGAATGCTGCAGGTGAGAAATTCATTACCTTTTATGTTGCAAGGTTTGATCATAAGACAGGCATTCTCGAGTATATAAATGCGGCACATAATCCTCCAGTGCTGTACAATACTGAAACAGGCGATATTGTGCATATCGAAGCATCATGCGTTGGAATTGGCATGCTTGATGAGATCCCTAGAGTTGAAAAATCAGAGTTGATAATAAATAATTATTCGAAGCTTATCTGCTATACTGATGGATTATCTGAGCTGAAAGGAAATGACGGAAAGGATATCGGCACCCGGGAAATAATTAAACATGTAACGAATAAAAAGCCCGTTGAAAAAAACATTGCCGAGATGATAAAGAGCCTTGGCATCCCCGGAAATCCATCAACTTTCGACGATATTTCAATTATAGTTGCGGACCT
>DATALC010000112.1:0-6974 GCA_036261265.1 Bacteroidales bacterium
CTTTACAAACTTTATGAACTTTACAAACTTTATGAACTTTACAAACTCAGATCTCCATTCGCCATATTTGTAAGAGCCACATATATCATTCTTGCGACGTCTTCCATAATATCGATTGTTACTGCATCAGGATCATCTCCGGGAAGATGATAATACACTTTCTTTACTGCATCGGGAGTAAAGATTGCCATTGTCCTGTATCCGGCCATGCTGAAAACGACACCGTCGCTACGCGGCCTTCCGTAATATTCACCCGGAGTTGGGGCTGAAGCTCTGAAACTTCTGTGTATATATTTTGAATTGGCTTCTTCGAAAAACTTATTAAGAGAGGCATAGGGGCTCCCTCCTGAGACTCCAAGTCCGGTTCCGTTTCCAACCATGTCGAGGTTGATATAGACAATTGTTTTTTCAACCGGAAAAGCCGGTTTGCTCACATAAAGCTTACTGCCAAGCAGCCCGTTCTCTTCACCTCCGATCGCAATGAACATTACGCTTCTTTTCAGCTTATTACCGGACGAAGCCATTGCTTTTGCAGCTGCCATTATATCAACAATTCCGCTTGCATTATCAAGCGCTCCGTTTACAACAATACCAGCATTGCCAACTGCATCGAGATGGCCTCCTATTATAATGACTTCGTTCTTAAGAACAGGATCGGAACCTTCAAGCAAACCGATAACATTACATCCTTTTCCATCGGTATGCCTTGTTGTATTAGCGGTTATAGTCATTGTTTTGCCTGTATTGAATGATGCAGGCTTGAGTGTCTTGATCATTTTGTCAATCAGCTCTTTATTTGTCGTCTTAAGACCGGCAAAAATATCATTAAGCGCTTCCGGTCCTATACCGCAAACAATAATTGACGGGTCATAGCTGATGTTTGGATTGGCCCCAATGCCATCAATATAGAGAAAACCTTTTGCTCCATGTTTGACAGCATTTTCAAGCTTGTACTGGTGATAACAGTATGCAACCCATTTCTTATACTCAGGATCCCTTGCATTCTGATAAGGAACATCCCTGTTTACAAGCACAATCTTGCCTTTCACATCAATTCCTTTATAATCATCGTAATTGAGCTCCGGAGCTGTCACACCGTAACCTGCAAAAACAACTTCTGCAGTTACCTCACCGCTACCTGAATTCATCCCCGGATAATATTCATCGGGATACCTGTAGCTTTTCCTGATTACAGAACCTTCACTCTGTTGTATATTCAGTGAAAGACTTCCCGGATTGTTTACAACTGTATAAGGGATATCGAAATTCTGAAAATAGCTCCCGTTATCTCCTGCCGGTTTCAAACCCCATTTTTTGAATTCGGATGCCACCCATTCAGCGCTTGCCATAAACTCCGGAGTCCCTGTCAGCCTGCCGTTAAACTCAGGGGAACATAACTTATTTATCCAGGCCATCATTTCCTCACTATTTATAGAATGAAAGTGTTTCAATAGCTCAGTCTCAAATTCATTCTGTGCTGAGGTTCTTGTTATAACTGTCAATATAAAAACAGAAAGCAGAAAGATTCTTTTCATTGTCAGGTTTTTTTTGAATTCAAATGTAACATTAATAAATTTACACAAAAACACAATGGATTATAATATATTATCACAGTCGCCACTCTTTAAAAATATGAGTGCAGACGATATAGAATTGACATTAAGCCATTCACGGTCAAAAGTTCGAAAATACAAAGAAGGTTCATTTGTTTACAGTTGCGGAGAACAGGTTAACGCTCTGGCTATCGTCGTTTCAGGGTATGTTAAAGGTGAAATGACAGATTTTACGGGGAGGGTAATTAAGATAGAAGATATTAAAGCTGCCGGCGCTATAGCTCCGGCATTCATGTTCGGGAAAAACAACAGGTATCCTGTGAATGTTATCGCTGTGGTAGATACGGAAGTACTTATAATTGATAAACCTGATTTTCTTTCGCTTCTTAATGAAAATAATCTATTGCTTGTTAATTTTCTTGACATGATATCAAACCGTTCGCAGTTCCTGTCTGATAAGATCAGGTTTCTTAGCTTCAAGACAATCAAAAGCAAGCTGGCTCAATACATACTTGAGCTGGCCGGTCAGAACAAAACTGAAGTAAGGCTTGACAGGACACAGAATGATCTTGCCGATTATTTCGGAGTTGCAAGACCATCAGTTGGAAGAGCCCTTGGTGATCTCGAAGAAAGTGGAATAATTGAAACAAACGGGAAGAACATTACTATTCTGAAGAGAGATGAACTTGCAGGACTCATTGCGGATTAGAACCTCCCGGCAGCATAATGATGAAACACGTTCCTTCATTTAGCCTGCTTTCAACAGTAAGGCTTCCATTATTTATTCTGACAAGCTCATAACACAACTTCAAGCCGAGACCTGTTCCTTTTTCATTTTCCGTACCCGGAGTACTTACAATCTCTTCAGAAGTAAATATTTCTTTTTGTTTCTGTTCGCTCATGCCCGTACCATTGTCGCATATTTTAAGCATCATTCCTTCACCGGATGCTTTCTTATCTTTCAGGAAAATGCTTATCCTTCCTTTCCTTGGAGTATATTTTACTGCATTTGAAAGAAGATTCCTAATGATAATGTCAAGAAGGTCCTTGTCACAGAATGCAACAGGGCTTCCTACCTGTGTAAAATTGACAGAAATCTCCTTTTTATCAGCTGTTTCCTTGAAAATGCTGAGGTTTGTAAGAATAATATCTGCAAGATCGTGATTCTCGGGTGAGAACTTGATTTTATCTTCCTGCCCTCTGCCCCATACAAGCATGTTTTCGAGAAGACCTATTACCCGTTGGGCATAATCGATGCTTGAATTTGCAAATGTGTCGTAGTTCTTCTTGTATTCTTTTTCCTTGAGGAGGTTAAGCATGTACAGAATGTTCACCACGGGACTTCTCAGATCGTGTGCTATAACCGAGAATATCTTGTTTTTAAGCTGAATTGTATCTGACAGCTGCTTATTTTGCTGTGCTATCATGTTATTCTGGAGTTCGATCTCATCATTCCTTTTCCTGAGCTCCTGGGTTCTCTGGTCAATCATTATCTCAAGGTTCCTGTTCATGAACTCCATCTTAAGCTGTAATTTTTCTTTTTCCTGAAAAGCAATAAGCAGTTTATAAAGAAGCAGCATTGCCTGGATGAAGACAATTCCGACAACAAGGTATGTAAGCAGGTAACCTGTTCCGCCTGATGCTCTGCCAAGAGATACGATTATATCATGCACTCCGCCGAAAAGAACAAGTAGAAAACCAAGAAGATATATAGTGTCGATTACATTCTTTTTCAGCATTCCTGCAAAACTGTTTCCTATGAGGTAGATCATCAGGTAGAAGACAGAAGCATAAAATGCAAAAGTAGAGTAACTGAAAATCTTAACCGGCATGGAGATTATAACAAACAGAATACAGATGAAAAGGTTTGTAATTACGATCGCTGAAATCCTTTCGAACCTTCTTGGATAAAGGTAATAGCCGAACCAGGAAAACCCGATGATCACAAAGCATAACCCTATATACTCGAATCTTACGAGCCATATCCATGGGACATTTATGAAGTTTAAAATAAGAAAATGGGTCGTGAACAGGGGTCGTATAGCCAGTCCGAAAACAAGCATGCTGAAGAAGATCATTATTTTCTCCCTCGGGGAAACAATAAAAATGAAAAAGAAAAGAATTGAAAATCCCAGCAGCAGGCTTATTACAGACCATTCTGCAGCCCAGGAATTTGCAACATTGTTCTGTGCCTCCGCAAAAGTGCCGAGCCTTGCCGGTAACCAGAATCCTCCCCGCCTGTGATAATAATTTGAAACATTGATCACGAGTCTCATCGTATCTGAAACAGGCTGGATCTTTGCAAAAACACGCCTGTATTCAGGAACCGATTCCTCCCGGGATTTTCCGGGTACTCCATTTCCACCGATATATTTATCATCTACATAAATATCATAACTCGAATCAAATACAGGAAGATCGACGGCTAAGCTCTTCCTGAACCCGGTAGGAAGGAGAACGGTGAGCCTGTAAGTTGCATATCCGAAGTTTTCATCGGCAACATTATCAGGATAATCAATCCAGTACGACGGTACTTTACCATAATAATCCGGTTTCTGCCTCGTTGTACTGAAATCATGCGGGTGAAGCATTTTTTTCCAGTAAAATTCCCATTCACCGTTAAGCTTCACGAGAAAGCGATCCTTGTCTTTCATTTCACGAAGATCAAGGACGCCTTTTTCGGCAACAGGATCTTTTCCCCGTGAAGAAAAAACGAGCGGGAAAAGCATCATCAAAACCAGAGTAAGGATTTGCATAGAAGGAATCTGAGGTTTTCTGATTACCCCTGTAAAATTTCAGACAGGATTTCAGGTATGTCAGCTACCTGAAATCCTGTCCGATTAAATAATTATTTAAGTCCCCTGTTCTCAAGCAATGCATCTATTCCGGGTTCTTTTCCCCTGAAAGCTATATACATGTCGAGAGGATCGCGTGAGCCGCCTCTTGCGAGAATCTCATTCTCGAATTTAGCAGCTATATCCTTATTGAAGATATTGCCCGTTTCCTTGAATGCCTTGAAAGCATCTGCATCAAGGACCTCACACCAGATATAACCATAATATCCTGCAGAATAACCCCCAGCCCATATATGATTGAAATATGTAGACCTGTATCTTGGTTTAATTTCAGGTATGAGCCCAATCTTTGTAAGGTAATTATTCTCGAAATCCCTGATGTTAATCGAAGCTGTATCCCTGAGCGAATGATATTCCATATCGAGCATCGATGCTGCAAGATATTCAACTGTCTGGAAACCAGTGTTGAATTTCCCTGCTTTTACAAGCTTTTCAACAAGCTCATTAGGTATTACATCGCCGGTCTGATAATGTTTTGCATACACTTTCAAAACCTCTGGTTCGAGCACCCAATGCTCCATAATCTGTGACGGAAGCTCTACGAAATCACGTGGCAATGACCCGCCCGGATATGTTTTGTTTGAAAGAAGTCCTGCAAGTGCATGACCGAATTCATGGAACAGTGTGCTTGCCTCTTCGGGTGTTAGAAGTGATGGTTTATCGGCTGTAGGTGGTGTCGAATTTGTAACCATTGTTACAATCGGTGTTATCATCTTACCGTCTATATCACGTCTCTGGCCCCTGTATGATCCGCACCATGCGCCACCACGTTTTGAAGGCCTCGGGTAATTGTCGATCATAAGAATACCAACATGCTGGCCTTTTCTTGTTACCTCAAAAGTATTGACATCGGGATGGTATTTGGGAATATCATTTCTCCTTGTAAACTCAAGCCCGTAGAGCTGGTTCGCAACATAGAACATACCTTCCATCACATTATCAATCTTGAAATATGGCCTGATGACTTCATCATCGAGCTCATATTTTGCTTTCTTGATCTTTTCTGTATAGTACCACCAGTCCCATGGCTGAAGCTTGAACTTGCCGCCTTCTGTTTTAATTACTTCCTGCTGTGCCGCAGCTTCTGATTTAGCTACAGGAAGAGCTGCCTGCCATATCTGACCAAGGAAATCATTCACCTTTACAGGAGTTTTTGCCATTGTTCTTTCAAGAACAAAATCTGCAAATGTGTCGTAGCCGAGAAGATGTGATCTTTCTACTCTAAGGTTTGCAATTCTTGCAATGATAGCTTTGTTGTCTTTATCATTGTCGTTGTCGCCTTTCATGAAGTATCCTGTGAAAAGTTTTTCGCGGAGATCACGCCTGTCAGAATACTGCAGGAAAGGTGTCATGCTTGGAACCTGTAGTGTGAATACCCATTTACCCTGCATCTCAAGGCTTTTTGCCATTGCTGCGGCCTGGTCGATTACATTCCGGGGAAGACCTGAAAGATCTGATTCTTTGTCAATAATAAGTTTGTATCCGTTTGTTTCGGCAAGAAGGTTCTGTCCGAATTTTACCGAAAGCATCGAGAGTTCCTGGTTTATCTTCCTGAGCTTATCTTTATCTTCAGGAGAAAGAGCGGCGCCACTCCTCACGAAGCCCTTAAATTCATCTTCAAGAAGCTTTTTCTCTTCATCTGTGAGATTGAACTTGTCCCTGTTCTCGTAAACTGTTTTTACCCTCTGAAACAATGTATCATTCAGGTTTATATCGTCACGATGCTTCGACTGAATGGGAGATAATTCTCTGCTTATTGATTGAAGAGTGTCATTTGTATTTGCAGAATTAAGAGCTCCGAAGACACTGCTCACTTTTTGTAAAAGCTCGCCGCTGTACAAATAAGGTTTGATTGTATTTTCAAAAGTTGGTTCTTCCGGATTTGTTATTATAGCCCTGATCTCTTTTTTCTGTTCCTCGAAACCTTTCAGGAATGCAGGCATATAATGCGCAGCTTTTATCTTTTCGAAAGGAGGAACCTGGAATGGAGTATCATACTCATTTAAAAAAGGATTGTCGCTTTTTGGTTCTTTCTTGCATGCAGATAATACAATTATCAGCATAAATAAAAACAGGAGATTTTTTTTCATAGGTTTTAGGTTAACTGATTTACATGCAAAATACAAATTTTTGAAATCCAGTGGAGAGATGTTCTTTCTTTTTCATTTAGAGAAGTGAGGAATCTTATCCTGGCTCACTTCGGCTCCGCTCAGTGAGATAAAGCTCGTTTCGGCCCGCTCAACGAGGTAATGCTCGTTTCGACTCCGCTCAACGAGCAGGACACCGGTCAGTAAGATAAAGCTCGTTTCGGCTCCGCTCAACGAGCAATATCCCGCTCACTGAGCGGAGTCGAAGTGAGCATTTCCATCGGAGTCGAAGTGAGCATTTCAATTGACGTCGGAGTGAGCATCTACATTGACGTCGAAGTGAGCATGTATAAATGAAAAGGGCGCCTGGGAAGCGCCTTTTCAATCATTTAATCTAAACCTAAAACCTAAACCTGATCGATATTTGCCTGGCGGCGTTGTTTGAGATGTTGGTGAAAAATTTGTTTTCTTAACCTTTT
>DATALC010000065.1:0-53399 GCA_036261265.1 Bacteroidales bacterium
TTTGTAGCGGAGGGAGGATTCGAACCTCCGACCTTTGGGTTATGAGCCCAACGAGCTACCACTGCTCCACCCCGCAGTATTGAGGGGACAAAAATAGCATATAAGTGAGAATTCAACAAACAAAATGCGATTTTTTTTAGCTAAATTTGTTTAATGATTGTTGAATTGTAACAGAGTGAATTGCGGGAATAACATCATAAAATAAAATCGTATGCCAAGAGTATTTACTGCAACAGATATAGAAAAAGAAGAGAAAGAAGTCAAACGCGATTATCTCGACAGGCACATGCCACATGTGATTTGCCCCGACCAGGTGAAACGAGGCGAGAAATTTGCCGTCAAGGTGAGGCTTGGTGAAGATTATCTTCATCCCGACGACAATGATCATTTTATAAGCGTTATTCAGCTTTGGAACAGGGAGACACTGCTTGCCGAGGCAAGATATTCGGCAGGTGTGTACGGCAACAAACCCGCTCATTACGAAATTGATTTCTACATTGTTGCACCTGAAGTATCAATGAACCTGACTGCCATGTCGGTATGCACAAAGCATGGATTATGGCAAAGCGTCGAAAAACCTGTTAAGGTGATTTGAGCAATTTTCCGGTTTTTATCCGCGTTAATTGCTTTGATAAGCAGGTTTATTATCTTTGACCGCTGATCATACCTGTGAAAATGAACAAAGAGGAAAAGGAAAAGAAAAAGAAAACCTGGCGCGATAAATACAGATTTTCAATAGTCAATGATCATACCTTCGAAGAGGTATGGAGGATCAGGCTCACACAATATAACGCGTTTATTCTGATCTCCCTGCTTTTGTTTTTTATTGTTGGCGGTACAGCAACACTTATATCTTTTACAAACCTGAGGGAGTTTATACCCGGTTATCCTGATGTGGATATGCGCCGCAATATTCTCCTGAGCGCAATCCGGCTTGATTCGCTCGAACGTGAATTATCTCTGAGAGACAGGTACTTTGCCAATCTGAACTTAATTATCGCCGGCAAGCCTCCTGTTGAAAATGTATATCTCCAGGATACTGCAAGTAATTATTCATCGATTGATTTCAGGATCACTTCTGAAGATTCGGCAATGCGCGCCAATATAGAAAAAGAAGAAAGATTTAACCTCACTCTCAGACCTGTCGTTTCCGAACCTTCATCAAACCTTGCCGGGCTTCATTTCTTTCCTCCTCTTAAAGGCGTTATTTCAGCAAGGTTCGATGCCAGATCAAAACACTTCGGAACAGATATAGTTACCACGCCAAAAGCAATTGTAAGCGCAGTACTCGACGGTACTGTGATCTTCACAGGCTGGACCATGGAAACAGGTTTTGTTATCGAGGTTCAACATCCTAACAATATTGTGTCGGTCTATAAACATAATTCAAGTCTTCTCAAGGAAACCGGCAATCTTGTAAAGGCTGGAGAGGCTATTTCGATAGTAGGCGATTCAGGTGAATTATATACTTCAGGACCCCACCTGCATCTTGAGATATGGTACAAAGGCAGCCCTCTCGATCCTGAAAAACATATTTTATTCTGAATACCTGGTCATGACCGGAAAAACAAAACGAATAGCTGTTCTCGGATCAACCGGATCAATCGGGTCGCAGACTCTCGATGTTATCGGGCGTTTTCCCGATCAGTTCTCAGTCGAATCGCTCATTGCCGGAAATAATGTAAAACTCCTTGTTGATCAGGCGCTTCGTTTTAGACCATCATGTGTTGTAATAAATAATGCAAATCATTATAAGTTTTTATGTGACCAGTTGCAGGGCACAGGAATTAAGATTTATACCGGTGATGAAGCCGCATGCGATGTTGTTACTTCGCCCGACACCGACCTCGTGCTTGCATCAATAGTAGGATATTCGGGACTCAGGCCGACAATATCCGCAATTAAAGCCGGCAAAAATATAGCTCTTGCAAACAAGGAGACTCTTGTTGTAGCCGGAGAAATTATAGGCAGGCTTATTTCTCAGACTGGAAGCAGAATTATTCCTGTAGATTCAGAACATTCTGCCATATTCCAGTGTCTTGCAGGGGAAACAGGTAATCCGGTTGAAAAAATTACACTTACTGCATCGGGCGGACCTTTTCTGAACTGGACTGAAGAAATGCTCAGAAAGGCTAAACCTCAGGATGCGCTTAAACACCCTAACTGGGATATGGGATGTAAGGTTACTATCGATTCGGCATCAATGATGAATAAAGGTCTTGAAGTTATCGAGGCAAGATGGCTTTTTGACCTGACTCCCGATAGAATATCTGTTATTATTCATCCTCAATCTGTGATCCATTCTTTTGTGCATTTTGCTGATGGTTCCGTAAAAGCTCAGCTTGGTGTTCCGGATATGAGGATCCCGATTCTGTATGCTCTGACCTGGCCGGGAAGATTTATATCTGATCTTCCTAAGTTAAGACTCGCCGATTATAAGGCCCTCAATTTTTGTGAACCCGATACATCGAGGTTCAGAAATCTGAAGATCGCCTACAGCGCCCTTGAAAAAGGAGGAAACATGCCCTGTATTATGAATGCTGCCAATGAAACCGCTGTTAACTCTTTTTTGAAAGAAGAAATAGGATTCATGCAGATCCCTGATGTAGTTGAGTATGCAATGGAGAAATGTAGTTTTTCGATATCACCTGATCTCGAAACTCTTGAAGCAACGGATCAGGATGCAAGACTTAAAGCCCAAAAATTTATAAATAAACTTCTGAATTGAAATGACAATACTAATCAAGGTACTTCAACTTCTGCTCAGCCTTTCAATACTTGTTATTATTCATGAATTTGGTCATTTCCTGTTTGCCAAACTCTTCAAAACGAGGGTCGAGAAATTTTATCTTTTTTTTGATCCCTGGTTTGCTCTTTTTAAATTCAAACGCGGTGAAACGGAATATGGCATAGGGTGGCTTCCATTGGGAGGTTATGTAAAGATCTCAGGTATGATAGATGAATCAATGGACCGTGAGCAGATGAAGCAGCCTCCGCAGCCTTATGAATTCAGATCAAAACCTTCCTGGCAAAGACTCATTATTATGGTAGGTGGGGTTTTTTTCAACTTCATACTTGCAATGACAATTTATGTTCTTGTACTGTATGGCTGGGGTGAGACATTCCTTCCCACTTCAAGTGTGAAATATGGTATAGTTACCGATTCCGTTGGCATGTCGATGGGTTTAAGGAACGGTGATAAGATTCTTTCAGTTGATAACCAGTACATAGACAATTTCTACCAGATACCTGCAGATATTGTCCTGAATAAGCGTAAAACGATACAGATAGAACGCGAAGGAGAAAAACTGAACATTGATATTCCAGAAGCCTATGTGCCACAAATGCTTAAAGGTAAAGGTCAGATTGATGTCAGAACTCCCTTCCATCCTTTTGTAATTGCAGCATTTCAGAAAGAATCTCCTGCCAAAAAAGCAGGTATAAAGGAAGGTGATGAGGTTATAGCAATCGATAGTATTCAGTTCTCATACTACGACGAGTTCCAACACTACGTAAAGGAAAACAGGGATAGATCATTGATGTTGTCAGTTAAAAGAAATGGGGACACAATCAATATCCCTGTCCAGCCAACATCAGCGGGAATGATTGGAGTTGCAAAGTCCCAGGCTTCAATAAGCAAGATGTTTGATTTGAAAACAGTACGTTACGGGTTTTTTGAATCAATTCCGGCCGGTCTGAAGAAAGGATTTAAAACAATTGCGGATTACCTGAAGCAATTCAGGCTTATTTTCTCAAAACACACAAAAGCTTATGAATCGTTAGGAGGATTCATTACAATAGGGAACATATTCCCGGGTGTGTGGGACTGGCAATCATTCTGGAATCTCACAGCTTTTCTTTCTATAATCCTGGCAGTTATGAACATACTACCAATTCCTGCACTCGATGGCGGTCATGTTCTATTCCTTCTCTTTGAGGTCATTACAGGCAGGAAACCAAGTGACAAGTTCCTTGAATATGCTCAGATTGCTGGGATGATAATACTTATTTCACTGCTTGTCCTGGCAAACGGGAATGATATAATCCGTCTGTTAAAAAAATAACAATACTATGCTGATCAGATTTAGATATTGTTAAATCAGGGATAATTTTTGTTATTTCTTTAATTTGAATAAAGTATTTATATCTTTGTATAAATTCTAATACTTAATGAAATGGGAAAAATAGGTGCTACCGAGATAATTCTGATTCTTCTTGTTGTTGTTCTTCTTTTTGGCGGGCGCAAGATTCCTGAACTTATGAAAGGTATTGGTCAGGGAATGAAAGAATTTAAGAAAGCTTCCAAATACGATCCTGCTGAAGACAGCAAGGAAATTGCAACCAAAGACAAGATCTAAACCAGGTAACATATACCTTTTAAACCTGCATCGAGATGCAGGTTTTTGTTTTTTTACAGCCTTTCCCAGGGTTCATACTTCTGATTCCTCCTCAAAGGAAGCAAGCCTGCATCGATTATTATCGACTGGATATCATCAGCAGTAAATGTATTGCGAGAGCCTGCAGCGCTTACAACATTTTCTTCTATCATTATCGATCCCAGATCATTTGCGCCTGCATGCAATGACAGCATTGCAGTATCTCTCCCTACAGTGAGCAAAGAAGCCTGAATATTTTTGATATTATTGAGGATAATCCTGCTAATCGCAATTAGCCTTAAATAATCATTACTGCTGTATGACCTTCTGACCCCGTGCCTCTCTTTCAGGATTGTCCCTTCGTCCATGAAGGGCCATGGGATAAACGTGATAAAACCATAAGCGCTTGATGGTTTTTCATTTTGAAGATCCCTGAGGCAGATTAAATGGTTTATTCTTTCATCAATTGTTTCTACATGTCCATACATCATTGTTGCCGATGTAGGAAGATTCAGTATGTGAGCTTCCTTCATGACTCCAAGCCATTCGCTTACACTTGCTTTTGCGGGTGAAATTATTTTCCTGACACGATCGGATAGTATTTCGGCTCCTGCGCCGGGAAGACTGTCGAGTCCTGCCTCAATTAACTTTTCAAGAACGTTCCTGTAAGGGAGTTTTTCTTTTTTTGACAGGTAAGCGATTTCAGGCGGTCCAAGTGCATGAAGAATCAGCCTTGGATAGAGCTTTTTAAGAGTACGGAACAGGTCTGTATAAAAATCAAGGCCAAGAGATGGGTTCATTCCTCCCTGAAGAAGCAGCTGGTCCCCTCCAAATCGGAATAGTTCATCTGTCTTTTCCTTATAATCATCAATGCTTGTAACGTAGGCATCTTCAGAGTCTTTCTTCCTGCAGAAGTTACAGAATGAACATTGTGAAAAACAGATATTTGTAATATTCACATTTCTATCGATCATCCATCCGGCATAATTACCGGGAACATGTTTTTGCCTGAGCTCACAGGCAATAAACATCAGTTCGCCCAGAGGCGCTTCATTGTATAAAAAACACCCTTCCTCTGTTGTTAATGCCTGAAGTTCAAGCGCCTTTTTGTATATATTGTTAAGATTCATCAATATCAATCAGCTGTCAGACTATCTAAATCCATTTATTTTGCATCGCTCAAAGGTAGTGCTTTGAAACTTAAACAATGAATATTTTAATTAACTTTAGGCCTCAAAAATCGACTATTTTATGAAACCCATAATTTCCAAGATATCAGACATATCCTTAACCCAGTCGCTGGTTTGTATTACCGGGAATAAGGATATTCCAGGCTGGCTTAAGCTCGGGAAAAGTGAAAGCGATTATGTAAAGTCACAGCTTGACAGGGGCGAAGAAAGTGTTTTCATAAATAATTATGAGCGGTGTGTTTATTTTGTAAACCTGCCGGAGGGGAAGGAACATTATAAAATCCGTGAGGAAGTAAGACGTTCTGCTTATAAATTACGTAGGCTCATAAAATCAAATAATCACAATGAGCTTGTAATTGCTTCGGAAGGAGCTTACAAAGGAGCGATTGAAGATTTTACAGAAGGGTTTATTTTGAGTATCTATTCTTTCCGGAAATACAGGGCTGACAAACCCGGGAAAAGCGGAAAACCAAAGAATCAATATCCTGAAAAATTACTTCTCTATGCTGACATCGCAGATGATATTATTGGAAGACTGACTGAGACTCTTAATGCTGTGTATTTTACACGCGATCTTATAAATGAGCCTGTAAATCATCTTAATGCAGTTGGGCTTGCCGGTGAGATAAAAAAGCTTGGAGATGCAGCGGGTTTTAGTGTTGAGATCCTGAACAAGGGAAAGATTGAATCACTTAAAATGGGTGGCCTGCTCGCAGTTAACAAAGGCAGCATCGATCCGCCTTCTTTCAGTATTCTTGAATGGAAACCTGCAAAGCATGTTAATACAAATCCCATAGTGCTTGTCGGTAAAGGGATTGTGTATGACACTGGTGGACTGAACCTTAAGCCGGGTGAATCGATGGCAGGTATGAAGGGCGATATGGCCGGGGCTGCAATAATTTCAGGAACTGTGTATGTTGCCGCTAAAACCGGCATTCCTCTCCATGTAATCGGACTTGTCCCTTCAACTGACAATCGTCCGGGAGGCAATGCTTACGCCCAGGGTGATGTGATCACTATGTATAACAAAATGACTGTGGAAGTCGCTAATACGGATGCAGAAGGGAGGCTTATACTTGCAGATGCACTGAGTTATGCCTCAAAATACGAGCCTGAGCTCATAATCGATGTTGCAACTCTTACAGGTTCAGCTGCGATGACTTTCAGCAGCCATGCTATTGCAATGATGTCAAATGCCTCAAAAAAATATATTGACCTTCTGAAGGAAAGCGGTAATGAGACTTATGAACGTGTTGCCGAGCTCCCTCTCTGGGATGAGTACGCAGAAGGACTGAAATCAGATATTGCTGATATGAAGAATATCGGTAATGGCCGTGAAGCCGGAGCAATTATTGCAGGAAAATTTCTTGAAAAATTTACTGACTATCCTCTTATTCACCTTGATATTGCAGGTATGGAACTTCTGAAAAAGGATGAATATTACAGGCTTAAAAACGGAACAGCTTCAGGATTAAGGTTATTGGCTCATTTTCTTCGTAAACTTGCTGAACTGTATTGATATTTGTATATTTCAGCATATTAATACTCACGGAGCATGAATTTGCAGGATGCCTGAAGATTGAAGGCAGTATAAGGTAAAGAACATCAAACATAATCTATGGAAAAGAAACCAGTAATAGCAGGTATATCACAAGGTGACATTAACGGGATCGGATATGAAGTCATAATAAAAGCTCTGTCTGACCCGATGATTACTGATATCTGCACACCCGTCGTGTACGGGTCTCCAAAAGTCGCTGCATATCACAGGAAAGCGCTGAATATAAATAATTTTAGTTTTAATAATATAAGATCGGCAGATGAAGCTCATCCCAAAAAAGCTAATATGATAAACTGCCTTGATGACAATGTCAGGGTAGAGCTGGGGAAATCTTCTTCTCTGGGAGGAGAGTCGGCATTGATCTCACTGGAGAGAGCCATTGATGACATTATGAAAGGTAAGATTGATGTTCTGGTTACTGCTCCGATAGATAAGCATAATATTCAGTCGAAGAATTTTAATTTTAAAGGTCATACTGATTTCCTGAAATACAAATCAGGGGCGCCCGAGGTTCTTATGTTCATGATCAGCGAGAATATACGCATAGGACTTGTTACTGATCATGTTCCTTTAAGGCAGGTTCCACAACTTGTTACAACAGATTCTGTTCTGGGAAAAATCAAATTAATGAACCAGTCACTTATATATGATTTTGGTATAAGAAAGCCCAAAATTGCAGTTCTTGGTTTAAATCCCCATGCTGGCGACAACTCTCTTCTTGGAAGTGAGGAGAATGAAATAATCATGCCTGCTGTTCAACAGGCTCTTAAAGAAGGTATAATGGCTTTCGGACCTTTTCCCGCCGATGGGTTTTTCGGCGCCGGATCTTTCACAAGATTCGACGGGATACTTGCAATGTATCACGACCAGGGTCTTGCTCCATTCAAGGCTCTCTCATTTGATTCAGGAGTGAACTTTACTGCAGGCCTGCCTTTTGTGAGAACTTCACCCGTACATGGTACAGCCTTCGACATAGCCGGAAAAGGAGAAGCATCTGAAAACTCGTTTCGCCAGGCTATGTACCTTGCCTGCGACATATTCAGGAACAGGATGTTAAATGATGAAATATCAAAGAATCCGCTTAAGCATTATGATATTGAGACGCATGACCGGGTTGATGAGCTTCCTCCTGATATATTTAACGCAGAGCAACAGATATGATCGACTACATTAAGGGTCCGATAACCAGGATTACACCTGCGTTCCTTGTTGTCGAAACTGCCGGAGTGGGGTATTTTATAAATATCTCACTTGTTACTTTTTCAAAGCTTGAACACAAAAGTGAGTACAAGGTACTTATACATGAAGTAATAAGGGAAGATGCTCATCAACTTTTCGGGTTTGCCGATGAGGATGAACGTGAGATCTTCCGCCTGCTCATTTCAGTCACTGGTGTGGGAGCAAGCACTGCAAGGATGGTTCTTTCATCACTACAGCCGCAGGAAATAGAACGTGCGATTACAACTTCAGATGTGAACGTGCTGAAAAGCGTTAAAGGTATCGGCCTAAAGACAGCTCAAAGAATCATTGTCGATCTCAGGGATAAAGTCGGCAAATCCTCCAATGCCGGTGAAATATTTAGTGTTTCAGACAATACAGGCAAAGAAGAAGCGTTATCTGCTTTGGTGATGCTGGGCTTTGCCAAAAGCGCCGTGATCAAGATCCTCGATAAAATAACCCGGGAAGAGAAGAACCTTACCGTCGAAGATATGATCAGGAAAGCGCTTAAAAACTTGTAATTCCGAACTAACCATATTGAGATCAGGGAATTCATATAAATATCTTCTGGTATTCAAGCCTCTTGTATTGATAATTTTTTCTCTTCTCATCTCTCATGAAGCCTCGGGCCAGGTAAATTCAGGAACTCAGGATTCAACAGAGATTTTAAAGCTGAATGAAGATACAGGCCGGCCCTGGGATCAGAAGGAAAGCTCGCCTCTTTACCTCAACAGACCTTCAAATTACAAATCCACAGTAATTTATGATCCTGTAAAGAATGAATATATAATTTACGAAAAGATAGGGGAACTGAATTACCGGACACCAATGCACATGAGCCCTGAAGAGTACCGCAAATATGAGTACACAAGAGCAATGCGGGAATATTGGCAGCAAAGGATTTCGGGAGAACAGGGTGGTTTCAAATCAGGTCTGATACCTCAGATTGAAGTGGGAGGTGCAACATTCGACAAGATCTTCGGCAGCAATGTTATTAACATAATCCCACAGGGGTCTGCTGAGCTTGTCTTCGGAATTAATATCTCACGTACAAAAAACCCTACTCTGGCTGAGAGGTTGCAGACTATTCCGACTTTCGATTTCAAGGAAAAGATCCAGATGAACGTCACCGGGACAATTGGAGATAAAGTTCAGCTCGGTGTGAATTATAATACTGACGCAATGTTCGACTTCGAAAACCGGACGAAGTTGCAGTATGCAGGGAAAGAAGATGAAATTCTAAAGAAGGTTGAAGCCGGTGATGTCACACTTCCACTTGCAGGAACGCTTATAACAGGAAGTTACAGTCTTTTTGGTCTTAAGACTGAGATGCAATTTGGAAAGCTCAATGTTACAACTGTTCTCTCGCAGCAGAAAGGAGAATCATCTGTTGTTGAAGTCAAGGGCGGTGCACAACTCACGGATTTCGAGATCTATGCCGACGAGTATGAAGCCAACAGGCACTTCTTTCTTTCCCATTACTTCCGTGATACTTACGATGCAGCTTTGAAAAATCTTCCAATTGTTAGCTCAGGTGTAAACATTGAAAGAATTGAAGTATGGGTTACAAATAAATCGAGCCGCTTTGAAGAAGCAAGTAACAGGAACATAGTCGCTTTCATGGACCTTGGCGAGAACAATCCACATATATACAACAAGATACCAGCATTTCAACATTCACAGGGAAGCACAATTTACCCAGACAACAGCGCTAATAATCTCTACGAACAGCTTACTACAACATATTCGGCAATACGCGGTATTAACGAGGTGACAAATGCGTTCGATCCCATTTATCGTGGTTTTCAGATCGGCCGGGATTTCGAAAAAATTGAAAATGCAAGAAAGCTGAATGAAAGGGAGTACTATTTTAACAAGCAGCTTGGTTACATTTCATTAAATGTGGCTCTTAATACAGATGAGGTTCTTGCCGTAGCTTACGAGTACACATTGAATGGAAAGTTGTACAAGGTGGGAGAGTTCTCAACAGATGGGGTCGCTGCTCCACAGACTCTTATCCTCAAGATGTTGAAAGGAACAACCCTGAGCCCCCGTTTATACACCTGGGACCTGATGATGAAGAACGTATATTCTCTCGGTTCAGGAAAGCTCGACAAGACAGATTTTCAACTTAATGTACTTTACCAGGATGATAAAACAGGCAACTCGATAAACTATATTCCCGAAGGCACGCTCGCCGATAAAATCCTGTTACAGGTGATGGGACTTGACAGGCTTAACAGCCAGCTTGACAATGAACCTGACGGTTATTTCGATTTTATTGAAGATATAACCGTAAAGACCGACAGGGGTAAGATCATCTTTCCGGTAATTGAACCTTTTGGCAGTCACCTTCGAAGCAAAATCAGTGATCCTTCTATCGCATCAAAATATGTATTTCAGGAACTTTACGATTCAACTCAGACTATTGCAAAGCAGATCGCAGAAAAAAACAAGTTCAAGCTGACAGGGCAATATTCTTCAGAGTCTGGTTCTGAGATACCGCTGAACGCAACAAACATCCCGCAGGGGTCTGTTAAAGTGACGGCAGGTGGCGTTCCACTGACAGAAAATACAGATTTTACTGTTGACTACAATATGGGAACAGTAAGGATAATCAATCAGGCATTAATAGAATCACAAACACCGATACAGGTATCGCTTGAGAGCAACCAGTTCTTTGGTTTTCAGACAAAGACACTCGTGGGGACACATCTTGATTACAGGTTCTCAGATAATTTTAATATTGGCGGTACATTCCTGCATCTGACAGAAAGGCCTTATACACAGAAGGTAAATTTTGGGGAAGAGCCGATATCTAACTCAATATTCGGATTCAATACTTCGTACAAGAGTGAATCACAGCTTCTTACAAAAGTCATTGACAAGATTCCACTCCTAAGCACAAGCACTCCATCAGGTATCTCTTTTTTCGGTGAATATGCTCACCTCGTTCCGGGGCATTCAAAGGCAATAACCGACGCAGGTAACTCATACATTGATGATTTTGAAGCGAGTGAAATTCCTCTCGACCTGAAATCATTTAATGCCTGGACTCTTGCGAGTATTCCTCAGGGACAGGAGCAGCTTTTTCCTGAATCACGATTCAACAACAACCTTGTCAGCGGAAACAACAGGGCCAAACTTGCCTGGTATGTAATTGATCCTCTTTTCCTGCGAAATGGATCTTCAACCCCCGACCATATAAAGCAGGATGATAATACACAGTCAAGCCATTTTGTAAGGGAGGTGTATGAGGATGAATTATTCCCGTTAAAAGAAAGTGCGAGCGGGATCCCAACTAATCTTACAATTCTTAATGTTGCTTATTATCCCGGAGAGAAGGGTCCCTATAACTTCGATACAGATCCCGGAACTTTATCAAGAGGAATGAATTCAGAAGGCGGACTTAATGAGCCGGCTTCACGATGGGGAGGAATGATGCGGGAAATACTTACAAGCGATTTTGAAACTGCCAATATACAGTACCTCAAATTCTGGATCATGGATCCATTTGTCGAAAATCCCGCACTGAGCGGTGGAGATATGTACATTGACCTTGGCAACATTTCTGAAGACATACTCCGGGATTCGAGAAAGAGCTTCGAGAACGGACTTCCGGGTTCATCAGATATTAAGAATGTAGATTCAACTGCATGGGGCCGGGTACCAACTGTTCAGGCAGTCGTGAATGCTTTTGACAACGACCCTGCGTCAAGAAAGTACCAGGACGCCGGATTTGATGGCCTTGGTGATGCTGAGGAACAGACATATTTTGCAGATTATCTTCGCAAATCAATGCTGATTACAACGCCTGAGGCTTACGAGAAGATCTCAGGGGACCCGTCAAATGATGATTTTCACTATTTCAGAGGTGCAGATTATGATGCGGAGAAACTTTCAATTTTAGACAGGTATAAAAAGTATAACGGGAATGAAGGTAATTCTCCGGTTTCCGAAAATTCATCATATCCCGCTTCAAATTCAACTCTTCCTGATATGGAAGACATTAACCGCGATAATACACTGAGCGAAACTGAAAGTTATTATCAGTATAAAATAAGTATGCGCCCTGCTGATCTGGAGGTTGGTAAGAATTATATAGTAGATGAAGTAGAGTATGAGGCAACATTGGCAAATGGCAATAAATCCTCAGTCAAATGGTACCAGTTCAAAATACCTGTCACTGAATATCAGAAGGTTGTCGGTACTATACAGGATTTCAAATCAATAAGGTTCATAAGAATGTTCCTTCGTGATTTCGACGATCCTATAATCATGCGTTTTGCACGTTTTGATCTTGTAAGAGCGGAATGGAGAAAATATAATATTTCCTTCATGGAAGGAGGCGAAAGAATTTCAATTCCTGAGTCTTCTGACGGTACTTTCGAAGTAAGTTCCGTAAGCATAGAAGAGAATGCAAATAAGACACCTGTTAATTACGTGCTGCCTCCCGGATTCAACAGGATTACTGATCCTCAAAATCCACAGCTCCGGCAATTGAATGAACAGGCAATGGTTCTCAGGGTAATGAATCTTGAAGACGGCGATGCCCGTGCAGCATTCAGGAATGTGAACCTCGACATCAGGCAATACAGGAAGCTTAGGATGGAAGTTCATGCTGAAGCCATGATAGGACAACCCCTTCAGGATGACGAGCTCACCGCATTCATACGGATAGGATCAGATTACAAAGGCAACTTCTATGAATATGAGATCCCGCTGAAACTTACCTCTCCCGGCGACTATGACAACAATTCAGATGACTCAAGAGCTCTTGTCTGGCCGGAGGACAACAGCTTTAATATTGACCTCTCGGTATTCCAGGATGCAAAACAGGAGCGAAACAGGCAGATGCAACTTTCAGGTTCATCATTGAGCATCTCGGATGTATTTATCTATAATCATGAAAATGCACGGATATCTGTATCAGGGAATCCAAATCTCAGTAATGTCAAAGTAATTATGGTTGGTGTGCGTAATCCTATAAGAACAAGGAATACGCTGGTTGATGACGGTACTCCCAAGTCAGGTGAGATATGGGTCAATGAATTGCGCCTGAGCGATTTCAGGGAAGATGGAGGCTGGGCTGCCAATGCACATCTCCAGGCACGACTGGCTGATCTTGGAACCGTAGACATGGTTGGTCAAACAAGTACACCGGGCTGGGGAAGTATCGAGACAAAGGTAAATGAAAGAAGCAAGGAAGAGGTGATGAAATATGATGTGTCGTCAAGCATAGAGCTTGGCAAGTTCTTCCCTGAAAAAGCAGGTGTCAGGTTACCTGTATATGTCGGATATTCTGAAACACGGATAAGGCCCCAATACAATCCTCTTGATCCTGATATTCTTATGAAGGATGCTCTTGCCAATGCGGCAAGCGATGCCATAAGAGACTCATTAAGAAATGTTTCTGATGATTATACAAGAAGAAAAACTCTAACAATAAGCAATGCCGGCATAACAAAACGCGGAGAAAAACCTCATATATGGGATCCTGCCAACCTGAGTGTTAATTATACGTATAATGAGATCTACAGGACAAACACCAAAACTGAAATTGATATCGAGAAAAACTACCGGGGTGGGATCAATTATGACTATCAGGCTCAACCAAAGAATATTATGCCTTTAAAGAATGTAAAACTCCTGAGTTCTCCTGCCTTCAGGATAATTAAGGATTTCAATTTCTATATTTTCCCCAAAAGCCTTTCTTTCAGAACGGATCTGAGCAGGTATTATAATGAAATAAAAACCAGGAACATAAGCAATCCGTACCTTTTAGTGACTCCGACCTTCAGAAAAGATTTTGAATGGACGAGGATGTATGATTTTAAGTACGACATTACAAGGCAGTTGAAATTTGATTTTACTGCAAACAGCCTCGCAAGGATAGATGAACCATCCGGAGGCGTTGACAGGGATCGTTACAGGGAGACTTATGATTACTGGCGTGATTCGGTGATGACGAATCTCCGGCGATTCGGCCGTACAACCAATTACAATCATTACATGAATCTTACATATACGATTCCTGTAAATAAGCTTCCATTGCTTACATGGCTTAACTCAACAGCACGGTATGGATCCGATTATACATGGCTTGCCGGGCCTGTTTTTGCGGATACTTCAGAAATAAATATCGGGAATTCAATTAAGAACCATAATGAGATGAATCTCAGTGTTATGGCTAATCTTTCCACTCTTTATGGGAAGTCCGCATTTCTTAAGAAGATTGAGAATAATACAAGGCCTGATGCCGCGCAAAGAATGAAATCGGAGACTGAAACAGTAACCTTCACAAGGGACAATGTAAATTTCAGAGCTAATGTTGTCAGGTCAATAATACATAACCTTAAAACCAGAGATGTAACCGTCAGGGTCTTTGATAAAAATGGGAAAGAGGTAAAAGGTATAGTAGAGGTAGTCAGTGACAACCGTGTCAACTATACGGCTCCTGAGGCTGTTGATGGGGCCAGGGTGGCAATTGAAGGAAAAGTCAGGAAAAAGCGAAGCCCTCTGATTGTAACGGGAGAATACCTTGTGAGAGCCATGATGGGAGTCAGGTCGGTGAGCCTTACTGTTACTTCATCACAGGGGCAGTACCTTCCCGGCTATATGCCGGGTACCGATATTCTCGGTATGTCGACACAGAGTAATGTGCTTTCTCCCGGATGGCCATTCATCCTGGGTTACAACGATCCCGGCTTTTTTAACAAAGCCGTAAGAAATAACTGGATATCAAAAGACTCTCTTCTTAACACCCCTTCTCTATATAATAACAAGTATGATATTTCGGCCCGAAGCACAATTGAACCAATACCGGGTTTGAGAATTGATTTAAATGCCGACAGGAGATTTGCTGAGGCTATAAGTGCATATTACATTGCCGATGCAAACGGAGAATTTCCTGAGAGCACAAGGAATAAAACAGTCAGCGGTAACTTTTCGATATCTGTTATCTCCTGGGGAACAGCTTTTGAGAAGATCTCCAAGGATAATGACTATGTTTCACCGACCTTTGAAGCATTTAAAAATAATACGGCAATTATCTCCGGAAGAAGAGCAACCGAACGTTCTGCTATCGATCCTTTGTACGATCCCGATATAGATCCCTCAACAGGGCTTCCGGTTGATGGTACATATAAAAGCGGTTACGGTCCGACATCAAGGGAAGTTCTTATCCCCGCTTTTCTGGCAGCTTATACAAAAAGCAGTCCCGAAAAGGTGCCGCTTGAGACTTTTCCTTCAGCTTTTAAAATGATGCCGAACTGGCGGGTTACATTCGACGGCCTGTCAAAATTCCCTTTCATACAGGAAGTGTTCAGATCTGTGAGCCTTACTCACCAGTACAGGAGTACATACCAGATCGGCTCTTACACTACAAACCTTAATTACCAGCCTGATGAATGGGGTGTGAGCTCAGTAAGGGATCTTCAGAATAATTTTGTTCAGCGATATGAGATTAATGTTGTTACAATAAGTGAACAGTTCAGTCCTCTTATAAATGTTGACATGAACTGGAAAAACAGCCTTACAACAAGGTTTGAATGGAAAAAGTCCCGTACTGTCTCACTTAATCTTACTAGTAATCAGATAGCTGATGCAAGGATAAACGAGCTCGTTGTCGGCGCTGGTTACAGGTTTGATAATGTTCAGATAATACTGAAGACAGGGGGGGGCCAGAAGAAGCTCGAAAGCGACCTGAACCTGCGGCTTGATCTTTCAATACGCGATAACAAGACACTTGCAAGAAAAATTGTTGAAGACGTAAATCAGCCGGTAGTAGGCAATAAGATCTTCAGGATAGAAACTACAGCAGATTATGTTCTTTCAGACAGGTTCAATCTTCAGATTTTTGCTGATCACGAGATGAATAATCCATTCGTCGCCAATACGTTCCCTACTTCGAATACAAATTTCGGTTTCAGTCTGAAGTTCACCCTCGTACAATAAGAACAGCGTATATTCTGATCCAGGTTTTCAAAAAAAGACTTTTGTCATCTGTTATGACAGAAAAATTTCTTAAATTTGATTAAGAATTTGCTCTAAACCAATAACATAATCATAATTTAAAACACCATGAACGTTCCGCAGGATTTACTTTACACAAAAGACCATGAATGGATCCGCATTGAGGGTCAGACTGCCACTGTTGGCATAACAGATTTTGCTCAGTCAGAACTTGGGGATATAGTTTTCATAGAGATTGAGACAGTAGGCGAGACAATTGAAAAAGGCGAAGCTTTTGGAACAATTGAAGCTGTTAAAACTGTGTCAGATATGTTTATGCCTGTATCGGGTGAAGTTCTTGAGCTCAACCCCGGGCTTGACAAATCGCCTGATCTTGTCAACAAAGATCCTTATGGTAAAGGCTGGATGATCAAAATCAAGGTAAGCGATCCAGCGGAAACAAAGAGTCTTCTTACGCCGGAAAAGTACAAAGAATTGCTTTAAGCCCCTCCGGGCCATTCCATAACGGATTGGCCTTATTATAAATGTAAAGGAGAAGCAGAAAAACGCTTCTCTTTTTTTGTGACAAAACAAAAAGCACGGATTTAAATCCGTGCTTTTTTATACAAAAATAACTTCTCTTTAAAGCGTTTTCTTGATTTCAGTCTCCTGGTAACCCTCAATCACATCGCCGACTTTGATGTCGTTAAAGTTAAGGATGTTCAGACCGCATTCATAGCCGCCAACGACCTCCTTCACATCATCCTTGAAACGTTTAAGTGATGCAAGTTCTCCTGTATATATAACTATACCGTCGCGGATTATACGAACTTTTGTGTTCCTTGTTATCTTTCCTTCCTTCACATAGCATCCCGCAACAGTACCGACTTTAGTTACCTTGAATATATCCCTGATTTCGAGTGTAGCTACAATATCTTCTCTCACCTCAGGGCTGAGCATACCTTCCATTGCAGATTTGATCTCTTCAATAGCATTGTAGATAATTGAGTACAATCTTACGTCGATTTCTTCCTTTTCTGCAAGCTTCCTCGCACTGAGTGAAGGTCTTACCTGGAATCCAACAATAATTGCATTTGACGCTGCTGCAAGAAGAACATCCGATTCTGAGATCTGACCTACTGCTTTATGAATAATGTTAAGCTGGATCTCGGGTGTCGAAAGTTTTATAAGAGAATCGCTCAGAGCTTCTACAGAGCCGTCAACATCGCCTTTTACAATTATATTAAGTTCCTGGAAGTTACCGATTGCAATCCTTCTTCCGATTTCATCGAGTGTGATATGCTTTTGAGTACGCAGACCCTGTTCGCGCTGAAGCTGGGCTCTTTTTGTTGCTATCTCCTTCGCTTCTTTATCGCTGTCCATTATATTGAACTTATCACCTGCCTGAGGAGCGTTATTAAGACCGAGAATGAGCGCCGGAGTAGCAGGGCCTACTTCATCAACTTTGTTTCCTCTTTCATTATACATTGCCTTGATATGGCCAAATGCGCTTCCTGCAAGCATAATCTCGCCGACTCTGAGGGTTCCTGCTTTCACAAGAACTGTGGAAGTAAATCCACGTCCTTTATCGAGCGCTGATTCAATAATTGTCCCGATTGCCGGTTTGTCAGGGTTTGCCTTCAGGTCAAGGAGTTCGGCCTCAAGCAGGACTTTATCGAGCAACAGGTCGATATTCAGACCCGATTTTGCAGAAATTTCCTGTGACTGGTATTTACCTCCCCAATCTTCGACAAGATAATTCATAGCTGCGAGCTCTTCTTTAATCCTGTCGGGATTTGCTGTGGGCTTATCGATTTTATTGATTGCGAATATTATAGGCACACCTGCAGCAGATGCATGATTGATAGCTTCCTTTGTTTGAGGCATCACTCCATCATCAGCAGCAACAACGATGATTACTATATCGGTTATCTGAGCACCACGGGCACGCATTGCAGTAAAAGCTTCATGTCCCGGTGTGTCGAGGAAGGTAATCTGGCGTCCATCAGGAAGATTAACAGCATAAGCTCCGATGTGCTGGGTTATACCGCCGGCTTCACCTGCAACGACGTTTGTATTACGTATATAATCAAGGAGCTTTGTCTTACCATGGTCGACATGTCCCATCACAGTAACAATAGGCGGACGTGGTTTAAGATCCTCAGGTTCATCTTCTACTTCCCTGACAGCTTCCTGGAGTTCGGCGCTTACAAATTCAACCTTAAATCCGAATTCATCGGCAAGAAGAGCCATCGTTTCAGCGTCGAGGCGCTGGTTGATCGAAACAAACAGTCCAAGGCTCATACATGTCGAGATGATATCTGTTACAGGGACACTCATCATTGTTGCGAGCTCGTTCACAGAAACAAACTCGGTGACCTTGAGAATGTTCTTTTCGGCTTCAATCTGGTTTGCTTCTTCCTGATGACGCTGGCTGAATGCTTCTCGTTTTTCTCTCCTGTATCTTGATCCTTTAGATTTGCCTTTTGTTGTAAGGCGTGCAAGAGTCTCTTTTATCTGTTTCTGAACTTCTTCTTCATTGACTTCTGTTCTAACAGGCCTCTTCTTTATTATCTTCCTTGCAACAGGTTTTTCCTTCTTATCCTGAACATCCGGTTTACTTACGGAGACAACGCCTTCTTTCTCCTTCTGTATCCTTTTTCTTCTTTTCTTCCTTTTAAAGTCACCATCCGTGTCAACTTTCACAGGCACTGCAGGCTTTTTCTTTTCCTCAATTGGAAGATCGATTTTACCAACAACTCTTGGCCCAGTAAGTTTTTTAAAATCTGGTTTGTAAATTACTTCTGCCTCGGGTATGGTTTCTTCTTCAGCTGTACTAACTGGAGGTTTCTCTTCGATAACTTCTTCTTTTTGTGCGACAACAGGTTCAGGCTCTTCCTTTTCCCTTGCTTTAGGCTTTTCTTCCTCAGGTTGAACTTTCTCCGGCGCTTTTACAGGTGGTTCCTTCTCTTCTTTCTTTGGAGCCTTGGATATTGTGTCGAGATCAATTTTCCCAACAATGCGCAGATCTATATTAGTTTTGGCTGACTTTTCTTCTTCAACAATTTCTGGTGAAGGTTTTTCATCTGCAACTTTTTTCTCCGGAGCAGCTTTTTTCTCAACCGCAGGCTTCTTTTTTTCAGGCTCCGGCTCAGCAGGAGCAACTGGCTTTTTGGCAGGTTCCTCTTTAGGAGGAGCAGGTTTTTCAACCTTTGGTTTAAGTGCTTTTTCAAGGTCTATTTTACCGACAAGCTTTATGTCGGGTTTTTTGACCTCTGTCTTAATATCCACAGACGATTTTAATCCCGATGAAGCATCCTTGATTATTACATCATTATCTCTTTCAGCTTCTTCGGTTTCAGCTTTTTCGGGGACATCGTCAATCGAAACTGACTCTTTTTTCCTGTGAAGATCTTTCAGGATTAGTTTTTCAGATTCCTTTTTTACGCTGATGTCAGAGCTGTACTCTTTTACAAGTAGAAGATATGCATCATGCGGGAGTTTTGTATTTGGGTTTGGATCAAGGTCGAAGCCCTTCTTGTGAAGAAAATCCACGATAGTGGAAATTCCTACATTGAATTCCCGGGCTGCTTTACTTAATCTTGTAACCTTAATATCTTCTGTCATATTAACTTACTGCCTTTCCTCTAATTCCGGATTAATTATTATTATTTATTTTTTCAAAATGAAATATTGAAATCATTCAAATTCGGCTCGGAGTATATTAACAACTTCTTTAACAGTTTCTTCCTCGAGGTCGGTCCTTTTAACAAGATCGCTTATCGATAGATTGAGAACGCTTCTAGCTGTATCACAGCCAATTGATTTGAATTCTTCGATTATCCATTCATCGATTTCATCGGAGAATTCTTCAAGGTTAACATCTTCCTCATCCTCACCTCCCGGTTCTCTGTAAACATCGATTTCATAACCGGTCAGCTGACTAGCCAGCTTTATGTTCAATCCGCCTTTGCCTATTGCAAGAGATACTTCGTTTGGTTTAAGGAAGATCTGTGCGCGTTTTGCTTCATCATCAAGCTTGATCGTTGTAATCTTAGCCGGGCTCAGAGCTCTCTGAATAAACAACTGATTATTTGAAGTATAATTAATAACATCAATGTTTTCGTTTCTTAATTCCCTCACGATCCCATGAATCCTCGATCCCTTCATCCCAACGCATGCACCGACCGGATCGATTCTTTCATCATAGGACTCAACAGCTACCTTTGCTCTTTCACCAGGAACCCTGACTATCTTTTTTATTGTGATAAGGCCATCAAAAATCTCAGGCACTTCGAGTTCAAACAGTCTTTCAAGAAATACGGGTGACGTTCTGCTGAGAATGATGAACGGAGTGTTGTTTCTCATTTCTACCTTGATCACAACAGCTCTTATTGAATCACCTTTCCTGAAATGATCGGAAGGTATCTGTTCGCTCTTTGGAAGGATGAGCTCATTCCCGTCATCATCAAGGACCAGGATCTCTCTTTTCCATACCTGGTACACTTCACCTGTGACGATTTCGCCTATCCTGTCTTTGTACTTAATGTAAATATTGTTTTTCTCAAGATCCAGAATTCTTGCCGTGAGGTTCTGCCTTAATGACAATATGGCCCTTCTTCCAAAATCGAGAAATTTGACCTCATCTGAGACTTCTTCTCCGACTTCATAGTCTTCATCAATTTCTTTTGCTTTGGAAAGGGGTATCTGTGTAACAGGATCGGTCACTTCATCATCATTGACAACAACCCTGTTCCTCCATATCTCAAAATCACCCTTGTCGATATTGACAATAATATCGAAATTATCTGCTGATCCGTACTTTTTTGCAAGCATGCCCCTGAATACATCTTCAAGCACGCTCATCATTGTAGGACGGTCAATACTCTTCAGTTCCTTGAATTCAGAAAAGGTGTCGTACAAATTAACATTTTCCATCTGTCTAAGACCTTTTTACTTTTATTTGATTATTAATATTACTCTTGCTGATTTAATATTATCGAAGTTGAATGAAATATCCTTGATCTCCTTCGATTTGCCTTTTACTTTAACTTCTGTCTCCAGTTCAAACCCGCCATCTGTTACATTTTTCAGAATGCCGGTGTGTTTAATCCCATCAGTGTCCGTTACTTCGATCTTCTTTCCTTCATTTTTGTAATACTGTTCCTTTACAAGAAAAGGAAGATCAAGCCCGGGTGACGATACCTCTAATTCATAATCCTCAATATCCCTGTCGAGCCTGCTTTCAATGAATCGATGTATTGATACACATTCGTCAAGTGTGATACCACCCTTCCTGTCTGCAAGCACGGTGATCCTGTTTGCACTGCTCACCTTAACGGCAACGAGGAACATATCTGAGCTTTTCAGATATTCACTAACTATTCCCTTTATCGTTTCCTTTTCAATCATTATTTTTCAAACAGGTAACAAAACAGGGGACCTCGGTCCCCTTGCTCTCAAATACAACACAAATCGGATGCAAAGTTAAGTAATAATATTAATTCCCCAAAAAATATTCATTAATAATGAACTATTTATGATCCAATCACGATATTTGCACCCGAAAGTCAACGCTTTTATCAGATTAAGAATAAAGAGAGCTTAAAATGACAGAAATATACAGCAATTGCACTTTATGCCCGCGTAACTGCCATGCTGACCGGATAAATGGGAGGGATGGTTACTGCAGGATGGATGCCGGCTGGAATATTGCTTCTGTCTGTATTCATAAAGGTGAGGAACCTGTAGTAGGCGGCAAAGACGGCATTTGTAATATTTTCTTTTCAGGCTGTAATCTGCATTGTATATATTGTCAGAATCACGAAATTAGCCAGCCAGCCAGGTTGTCAGCTTTACATGCCACAGATAAGGAAGAAGTTTTGTCAGAAATCATAACTATCCTTTCGAATGGAATCAGTTCTGTTGGATTTGTATCTCCTTCGCATATGATCCCGGGCATGAAAGAAATCATTGCAGGCATTTATTCATCCGGATACAGGCCGGTAATTATTTACAATACTAACAGCTATGATAAGGTTGAGGTCATAAGGGGCCTCGACGGTATTGTTGATGTGTATCTGCCCGACTTCAAATATGTCAGTTCTGACCTTGCCGGAAGGTTATCAGGTGCATTTAATTATGGCAGTATTGCCCTGAGTGCGATAAAAGAGATGTACAGGCAGATGGGATCATCCCTGATTACAGATGAAAACGGGAAAGCAGAACGAGGAATGCTTATAAGGCACCTTGTACTGCCGGGTCATACAGATGAAAGCAAAAAAGTGCTTGCGACTATTGCTGAGGAACTGTCAACGGGAGTAAATATATCACTTATGGCACAATATTACCCGATGCACAAGGCTTCGGAGACCTCCGATCTTAACAGGGCTCTTTATAAATCAGAATATGATGAGGTTGTAAGTTATATGCATGAGCTTGGTTTCAGGAACGGATGGTTGCAGGAAATCGAAAGCAACCTGAATTACCTGCCGGACTTCTCGAAAGATCACCCGTTTGAGGCATGATTAAACGCAGAGAACACAGAGCTTTCCACTCCAAAGGCCGGCCCTCGCAGAGAACGCAGGGCTTAATATGAAGAATTATTATAATCCCCGCGTTGGTCCGCATAGCGGACTCTACGATCTCAGCGTTTAAAGAATTCCTACATGAATTTCTCCCTTTTCTGGAGGTTAAATAAAGCCAGCAGTAAAAAGATAACAGATCCGACTGAAAGGATTATCCTGTTCTTTGCAGCAACTATCGCCCATGATGTTTCATTCATGTCATAAGGTGTATCAAAAGGATTCATGAAAATGTTCCACTGGCTTTTCCTCAGGGGTTCGCTCATGATCATGAATATTATTCCGATAATTATCATTATTACAGCGGTTCCATTCCCATTCCTTATCACAGTTGAAAGTGCAAAAGACATCAATCCCAGGAAAATAACGGGGACCATCACCTGTGAAGTCATGCTTATGAAACGGAATCTGACTATAAGTATCGAAGAAAGAAATGTGAATACAAGCATTATAAGGAATGCTATTATGAACATCAGAACTATCCTTACAAGCCAGACTTTATACCTGTAATCAGGAATTCCGAATAGAATTTCAATCGTTCTCGCATCCTGGTCGTTCTGAATTCCAAAGACAGCCGGATAAAACACGAGCAGCAACCCGGAAGTAAGGAATACACCATACAGATCGCTCATCCTTGAAACTTCATTTGAAAAGACATAGATAACGCATAGTCCCATCCAGAAAAGAACCGATCCCGCAAGAAACCAGATGAATTTATTGGCGAAAATTATCTTCAGGTTATAAATTATCATTTTATAAACCACGATTGATATGTTTTTTATGGCTGGGGATTTCATTTTTTACCGTTAATGTCGTTTCCATTGTGGTTTTTACTTCTCAAAAGCCAGAGATATGCGTCTTCAAGGTTAGGGGTGGCGCTGACTGCTCCTTCCCAGGGCGATGCCTCCGAAATGACCCTCACCCTTACCTTGTCACCCTCCGACATGTGATGGACAACAAGATGATCTTTTACAAAATCATTGAAAGCAGTGGAAGGAATGCTGAATTGCCATACGTGGCCGGCTGCTTCTTTTGTCATTTCAATAGGTTTGCCAAAGTATTTCAGCTTACCTTTATTCATCACTGCAACCTGATTACATGAACTCGATATGTCTTCGATTATATGTGTGGAGAATATAACTACCCTTTCACGGCTGAGTTCAACAAGAAGATTTCTGAACCTGATCCTTTCACGGGGGTCGAGCCCTGCAGTAGGTTCATCTACTACAAGTATCCTCGGAAGATGAAGAAGTATGAGCGCGATACCCATCCTTTGTTTCATTCCTCCAGAATAGGAACCTATCTTTTCGTATCTCCTCTCTTCCATGTGCACAGCCTTCAGAACGTATGTAACTCTTTCGTCCCTTAACTCTGCATCTGTTATGTTTTTAAGCATAGCCTGGTAATGGAGATAATCATGAGCTGTCATGTTTTCGTAGCTTCCGAATTCCTGTGGCAGATATCCGATAAGCCCCTGGAGCTCCTCTCTTTTCTTCTGTGTATCGAGTCCATTGATCCAGACTTTTCCATAACTCTGTTCGAGAATACCGCAAATAATTCTCATGAGTGTTGTTTTTCCTGCGCCATTAGGACCGAGCAGGCCGAACATTCCGTTCCCGATTTCAAGTGAAACACAGGCAAGAGCTTTGAAAGGTTTCTTCTTTTTACCGATTACAGGAACGGCAGCAACAATTTTGTAGACGTTCTTCCTTAAACCCCTGAACCGTCCTGTCAACCTGTAAATATCAATGTTTTCTGACGTTAGTTTCTTGCCTGTTGTATAGATAAATAGTCCTGTAAACCATAATAATCCAAGAATGAGCACCACAACAATGTTTTGCCACTTAACCTGGAACCATATAAGATTGAACAGGGGGACAATCCATGATATAGTGAAATCGCAGGTTGTGATAAAGAGTTTTCTTACCCCGGATCGTTTTTTCATGTTGAAGTTTACAAGAAGCTCTTTTACCTGGTTCCAGATGCCCATAAGAAAAAACCATGAACACATGCTGAATATGAATATCCAGAATCCTTTGCTGAGATATGAATAAGTAAAGTAGATTATGAATGCAAATAAAGGAAGCTGCCATCCGAGCTCACTCAAGTCCTTCCGGGAATTGTATTTTTTCTCAAGTCCGAGACGGTTCCTGATTCTTGCACCTGCCTGCCATTCCCTTTTCCATCGGCTTTCCCTTTCATATATCTTGACAAGGCTCTGTACCCTTATATGTATGCTTTCACCGGGTGTTATAACAGTTTCGCGAGCTTTCCTGAGACTGTTCATTATAAACCATGTTCCGGCAGGAATAAGAATAATGACAAGAATTGTAGTAATAAGTTTCCAGAGGAACCTGTCGATATTATAGTAAATCAGGAATACGAATGAAAGAAAGATAGCAAGCTGGATCAGTTTATTTGACAACTTGAGCGAGTAGAACCATTTCAGGGCATTTTCGAGACCGGTATAAAATGTAGGAATAAACACAAGAGTGAGAAGTGTACTCAATACAAGTCCCCCTATAACAGTTATTGCAAATGTTGCTCCGATGACTGAAACATATTCAGATGTTCCCATCGCCAGAGGAAACATTGCAATAACAGTTGTTGAAGCTGTTATCAGGATAGGCCGTAACCTTGAAACTCCGGCCGTCATCAGGGCACGATGTGTCCTGTTACCTCTTTTACGGAGTATGTTTGTATAATCGATAAGTATAATTCCATTATTGACGACTACACCGAGCAATATAAGGAATCCTGTAAGAGTATTTGCATTCAGAAGTGAGTTCCCCGTGAGGATCAGTGCAATTAATGAACCCAGAGCCGCGAGAGGTATACTGAACATCAGGACGACAGGTGTCGCAAGCGATTCGAAGACCCCCGCAAGTATCATATAGATAAGCAGGAATGCTATCCCGATAAGGTAATAGAAATCCTTAAACTGGTTCTTTTCCTGGATAACTTCAACTGCTATACCAGACGGTATGTTTAACCTGTTAATTATTGACTGGATCTCAATTCTTGCTCCCTGCAAAAGATCTTTTGATTTTTTGATCTCGCTTTTAAAATCGTATGATACTGTCAGCCTCTTCTCCTGGTTTTCCCTGTGAATGTTCCCCCTGCCTGAAGAGAAGACTATGTCGGCAATCTCCTGCATTTCCATTATTGTGCCTGATCCCGATCCCACCTGGAGGTTTCTGAGATCATCGATTGTTTTGTCCTTCTTTGAGAACAACGAGTCTTCTTCAGCGTACTTGATTATTATATCATACCTTTCAGTGCCCCTTACAAAGGTTGCGCCTGATGAATATTCCCGTCCGAAAGATGAAAGAGCTGAAGAAAGATCACTGAGTGTGAGATTATTCCTTCCGAGATAATCCATGTCAAATAAAAGCTGAACTTCAGGATTGTTCTTCTGAACGTTCATGCTTGTATTATCGATTGTATTAAGGTTGGTGAGGTATGATACTATATCATCCCCAAGCTTTTTCATTTTTTCAAAATCTTCTCCTTTTATTATAACGCTTTCCCTCTCGCTTCCAATTCCAAGAAGACTCATGAAATCACCGCCCGGATTAAAGCTTTCTCCGCCACCTTCTGAAGTAAAACCTCCACCGGCTGATACTTCATCCATGCTGACTTCTGCTGATGTAATGTTCTTTGTTTTTTCAGAGATATCACTCCTTATTTCCGGAAGGGTTCTGTCAGATTTCTTATCCCAGTCTTTGGGAAGGTTAATTGTTACAGTTGCCTTATCCTCCTCAATACGGCTTACAATATCCTGTTTTTCAGGCAAAGAAGCGAGCCGGTTTTCGATTTCTGCAACGACTGCATCAGTCCTGGCTAAAGTTGATCCGCCCGGCATTGTTACTGAAAGCCTGAAACTTGGTGTATTAATCTCCTGCTGCGAGATCATGCTTAATCCAAGACTTATAAGCAGCGCCGCAAAGAATATTACAAGTGTACCTATAATTGTACCTGAAGGATTTCTCATGCATGATTTCAGCACAAGATGATATCCCTGTATGAGGCGATTATGGATTGAGAGTTTCCTGTAAACCTGTGATGTTCCTCCTGTTCGTCTTGTCAGAAGGTAATAGCTTGCCATCGGGATGAGAAGTATTGCCACAAAGAGAGATACTGTAAGCGTGGATATGATTGACACTCCAATGTTTTTACCTATAAGCCTTACAAAAAAGTTATCAGAGAAGACGAAAGGAAGAAATACAATAAGAGTCGTAACAGTAGATGCAAAAATTGATTTCCACACCTCTGACGATCCCTGTTTTACCGCTCTCTCAGGTTCATATCCCTGTCCGGCAAGCCTGTATATGTTTTCAAGTACAACAACCGAATTATCGACGAGCATCCCTATTGCGAGGGCCATACCAACAAGGGTAAGGCTGTTAATTGAGATTCCGGCTGCATAGAAGAAATTGAATGCGGTATAAACAGAAACAGGTATTGAAACTGCAATGACTGCGACAAGCCTTATGTTCCGGAGAAAGAACCAAAGGATCATCACGGCGAGGATTCCCCCGGTTATTGCAAGGTTGATTATTTCATTAATATTTTTTTCAAGCCTTTCTGCAGTATTGTTCTGCACTACAATTTCAATCCCTTCTGCCTGGAGTTTTGCGTTGAGGGCAGCTATCTGTTCAAGAGATGCATGTGAAACATCTATAAGATTCGCCTGGTTATCATTTACAAGAGTGATCGTAACAGCATCGAGCCCGTTGACCCTGCTGAATGAGCTCCTTTCCTTAACACCGTAGAAAATATCGGCAACATCTTTCAGCAATACAGGACCCGATTGTTTTACAATTATATCGCCGATATCCTTAACATCTGTATACTCGGATGTTATATTTACAAAAAGCTCATCAGTTCCGTCCAGAATTTTCCCTGCAAATGTTTTATTTGTACGGTTGTTGTTAAGAAGCATTCTTACCTGGTTAATTGTGATCCCATTGGCTTCGCATGCTTCTTTCCTCAACCTTACTTCAATTGAATTTTCCTGACCGCCATATACCTGAACGCCTGCAATACCGTTTACATTTTCAAGTTCAGGCTTGATTTCCCTATCGGCAATATTTCTTATCCTGTCTATTCCTCCCTCACCCCTGACCTGTAGCTCCATAAACTGGTTTGTGAGCTGTTCAAGGTCAATCTTTATAACATTAATTATGAAATTCTGCGGGATTGTTTTTTTTACTGCATCAATCTTTTCCTGCAGCCTGAGGTTAGCATATTTAAGATCTGTTTTCTGGTTATAGTAGACAGTAATAGTCCCATATTGCGATGTTATATTGGTCTCTATTTTTTCAATTCCTTCAAGCGTGCCTATTGCCCCTTCTATTGGAACGACAGCTTGTTTTTCTATATAGGCTGGATCTACTTCAAGAGGACTACCTACCTGTATGAACATTGCGGGAAGCTGGGCATTCGGAAAAAGCTCAACTGATAGTCTTTTGTATGAAACATAGCCAAGCATTGTCACAGCAATGAACAACATACAAATGAATACCCGCCTTTTTAAAATGAAATTCATTATCCTTTTTGTTAATGGCTACGAGATTTTCCTGTAATCCTGTCACTGAGAATATCAAATACGAGGTAAACGCAGGGAAGTACAACAAGGGTCAGCAACGTGGATGAGACCATGCCACCGACTACAGCCAATGCCATTGGAGCTCTGAGTGAAGCGCTTTCTCCTATACCGAAAGTAAGTGGCAATAGAGCCAGGATAGTTGTGAGGCTTGTCATAAGAATTGGTCTTATTCTCTGACTGCCGGCAAGAGCAATTGCTTCCTTCCTGGCTATCCCGGTTTCCCGGAGCTGATTTATCCTGTCGATCAGCAGGATTGCGTTATTCACAACAATTCCTCCAAGCATTATGATCCCTATATAAGCCATCATATTAAGAGGTTTGCCGAGAATGAAGAATGTCAGAATTGTTCCCACACCTGCGAGAGGTATTGTTAACATAATAACAAAAGGTTGTATGAGCGATTCAAATTCAGCCGCTAATACCATGAATACAAGTACTAGAGAGAGGATAAGCGCGAAGGTGAGATTCTCATTTGATTCCCTGCGTTTCATCTCTTCTCCTGTGAATTCGAGCTTGTAATCAATCGGAAGCACAACCTGCTTCAGTGATTCTCCCGCATTCCTTATTGCTTTGTCGAACGGCACACCAGGCATAAGGTTCGCATATATGTAACATGTTCTCACCTGGTTACGTCTTGTAATCTCTCCCGGGCTGATTACTGTTCTGATAGCTGCAAGTTCACTAAGAGGAACTTTCACATTCCCTGCATTTATAAGAAGATCGTTGAGCTGGTGAAGCGAGAGGTTCCCAAGCCTTATTGTTACATCTTTAAGTTCTCCGCTGTATTCAAAATTCCCTGCGGATGATCCATCGAGGTACCCTTTTACCTGGTTAATTATACTTTCAACAGTTACACCGTAATAGCTTGCTTTAAACCTGTCGATTGCAACTTCAACTTCAGGAGTGCCTTTATCAATCGAAGTGGTTATATTGAAAAGGCCATTATTATCTGACAGAATTGACTTTGACTCATTCATTATCCTTTCAATCTCAGGAAATTCCTTCCCTGAGATTTCAAGAGAGAATGGAGCCCCCGAAGTTCCTGTCGAAGATTGAACAGAGGTCACCTGTCTCCTGAATGATGTCTCGATATCGGGTAAGGAATTAAGATAATTGCCAATTAATGAGACTGCATTTTCAGTACCTGTACTGAATTCTTTTTTCAGTATAACTTTGATCGAAGCTGTGTTTTCCCCTTTGATCCCTGTTTCCTGGTCGAGGGCGGAGTTATTGTCAGGTCCGGAAATGGAGTAAACCATGCTCAATGAATCTCCAAAGATCTCCTTTATCACGGTTTCGATCTTACCTGTTGTTGATGCTGTTCTCAGCAAATCAGTTCCTTCAGGCAGTTTAAGATCAATCGTAAATTCTGCGGACTCTGATTTTGGCATGAATTCACTTCCAAGTCTCGGAACAAGCAACCCGGATATAATCAGTAAAACGACAGCAGTTAATAATACAATCTTCCTGTGATCTATTATTTTTTCAAGTGTCTTTTTGTACCATCCGAACCTGAGCGAAGTATTTTGCCTGATACTTTTTTCAGAGTCTTTAAATAATGAAGAAATCAGCATCGGGACAACAAGCAAAGCTACAACAAGCGAGGAAATAAGAGAAAAGGCTACTGTCCAAGCCTGATCTTTGAACATTTCACCTGAAGCCCCATGAAGGTAAACTATCGGCAAAAACACTACAATTGTGGTAACAGTTGAACTTGTTATGGCGGCCCCGACTTCTCCGGTACCCCTGATTACAGCTTCCTTGAGCGGCACTCCTTCTTCCCTGAGCCTTGTGATATTTTCAAGAACAACTATTGCATTGTCAACAAGCATTCCCGCGCCGAGTGCAAGACCCCCGAGAGTCATTATATTCAGGGTAAGGTGATTGAAATACATCAGGTTGAACGTTGCAATAATCGAAATGGGAATAGCAACGCTTATAACTAATGTTGTTCCGAGTCTTCTCAGGAATATATATAATATAAGTACGGCAAGGAAGACACCAACGAGGAGAGTATTCTTTACCTCACCGATCGCATTGTCAATGTAATCGCCCTGATCCTCAACCCTGATGAACTCATAGCCTGGGAGAGCCTTTTGCAACTCTGTTATTGCTTTCTGAAGGCTTTTAACAGCATCCACAGTATTGAATTTAGGTTCTTTATAGACAGACAAGCCGATGCAACGCTCACCATTCAGAGTAACTATGTTTTCTGGCTCCTTATTTGCAAACTTCACTGTTGCAATATCCCTGAGATAGACGGGAACTTTTTCAGACGGCAATGATGATGAAGCGGCATCAGTACCTGCCGTCGGGGAGGAAACGGCTTGTTTTTCCTGTTTAAAGCCTACGATTATGTTTTCAAGATCGTGAAGATCTTCGAGGACGCTTACACCTTTAACAGTGTACTTAAGTCCCATATCAACAATCGAACCTCCTGAGACATTCCTGTTATAATTGCTTATCTGGGCAGCGATAGCCTCTGATGAAATTCCATAAGACTCAAGAATATATTTATTTGTTTCAATTACAACTTCAGTCTCATCAATTCCCGAGAGTCTTACATCGGCAATTCCTTCAATTCTTACCAACTCATTTCTGATGTAGTTCTCAGCGACTTTTCTAACCTCATCAAGGTTTGCCAGGGAAGTGTTTTTAAGACCCACTATCATTACAGGCTCAGCATTCGGATCATATTGAGAAATTGAGAAATCCTCAAGATCTGTATTCTGGCTGAAAGAATTCAGCTCTTTCTGAAGATCCAGGAAGGCTTCATCCATGTCTTTATTCCAGTCATACTCCACAGTAATTGTAGCAGATCCGGAACGGCATACAGATGAAACCTGAACGACATCGCTTTGCCGCATTGATATTGATTCAATCTGGTCGACATAGTTTTTCTCTATCTCTTCAGGCGGCTTTTCACCGGCTTTAAGCTCAATGTAAATCTTTGGATTATTCATGTCGGGAAAAAGATCCGTCCCGAGCTTCCCGAATGATATGAAACCAAGGAGAATAATCCCAAGAACAAGCATTGCAACTGTTACCGGATTCCTTACTGCAAATTGGGCTATTCTGTTCATCTTGATTACCTGATAATTTTCACTTTCGACTTGTTACTGAGTGTCTCGAATCCGCTTGTCACAAGACGATCACTTTTGTCGAGGCCTTTTGTGACCTCAACCTCATTCAGGTTCTCAAGTCCTGTTTCAATAATCCTCTCGGCAGCAACAGACCTGTCAACAATAAAAACCGTTCTTCCTCTCTGGCGCGAAAGGATGACGTTCTTTGGTATTACTATGACTGAATCCCTGTGATCTGTAATTATATCGGCTTTGACAAACATACCGGGACGAAGCAGCAGCCCGGGATTGTCGATAGTGATGTTCCCCTTGAAAGTGCGGGTATTTGCATCAATTGCCGGAGACAGTTGTGTTATTCTTCCTGTTATTGTATCATCGGGTATTGTATAGTTCGTAAGCTTTGCAAGCTGCCCCGGCTTAATAACAGATATATATTTTTCGGGAAGCTGGACATCCATATACATCACTTTATAGTCCATAACTTTTGCAATTGCAGAGCCTGTTTCAACCTGTGTGCCACGTGTAAAATAAGGCAGATCAACTATTACTCCATCGATGGGTGAAGCGATCCGTGTTTTTTCAAGTTGAAGCCTTGAATTTTCAACTGTAGTTTTTGCATTTTCATAATTGATTCCGGCAGTTTTCAGGTCTTTGAGAGTAACCCCTCCCTTTTCATAAAGTGATTCCTGCTTTCTCAGCTCAGTTTCCGACAGCTCAAGGTTCAACTGATTAGTTTCAAGCTTGAGGGAGTTCACGTATTCCTTGTCTTCAAGCCTTACTATCAGCTCGCCTGCCATTATCCTGTCACCAAGTTGCCAGGGTCTTCCGGTTCTCGGGTTATTTTCAAGAAAATAAACGGCCGTAATCTTTGATTTAAGCAGTATATCTCCTTTTGGGTATGCAGTGCCTGTTATATTGATGTATTCCTCTATTGATTTCAGCTTTATTTCTTCTACTGACACGGGAATCTCTATGTCGGCATTCAGGCTATTTTCCTGATTTCTGCAACCGGAAATTGCTAACAATGCAAATGAAACAAGTGAAAGGATCTTTTTCATGATAGGATTATTTGGATGCATTTTGTTCTGATGTCTGAATTGATTTTACCGGGGTGACCGGTTCTTTCTTTTCGAAATCGTATAATGTCTGTATTTTAAGATTAAGTAATTCAAGCTTATATGAGATAAGCGCGTTCGTGTAGGATAACTGCTTCTCTGAAAGCTGGTTCTGAACAAGGTTCAGATCCATACCTGTCAGATCCCCGTTCCTGTATTTTTCGAGATTCAGATCATAAGTAAGCTGTGCGTTTGTTACTGACTGACGGGCAATCTCAATTTGATTCTGCAGGTTAAGAAGGTTTCTGTATACTTTACGGACATCGAGAATTATAGAATTCTGCTCCTCTTCAAAAGAAATATTGGCCGACTGGATAGTTGCCTCTGTTGCCTTTATCCTTGATTTCCTTTCTCCCCAGTCCCACAAGGGCACAGTGAGCGATAGCTCAACCGTTTCGTTATTTGTGGGGTTTTCATATACATTTTTGAATTTCCTGTTATCTCCGAAGAGTCCGAGAGTTAATCCAAGGTTTCCTTTGAACTCGTTCAATGCCTTTGTCTGTATAAGATCAAATTGTGACGACTCCACCTGGATCTGTCTCTGACGAAGCTCCATCCTGTTTGCAAGGCCCTGATCGATCGCAAAAGCTATGTTGACCGGAACCGTATCTACATCTATATTCGGGAGGACTATTACATCTTCATAGAGACTCATGCCAATGAGTATCTTAAATTCATCCTTTGCATTCTCAAGTGAAACACCTTTATTCTCAAAATCCGATCTTGTTGTGGCAAGGTTAAGCTCAGCCTGGAACATCTCCTCTCTAGGAGAAATGCCGGCGTCAACTTTGTTCTTTGAGACCTCATAACTTTGCTGCATATTGTTATATGCCTGTTGAGCTATATCGAGGCTTTGCTGCTGCTGGTAAACATAATAAAATGCCTGGGCAACCTGCTTTTCAAGTGCAAGCAATTGTATTGCATAGTCAAGCTGTGAATTTTCAAGAGCGAGTTCCAGCTCCCTCAGCTGCAGTTTTGTCCTGTTATATGTGAAAAGAGGCTGGTCAAGAGTGATTGAAAGATTGTTGCTGAATCCTTTTGTTGTTGTATCAGTGAACTCGCTGTATGAATTAAAATACCCGAAGCGGTTATTAAGAGATATTCGTGCATCCGTCAGTACTATTGGTTGTGAAATTGTGAAGTTTCCAAAGCTTTCGGTGTTCCTGCTTGAGTTCCATTGAGAGAAAAATGTATTGAACTCCCTGTTCTGCGAATAGCTAACAGGGTTCAGTACGAGAGAGAAGTTGGATTTGAGCGCTGCATTCTGTGCATTAAGATTCTCCTGGTTCCTTATCAGGTTAAGCCTTGTACGTTTCATCGAGGGGCTGTTCTGTGCAGCTATATTAAGAGCCTGTTCAAGTGATAATCCCTGGGAAAAGACCCGTACCGGGAATATCAAAAGGATGACAATTATTATTGAGCAATAAATGATCCTTCTTTTTAATGATCTCATCTTAAGTATTTTATTGTAATTAATATTTAAGTTCAATTCAGTCTTACCCATTTTACAGCGTCTGCAATAACAACCTTTCCCCTTGATTCATTAGTCAGTTCGACTTTGGCAGTATCGCCCGAAATGTAATATCGCCCGAGATTATTCCAACCGGCTTCGGCATTCTCATAATCAATTGTAATCTCTTCAATTCCCTGGTCATGAAAAACCCTGTAATGCTGATCCCTGTATTGATTATCCTGACCTCGCGGCCCTTCAGACTGAGGCGCATCTTCTTCAGCTCCTTTGCGCACAGTTACCCTGTCGGCAGACTTTCCTATAAAGGCATAAACTTCGAAGAACCCGGGTTTGCCGACTGGAGCCGACCATGTAACTTTTCTGTCTGCCGTGCCTGCAGGTCTTGTGTAGACTGCTGAAAGGATGTATTTCCCGTAATATGTTGATTGAACAACAGGTTGCCAGATTTCAGGAACCCAGTATGTTCTGATTTTTTCATAATTACGTCCTTCTTTCCTGCTTATGCCCAGAAGTTTTTTTAAGGGGCTATGATCATTTTTATCGCCAGACTCAAATCCGGGATCTTCATTATCGACAACGATCTCAGAAGGATCTGTAATAAGCGGCATCGATGCGATTAATTCATCTCCTTCAAAAGGCTTTGTATTACCTTTTAGCTTTAGCACCTCGTTCACAGCAATATTAATTTCTCCCGGTACATTCCTTGAAAACAATGTGTTAATAAGCATCGTTCTTGGCTCATAATCAAGAAGTATACCTATTCTTCTTGCTTCCGAGGGTCCCATCAGGACTATTTTTGAAATATCTGTGGTCTCCATTCCGCGCCCCTGGCTTGCAACAGAAATGGTTCCACTACCAGCAGATACTTTCTGAATGTTTTCACCTGTTTTGAACGATACGTTAAATATTCCGGCAACAGGTTCGGGATTAAGAGCTGTGAAAAGAACCTGGTACCTTGTCCTGTCATCAATGATAACCTGTGTGCATTTGAAATCTTCAATAATGAAACCTGGTTGCTGTTTACCGTTAAACCAGTTGTTGAGGTACGGATAAAACTCAAATCCGAATTTGTCAAGGATATCCGAATTCAATTTTATCAGGTCGATCTTTTGAAATTTATTGTTGTCAAGGTATTTTCTGAACCATTCATTAAATTCTTCGGTTCCTGCCTTTGATCTCAGAAGACTAAACAGCCAGTCTCCTTTTACAGTAACTACTGTCCTTATAGTATCGCCTTTTGGATTCTTTTTGAGGAGTTCACTGAAAGCTACATCCTTCAGAATAAGATTAGCCTTGTCGTTTTCAGTAAGATCATCTGAATTGTAAAAATCTTCCTGTTGAGGTTCGGCTACTTTCTGGAGATGTGATTCAAAGACAGTGTTTATTACAGGATAACAGGTTGAATAAAAGTTATTTTTAAAAAAGTAAAAACTCGGGCCCAGTCTGTATCTTACAGGCTCATTAAGTGCAACCCCGTTAACATACCTGAAGTCTTCGCCGCTTATAAATGTATTTCTGACAAAGTCATTGAAGATCCTTATTTGTAATTCCTTATCTGTAATAACCTGATTGCTTCTCGCCATCTGTTTCTTTTGCTGGGTGAATCTCTTCGCGAAGCCTGCATTTCTTAAGGTTGAAAGCTTCTCGGGAAGCAGTACAATTGAAGGCTGGAGCTCTGCCCTTGTCTGTGTGTTCTGCCTTGGATAAGAGTGAAACTGAACAGGAACTTCAACGAACGAAAGTGTTCTGAACGGGTAAGGTGTAGAAAAATTTGTCTCCAGTTCTCTCATGATACCTGATATCATGCTTGGAATAGTGTCCTTAAGCTCGGCAAGGTCTTTTTTATAGTAATCATGACCCGGAAAATAATAGCAGAAGTATTTTATCGAATCTACTGAAAGGGTATCAGTTTTATAATTTCCGATAGCCAGAGTTATTCCTGTCAAAGGATTTTCGGGAGTAAAAAAGTATTGTCCCCCTGATTTCTCCATCTGCCCCTGAGAAACTGCAGTTAACCCATTTTCTTCATTAACTTTCAGGGTATACATTGAAAAATCAACTTTTATCCTGGCAGGATCAGATGGAAAATAGTTCAGAGATGCGACAGGGTACCAGTGAGTTTCAGGAGTAAGAAGGGCATAATCATCTCTGAGGAAAGCCTGTCTTTTATTTACATTAACCATTGCAATTGTGTAACGGTTTTCCTTTATATTGTCGCTGTAATCTGGATAACAGTATGATTCATTTATTCCTCCATAATAAGAAATCGTAACTATGTCACTGTCACCTGGGAATAATGCTTTTTCAGGGGTTATTTCAATAATATTAAAGTCGCTTTTGAATTTTGATTCTCCTTTAAGTGTTCCTGCTGTAATGACCTTGAGAGAAGGATTGAGTGAAAATAAATAACTGTCTATAGGCTCCTCATTATTGTTTTTTATTGTAATCTCTGCTTTTCCTGCAATACTCTCCCCCTTATGTTCGATCTGCAAATCACATCTCAATATATCTGTGAATTTCCTGTCTTCGTATTTTCTGTTTGTCTCCGCCACAAGTTTTTTCGTCTCTGTGCTTTTGTTATAAAACGATAATGTGTTCCAGGCACAAATGCCTGAAAACGCTGTAAAAACAAGCAGAAGTATTGTTGCCAGGGCTGTATGCAATTTAGACTGAGGCAACCTTTTAAACAGAAGAACTGTACCGAAAACGAATGCAGCGCCAAGTGAAAAGTACAGAAAACGCTGATTAAAGATCATCTCAGGATTATCAAATCCCACGATCCCTGATTTGAAAATTGGCAGACCAAATGCCATATAATCAAAGATAGAACCCAACCTGAACCACAGATAAAACATATCGAGCACGGCAATCCCCAGGAGCAGAAGGAAAGTCACCGCCTGGTTGCGGATTACAGACATCATCATGAATGCAAGTCCAAGGCTGAAGATGATTGTCGGAACAGAAATTATCAAAAGATAAGAAACATAGGACATTATATCTACTTTCATTTTTGTTGATATAATGTTCATCAAAAGTCCGATTGAAAGGATCACTATATCCAGCCCTAGAAAAAGCCTCAGAATACCAAAGGTTTTACCGGTAATGTACTCGAAGTTTGACATTGACCTTGTATATAGCACCTCATTCGTATCAAGCTTCTTGTCTCTTTTCAGGAAATCGGCTGCAAGGAATATCACTACAATTGCCTGTCCAATATTAAGAAGGTATAGATTTATAAGAGGTACTGATGATGGAATGGAGATAAGGTCCCAGTCTTCTTCCCCGATAGGCGAGAAGACCCCAAGATTCATAAAGGTGAATATAAATAATGCGCCTGCTGCAAACAGCCTGAAAAACCAGCTTCTTCTTAGAGTCCTGGCTTCATATCTTGCGACTGTGCTTATGTTGTGGAATAATGACATTTAGCGGATAATAATCATTCTGTTGTATCAGTGTGCAGCTTATGTTCCATGAAGTAGACGTAAGCATGTTCTATATTCGGAATAATCGCTGTAGACTGAAACTCAGGCGGTTCGTCTGCTACAATCTGAACATCCCATCCTGTTTCCGACGGAATTGTGGAAATAACGTTGTATTTCTCCTTTAGATATTCATATTTTTCAGGAGTCAGATGAAGCCTGAAAACGTGCCCGTCAGCAATTTTTACAAGATTCTCGGGTGATCCTGAAAATACAACTTCTCCCTTGTTTAATAAAGCCATTCCCTGGCATGTCGATGAGATGTCTCCGACTATATGCGTTGATAAAATTATTGTTACATCGTTCTGGCTTAGCTGTGAAAGTATATTCCTGAACCTGATCCTTTCGTCGGGATCAAGGCCGGTTGTCGGTTCGTCAACAATTATTATCCTTGGATTTCCAATCAGTGCCTGCGCTATGCCCAGCCTTCTCTTCATTCCTCCTGAAAGCCTGTTTGCCTGCCTGTCACGTACCTCAAGGAGACCAACCTGGTCAAGTAACCTGTCAACTTCAGCAAGCCTTGCTTTCCTGTTCTTTAAACCCGCAAGAGAACCCGAGTAATCGAGAAATTCCCACGTCTTTAATGCACTGAAAAATCTGAAATCCTGCGGAAGATAACCAAGCATCTCCCTGATTTCTTTCCTGTGCTTCCCTATATCAAGGCCGTTTACAAGGACCTCTCCGGAAGTAGGTCTCATCAATGTGACCATAATCCTCATCAAACTTGATTTTCCGGCGCCGTTCGGACCAAGAAGCCCGAACATACCGGTTCCAAATTCAAGATTTATATCTTTTAAAGCCTGATTGCCGTTTTCGTATATCTTGTTCAGACCCCGTATTTCGATTTTCATGGGAGAGTCAAGGAGTTTCTTTGTTTGACGCTATAAAGACGATAATAATTTCAATTGTTGCATCAAATTAGATAAATAAACGTAATAACAGGTATATTCAGTATTCATATAATTCATTTTTAAATGCTGGTAATGAAAAAGATGCAGAAGTTTTATAACATGTCCCAAAACAATGAGCTTTCCGGTTAATTTTCAATTTAATTACTTTCATAATAAAAGTACTTTGAAGTGCAAAGTTAGAAATTCTTTGTAACCTGCAAGCATTAATTTTAAAAAAGTGCATTTTTCAGAACCCGATCGGAACTTTCAACATAACAAAAATTATTTCATATTTTTGTACACCTTAGTACATCCCTGATGGTCTACCAGAAAAACAAACGGAAAATTATTAATGATCCTGTTTATGGTTTTATCGGTATCCGTAATGATTTCATCTTCGATCTCATAGAACATCCATGGATTCAGCGGCTCAGGAACATTAAGCAGCTCGGCCTGACAAACTTTGTATATCCGGGGGCAAATCATACTCGTTTTCAACATGCAATAGGTGCGCTTCATCTTATGTGCATGGCTCTTGAAACTCTCAGAAGTAAGGGGATCCAGATTTCTTATGAAGAAGAGGAAGCCGCATCAGTTGCAATACTCCTGCATGATTGCGGGCACGGACCTTTTTCACATGCACTTGAATCTTCTATTGTTAATAATTTAACACATGAAGATATCTCATTGCTCCTGATGAAAATGCTGAATGAGGAGTATAGCGGCCGGCTAAATCTTGCAATCGACATATTTACAGGGAAATATAACAGGATGTTCTTTCATGAACTCATTTCAGGGCAGATTGACATGGACAGGCTGGATTACCTGATGCGAGACAGCTTTTTCACTGGCGTCATAGAGGGTTCTGTAGGATTTGACAGGATAATAAGCATGCTTAATGTTGCTGATGAGAGCCTCGTTGTAGACGAAAAAGGTATTTATTCGCTTGAAAAATTCCTTATTGCCCGGAGGCTTATGTACTGGCAGGTTTATATGCATAAAACTGTGCTATCGTCTGAGAGCCTGCTTGTAAATGTGCTGAGGTGTGCAAAAGTCCTCGCAAGCCAGGGTGTTGACATATACTCAACTCCGGCGCTGCGTTTCTTTCTTTATAACAGGATCGGACCTGAAGACCTCAAAAAGGAAGGCTTGTTCACACCGGGATTAATTGCGTCCAATTTTACGAGACTTGACGATACCGACATTATGGTGTCTGCAAAATACTGGAACGATCATGAAGACAAGGTTCTTGCAGATCTTTCATTACGGCTCGTCAACCGTGAATTATTTGCAATAGAACTTCAGAACGAGCCGTTCAGCGAAACCGTTATTGCTAATCTCAGGGATTGTGCATGTAAGAGGCTCAAAATTAAAACCGAACTTTCGGATTATTATGTATATTCGGGCACTGTATCTAACCTGGCTTACACTCCTTCAGCGCCTGAGGTGAAAATACTTCTGAAAAATGGCACAACTGCCCGCATTTCTGAAGTTTCAGATATGTTTGATCACAGGTTCGTATCGGAAAGGATAACAAAGCACTTCCTGTGCTATCCGAAGGAATGCCGCTAAGAGTAACAGAGAAGAAAATATTTATACAGAACTAAAATTAAATTGAAATGGAATTCGATGCAGCAACAATTGCGGGTTTTCTGAAGGGAGAGATCGATGGCGACCCGACTATAAAGGTCAATACAATTGCAAAAATTGAAGAAGGTCATCCCGGAGCTCTTTCATTCCTAGCAAATCCCAAATACGAACATTATATATATACAACAGCTTCTTCTATTGTTCTTGTAAACAAAAGTTTCTCACCAACATCAAAGATAAGCGCCACACTTATCAGGGTTGATAATGCTTATGAATCATTCGCATCATTGCTCCAGCTTGTCGATAGTGCGAGACCACGAAAAACAGGGATACATCCTACAGCCGTGATAGAACCGACTGCAAAAACCGGAAAGGATGTGTATATCGGCCCCTATGCTTATATAGGTGAAAATGCCGTGATAGGCGATGGCTGCTCCGTTTATCCGCATGTATATATAGGTGATAATTCAAAACTTGGTGATAACTGCAAATTATACCACCGGGTAACTGTATACAGTGAATGTGTTATCGGTGAAGGTTGTATTATTCACGCTGGTTCGGTCATAGGAAGCGACGGGTTTGGTTTTGCGCCGCAGTCAGAAAATGAATTCATGAAAATTCCCCAGCTTGGGAATGTAGTCCTTGAAGATCATGTCGAAATAGGCGCAAATGTTACAATTGACCGGGCTACAATGGGCTCGACAATAATCCGCAGAGGTGTAAAGCTCGATAACCTGATTCAGGTTGCACATAATGTTGAAATCGGTGAAAACACAGTGATGGCTGCTCAGACAGGCATTTCAGGTTCAACAAAGATAGGTAAGAACTGCATGTTCGGCGGGCAGGTAGGAATCGGAGGCCATATAAGAATTGCCGACGGGACAAAAATGGGAGCCCAGTCGGGATTAATAAGTAATGTACGGGAAGAGAATACTGTAATCCAGGGTTCTCCGGCGATAGATCTGAAATCTTTTATGAAATCCTCCGTTATATTCAAGAATCTGCCTGAAATGAAGTCACGTCTTGATAAAATCGAAAAAGAGTTGCAGCTAATGAAAAAAGAATAGAATTTAACGTGTTTTCCAGCAATGAATTTCAGGTACAATAAGTAAAATCTTCTTTAATATTCAGTTTTTTTTATTCTTTTGCAAAAAATTTTTATTCAGAATAATTGATGAGCGAAAAGCAGAGAACTCTTGCAGGCGATGTCAGCCTTACAGGTAAAGGTTTACATACAGGGTTGAACGTAACGATAACATTCAAACCGGCCCCTGCCAATCACGGATACAAATTTTGCAGAACCGATCTGCCCGGCAAACCAGTTATAGACGCCCTTGCTGAAAATGTTACCGATACAGCACGAGGCACTACATTGATGCAGAATAATGCATCTGTTGCAACTGTTGAACATGCTCTCGCGGCATTATATGGACTTCAGATCGATAATGCCCTGATAGAGCTTGACGGCCCTGAAGCCCCGATAATGGGCGGGTCGTCATGGAAATTTGTTGAGGCTATCAGGCAAACAGGTTTTGTTGAGCTTAAGGAAGAACGTAATTATTTTGTTGTAAAACAGAAAATAACATATTCGGAGGAAGAACATGGCGTCGACCTGATAGTTTATCCCGACGATCACCTTAGTATAAATGTTCTTATCGATTATAACTCAAAGATCCTCGGGAATCAATATTCAATTCTCGATTCAATTAAAAATTTTGAGGAAGAAATTTCAAAAAGCAGGACGTTCGTTTTCTTCCATGAGCTCGAGCCGCTCTTCAATGCCGGAAGGATAAAAGGGGGTGATCTCGATAATGCAATTGTGATACTCGAAAAAGAAGTTGAGCAGGAAGAAATAGACCGCATTGCAAAGATGTTCAATCGTCCGGGTATAAGCACTCATAATGCAGGAGTACTCAATAATACCCAACTGAAATATCCGAATGAGCCGGCTCGTCACAAACTGCTTGACATAATGGGCGACATAGCTCTTGTTGGTCACCCTATTAAAGGTAAAATCGTTGCTACCCGCCCGGGTCATCATGCAAATACACGTCTTGCAAGGATCATCAGGCAGGAGATGAAGAAAACAGCATCAAAGAAAGATATTCCTGTATATGATCCCTCACAGCCTCCTGTCTATACTCTTGAAGATATTAGGAGCAAGCTTCCTCACAGGTTCCCTTTCCTGTTTGTTGATAAAGTTATTTCACTTAATGAGACAACTATTGTAGGAATAAAGAATGTCACATTTAATGAGGCTTTTTTCCAGGGCCATTTTCCCGAAGAACCTGTTATGCCGGGTGTTCTGATGGTTGAAGCTCTTGCACAAACCGGTGGCCTTCTTGTCCTGAGCATGGTTGAAGAACCTGAAAAATATTCGACTTATTTTCTTAAAATTGACAAAATTAAATTCAGGCATAAAGTTGTTCCCGGTGATACTCTGATTCTTAAAATGGAATTGACGGATTCAATGCGAAGGGGAATTGTAACTATGTTCGGACAGGCTTTTGTCGGTAACAATCTTATACTTGAAGGTGAAATGACAGCACAGGTTATTAAAAATAAGTAATTCAAATGATCTCTAACCTTGCCTTTATCCATCCGAATGCCATTCTTGGGAAAGATGTTACTGTTGAACCTTTTGCCTATATCGGCGATAATGTAGAAATAGGCGACGGTACCTGGGTTGGTCCGAATGCAACAATAATGTGGGGCGCAAGAATCGGGAGCAACTGTAAAATTTTCCCTACTGCTGTAGTTTCAGCAATACCTCAGGATATGAAATTCCGCGGCGAAGAAACAACTGCAATCATTGGAAATAATACAACTATTAGAGAAGGTGCGACAGTTAACAGGGGGACTGCATCAGCAGGTAAAACAGTTGTAGGAAATAACTGTCTTTTAATGGCTTATTCCCATATCGGTCATGATTGTATAATCGGTAATAATATAATTATTGGCAATGCAACCGGCCTTGCAGGTGAAGTAAAAGTTGATGATTTTGCAATACTGAGCGGCGGCACGCTTGTCCATCAGTTTGCCCGTATAGGGGGGCATGTATTCATCGGAGGAGGAGGAAAGGTGAGAATCGACGTTCCTCCATTTGTACTCGCTGACCGCGAACCTTTGTCTTACATGGGACTTAATATCGTAGGTCTTCAGAGGCGCGGCTTTGACAAGGAACGTATTGATGAAATTCACAATATTTACAGGGCTGTATACCAGAAAGGGATGAATTTTTCCCAGGCAATGGATTTCATAGAAAAAGAATTCAAACCTTCAGAAGACAGGGATTATATTATCGACTTCTTCAGAAAATCAGACAGGGGAGTGATACGCTCACGATAGCTCCTGATCTGTTGTCCATCCCTGCGCTGATATAGCGATTTCAGTTCCCCCCTGGCCAACAAGCGTGTAACCCGATTCCGGCTGAGTCATGTAGCCAATTACCTTTACATCCCTGATCCTGCCGATCTTCTCTATTAACCCGGCTTTTACAGTGAATAGCAGCTCATAATCCTCTCCTCCGTTGAGCGCAGGAGTTACAGGATCGATGTTGAATTCCTCAGCTATCTTTGCTGTCTCATAATCAATCGGAATTTTCTCGGAATAAATTCTGCAGCCTGTTCCTGAGAGTTTACAGATATGCATAAGATCAGATGCAAGACAATCTGAAACATCGATCATGGCTGTTGGGACAATGTCATTCTCACCAAGTTCAGCAAGTACTTCACAAGGAAATTCAGGCTTGAGCTGTCTTCCTATAACATATTCATAACCTGAAAGATCAGGTTGTATCGTTTTTTCCTTTTCAAACAGTTTTCTTTCCCTTTCGAGAAGCTGCAAACCCATGTATGCCGCTCCAAAATCGCCAGTAACACATACAATGTCGCCGGTACCCGCTGTATTCCTTTTGATTATCATGTCTTTCCCCACTGTCCCCGTTGCTGTAACGCTTATTGTAAGGCCTGTATATGAACTCGTTGTATCTCCACCTGCGAGATCGACGTCATATTTATCACAGGCTGATCCTATTCCTTCATAAATTTCATCAACCTGTTCGACAGTAAAACGGGAGCTCAGTCCGAGCGCCACAAGTATCTGTTCCGGTGTGCCATTCATTGCATATATATCAGAGATACCTCTTATTACTGCTTTATACCCCAGGTGCTTCAGAGGAGTGTACATCAGGTTGAAATGGATTCCCTCAAGGAACAGATCAGTTGTGATGAGCATGAGTTTTCCACCGGAATCTACTACAGCCGCATCATCACCAATGCCATGGACAGTAGAAGGATTTTTATGCCTTGTGCCGGAAGTTATATGTTTTATCAGGCCAAATTTGCCAAGCTTGCCAATCGGAGTCGAATTATTTTCAGTATTGCTCATTTTTTTAAGTATCTTACTCAATCTTAAACATTAACTATATCTCTTCCGAAAGGGTTCAATGCGATTGCAGTAAGCTTGAAATGCTGAAGGCCGAAAGGGATACCGATTATTGTTATGCATAGTAACAATCCGAAAAATGCATGCGTGATTGCTATCCATAACCCTCCTGTAAGAAGCCATATTATATTCATTAGTATGTACAGGCATCCGCCGGCTCTCTCGTGAACACGGGTGTCTCTTCCGAAAGGCCACAGCGCGATTGAGGCCATCTTGAGTGTCTGCAATCCGAATGGGATACCAATAATCGTGATAAACAGTACAATGCTGCCAATAAAATATTCAATTGCAACCAATATGCCGCCGAATATGAGCCATATAAGATTTCCGAGAAGGTTCATTTTTATTCAAGTATGAGATTTTTATCTTTTGGATGCTTTACAGTATATGTAAGAATGAGCTGCTTCGATTCACCGGGTTTCATTTCGACATCCCAGAATACATAGCCATTACCTGGATTATACCTGCCTCCCGTCAATTCAACAGGCTGTACTTCAATGCCGCTGTTCGATGAAACAGGTATCTGATCTTTTATAGTTATCTTAACCGGATTCTGCTTGTTGTTTCTGACAGTGATCAGGAATGATCTTGTTTCAGTTTTATTTGAACCGAGCACTTTACTGCTTGTAAAATCTTTCCTTTTTTCTCTTTTCACAAGTATACTGTTGTCAGTTCCGAGTGAAACAGTCAGAGTATCTGTTAATTGATTAACATTAAGCCAGGATTTTCCCACAAAGGAATTTTCGAAGTAAAGTGTGGCTTCCCCGCTTTGAAGGCTCAGTTCGGCCCAGTTTGTAATATTTGCAGTCAGGTAAGCGAGCTCAGATTTCTTTGGGAGTGTAACATATTTATAATCGGCAGGCAGGTCCAGATCCTGGATCTCAACAGTCTGCATCTTTCCATCTGATGGCACGCTGAATGGCACTGTAACATCAAAAGTAACTGTAGTTTCTCCTGTTTGTATCATTATTTCCGGTCCCGAAGCAGGTTCAGGAAGAGGGGCTTCTTCAACAGATTCATCTGCTGCAACAGAAATTACGGCTCCTGTTATCTCCTTCCTTTTTGCTGAGTTATATCTTGCTACGGGAAGAGGCCGGGGTTCGGCAATAAAGTCGATGAACCATGGATAAAGCTCAGGAATATTTCCTGAAACCCAGGGAGTGGCATTTGAAAAGCTCAGTTTTACATTTTCCCATGAGTTACCTGTACTCTGGTAAACATTAGCCTTATATGAAATCGAAACAGGTTTTTTGATATCATCAACCCTGATATCATAGGAAGGATACCAGCCTGCATTTGTAGCGACATAACTTATATCTAACTTGCCGGTAACCTGCTTTTCATTTGAGACAGTAACATATATTTCCCCTGATGGCAGTTGATTCTCCTTCTGACGCGATGAAGCCTGTTGTTCCAGGGCGGCAATCTGCTTTTCATATTCTTTTATCTGTCTCTGTTTTTTCAGGACTGACAATGTCACCTGTTCATAATTGGATGTATACAGATCCATTATGCTTTTGATCTGTTCTGTTGTTACAGAAGCCTCTTTAAGCAGAAGAGCCTTATTTGCTGTAAGAAAAGATGCTTTTTCCTGCAGTATAGCGATAGCTGCTTTTTCATCCTCTGATTTCAGTTGCAGAGCTTCAATCTGGCTGCGGATACTCTTAATTCCCGGATCATCCTCAAGGTTCTTCAGGTAATTGTTCTGATGATTTACTGAAAGAATTGTGAATTCTCCGAATCCTTTTACCTGTATGCTTTGCGGATCGATATACGGTGATAACCCTGAAAGCTTTAAAACAGTTCTTCCTGCAATAAGTGAAACTGCCGTTTCATGGTTTACCTGTGCACGATCCGGAAAAACAGTTACATGCTTTATTCCGGCTTTAATTTCTTTTTCAGCCTGGGCTGATAAATTTAAACCGCAGAATATTAATACTATAGCTGCTAAAACCTTCTTCATATATCTGATTTTATTGAAATAAAGGTAAAAAAATAGCGCGTATTTAAAATCCGCGCTATTAATATAATGTTTTTGTGTTATCCGAATATTACGGTATGATAACCGGAAGACTATTGATATAAGGCGTGACCATAGCCTCAGTCTTTCCTGCCATAGGGCACCCCGGGACAGGACAATTAATTACTTTATGTTCTTTTGTATCGGCAGGTTCCCAACCCAGCAGAAGATAAAGCGCAAAGAACCCGATTATATATGCAACCGCAACATGCCATCCGTTTTTAACCCATTCGACTACGTTCCTGCCCTGCGGAAATTTATTGGTTATTGCAACGCCTGCAGATGATCCAAACCAAACCATTGATCCTCCGAAACCAACAGTGTAGGCCAGCATACCCCAGTCATAATGTCCCTGGTCAAGTGCGAGTTTAGTAAGAGGGATGTTATCAAATACTGCTGAAAGGAATCCCAGTCCGAATGCAGTTATCCATGAGGCATTGGGAAGCTCTTCAACAGGCATCATTGAAGCCGCTGTAACAAGACAGAGAAGAAATACAGTACCCTTGATTGATGCCGGAACTTCTTTCCATGGTACCGGTCTCAGGAAGGCTCCGAGGATAATGGCGATCCAGACGCCAAGCGCTGGCATATCATATATTATATTAGCAGCAATTGCCCCTGCAAGTATAAGCATAACATTAAAGATCTTTACCCAGTCGACTTTCACATTTGCACCAGGATCCTTTTGTATCCTCTGGAATTTATCCTGCTGGTGTGAAGCGAACCATGCAAAGAAAAGCAGGGCTACTGCCGCCGCAACGTAAGCATGTAATACATTAAAAGCGCTAACGCCATCTATCCACATCATCGTGGTAGTGGTATCACCAACAACACTTCCGCTTCCTCCTGCGTTGCTTGCAGCAACAAGCGCGGCTATGTAACCTATGTGTACCTTGTTCTTAAATACAACAAGGGCAATTGTTCCCCCGATGAGGGCCGCTGCAATATTATCGAGAAATGAAGATAGTACAAATACAAAGATCAGCAGAACGAATGGTCCCTTCCAGTCATCGGGTAGATATCTTGGTAACGCATCAGGAACACCAGACTCTTCAAATATTTTCGAGAGTATTGCAAAACCAAGAAGAAGACCGAGCAGGTTAAGAAGAATTCCCCATTCTCCCTGCCGCATGTCTTTATCCATTATCTGATCAACGAAAGAATTTTCTCCAAAAAGATGCTCGAATAAATGAAACCCCGGATCGAATGCAAGCTTGAAAATGAGCAGAACGGTAACTCCGATTACCGCAACCCAGAATGTATGTTTATGAAACAGGGCAACACCAAGCAGTATCAATCCGAAAATAATAAACTCTACTCTGATTGGACCGATTGATGGCACAGAGCCATCAGCCGCCATGAGTGACAAAGGGAGTACAAGAAAGAAGAGCAACATGAGTAACTTTCTTCCATTTAAGCTGAGCGATGATTTTAAGGAGTATTTCATAAATGTTCAATGAAAATTAGAATTCTGAAACAAAGCCGCCAAATATATAACTTTTTTCAGTTCAGTTGTATGTACTATATCAGCAATGATCAACTGATAACAAACAGCTTCGCCTTTTTTCTTTTTAAATCATTCAAAATTTATATTTTTGCATGTTTATTTAGATTAAATATAATTATGGTTTTTGCAGACAAAATCAATCAGGGAGCAAAAACAAGGGGATCAGATAAAAATGGAAAAAGATCAGGACAAGATAATTACAGAGGTTACATCTGGTGAATATAAGTATGGCTTTCATTCGGATATTGAAATGGAGCTCATTCCGAAAGGCCTTAATGAAGATATTGTAAGGACAATTTCTGCGAAAAAGAATGAACCTGAATGGCTCCTTGAGTTCCGGCTGAAATCGTACAGGCACTGGCTCACAATGAAAATGCCGACATGGCCAAATCTTAAGATTCCTTCAATTAACTACCAGGATATAATTTTTTATGCGGCTCCAAAGAAAAGATCAAATGTGAATAGTATTGATGACATCGATCCGGAGCTTAAAAGGACTTTTGACAAGCTTGGCATACCGTTAAGCGAACAGAAACACCTTGCAGGGGTGGCTGTCGATGCAGTGATTGACAGCGTTTCGGTTAAGACAACATTCAAGGAGACTCTTGCAGAACTGGGAATAATATTTTGCTCTTTCAGTGAAGCCGTAAGAGAATACCCCGACCTCGTTAAGAGATACCTGGGTTCTGTTGTTCCTTATACAGATAATTTCTTTGCAACTCTGAATTCGGCAGTTTTCAGCGACGGTTCATTCTGTTATATCCCCAAAGGTATAAGATGCCCGATGGAGCTATCAACATATTTCAGGATTAATCAGGCAAACACCGGTCAGTTCGAAAGAACTCTCCTTATTGCCGATGAAGAAGCTTATGTAAGCTATCTTGAAGGGTGCACGGCGCCGATGCGTGATGAGAATCAGCTTCATGCCGCAGTTGTCGAGATTGTATCTGAAAAGAATGCTGAAGTTAAATATTCAACGGTGCAAAACTGGTACCCCGGAGATAAGGACGGCAATGGCGGAGTCTTTAATTTTGTCACGAAAAGAGGGATGTGCAAAGGGGAGAATTCAAAGATCTCATGGACACAGATTGAAACAGGTTCGGCAATAACATGGAAATATCCATCATGTATTCTCAGAGGCGATAATTCAGTAGGTGAGTTCTACTCTGTGGCAGTGACAAATCATCATCAGCAGGCAGATACCGGAACCAAGATGATCCATATAGGCAAGAATACAAAAAGTACAATCGTATCAAAAGGTATATCAGCAGGAAAAGGTCAGAACAGCTACCGGGGGCTCGTAAAGGTCCTTAAAAATGCCTCGAATGCAAGAAATTTCTCACAGTGCGATTCTCTTCTTCTTGGCGATAAGTGCGGGGCACATACTTTCCCTTACCTTGAGGTCGACAACCAGTCTGCCATTGTTGAGCATGAAGCTACAACATCAAAAATAGGGGAGGACCAGATATTTTACTGTAATCAGAGAGGTATCTCAACGGAAGATGCCATAGGGCTGATAGTTAATGGATATGCCCGCGAAGTTATAAACAAGCTTCCGATGGAGTTTGCTGTTGAAGCTCAGAAGCTTCTGCAGATAAGCCTTGAGGGAAGTGTAGGTTAGTATTTATTTCATATAATTTTTATATGCTTGTTATAAAAGATTTAAAAGCGTCGATTGCAGGAAAGAACATTTTAAAGGGAGTGAGCCTCCAGGTGAAACCTGGTGAGGTTCATGCCATTATGGGGCCAAATGGTTCGGGCAAGAGCACTCTTGCAGCAGTGCTGGCAGGACGAGAATTAGTTGAAGTTACAGGGGGATCAGTCGATTATTTTGGCCATGATCTTCTGGACATGTCTCCTGAAGACAGGGCAAGGGAAGGAATTTTCCTGGGATTCCAGTATCCAATTGAAATTCCGGGCGTAAGCATGGTCAATTTCATGAAGACCGCAGTTAACGAAAAAAGGAAACATAAAGGCCTTGATCCGCTTTCAGCTTCAGAGTTCCTTAAAATGATGCGTGAGAAGAAAGAGCTTGTAGAGATAGATTCAACTCTTACAAACCGCTCTGTGAACGAAGGTTTTTCAGGAGGCGAAAAAAAGAAAAATGAAATTTTCCAGATGGCTATGCTCGAGCCAAAGCTGGCTATCCTCGATGAAACCGATTCCGGTCTCGATATCGATGCATTACGGATCGTTGCAAATGGCGTGAATAAGATAAAGAAGAAAGATAACTCCTTCATAGTGATAACACATTACCAGAGGCTTCTGGATTATATCGTTCCCGATATCGTACATGTTTTATACGATGGCAGGATCGTCAAGACAGCAGGAAAAGAGCTTGCTCTCGAACTCGAAGAAAAAGGATACGACTGGATTAAAAAAGAGGTCGATAATAACATTGTTGCATGAATGCAGTTTCAGAAGTGACAGAACGATATCTTAAACTTTACAATGAAAACATTGAGAAGGTAACCGGCAGGTCGTCGGATTACTTTAACTCTTTCAGGGAAGATGCATTTCGCAAGTTTTCCGGTCTTGGTATTCCTACAAAGAAAAATGAAGCATACAAATACACAAATCTGAATACTTTCTTTGACCAGGAATACAGTACTTATCTTATTCCTGTGGAATCGGATTTCAGGAAAGCCGAGGAATTCAGATGTGATATAGCAGATCTTGATGCTTTCGGTGTTGTTTTGTACAACGGCCATTTTCCTACAATAAACGAGAAAATGCGCAAGCTTCCTTCCGGTACATGGATAGGAAGCCTTAATGAAGCTATACTCAGGTTTCCCGATCTCGTGAAAAAGCATTACGGTAAGTATGCGCATAGCGAAACTGACGGTCTTATCCATCTGAACACAGCTATGGCCGCAGACGGGATCTTCATCTATGTTCCTGAGAATACTGTTCTTGAAAAACCTGTTCAGATTGTTAATCTTGTCGGATCCGACACAGACATGTTCAATCAGCACAGAAACCTTATAATTGCGGGGAATAATTCTCAGGCAACAGTCATAATTTGCGATCACACACTTTCCCCTGCAAGACTGCTTACAAATGCAGTAACTGAGGTTTACGTTGGCGAAAATGCCCGTTTTGATATGATAAGGGTTCAGAATGAGCACAATAATGCCGCCAAAATGACGCATACTTTTATACATCAGGAAAAAAACAGTGTTGCAGTATCAAATAATATGACCCTTCACGGCGGTCTTGTAAGAAACAGTACATATCACTACCTCGGTGGCGAGGGCGCTGAAAGCCAGGCTTTCGGGTTGTTTCTCGCAGATAAGTTTCAGCATGTTGACAATTACGTTAATATCGACCATGCTTCTCCGCGCTGCACAAGCAACCAGCTTTTTAAGGGTGTACTCGACGACATGGCAACCGGGGCGTTCAACGGCAGGATCCTTGTAAGACAGGATGCACAGAAAACTCTTGCTTACCAGAAAAGCAATAACATACTTCTCACTGATGATGCAAAGATGGATACAAAACCGCAGCTTGAGATCTTCGCAGATGATGTGAAATGCAGTCATGGCGCTGCCGTGGGCCAGATAAATGAAGAAGCACTATTCTATCTCCGGTCAAGAGGTATAAGCAAAAAAGAAGCAAGGCTCATGCTGATGTTCGGTTTTGCACATGAAGTAATTCAGAATATAAAAATAGAGCCGTTACGCGAAAGAATGGATAATCTTGTGATGCAACGCCTGAAAGGTGAACTGTCAAGATGCGCAAGCTGCATGGTTAAATGCTCTTAAGGAAAATGAAGTGAAAAGTATAAGTGAGATAAGAGCCGATTTTCCGATACTTTCAAGGGAAGTTTATAACAAGCCTCTCGTATATTTCGATAATGGCGCTACGTCCCAGAAACCTTCGGTTGTAATAGATACAATTAAATCCGTTTATACAGGTTATAACGGTAATATTCACAGGGGTGTCCATTTCCTGAGCGATCAGACATCTGAAGCTTATGAGAATGCAAGGGCAAACGTCGCTTCGTTCATAAATTCAGCGAAAAAAGAAGAGGTTATATTCACATCGGGAACAACAGGATCGATAAATGCCGTTGCATTTTCATTCGGTGAAAGATATGTTCATAAGGGCGATGAAATTATTGTATCGCAGCTCGAGCATCATGCAAACATTGTCCCCTGGCAGATGATGTGCGAAAGGAAAGGCGCCGTATTAAAAGTTATACCTGTCGATGATAACGGTAATCTGATTCTTTCAGAGTATTCAAAGCTTCTTTCTCCAAAGACAAGGTTGGTTGCAGTCACCCAGGTTTCAAATGCTCTTGGAACTGTTGTTCCTCTTGACGCAATAATCAAAGCCGCTCATTCGTCCGGAGTTCCGGTGCTTGTCGATGGCGCACAGGGTATACAACATGGTATAGTTGATGTTACTGCTCTCGATTGCGACTTCTATTGCTTTTCGGGTCATAAAATTTATGGTCCGACGGGTATCGGCATACTTTACGGAAAGGAGAAATGGTTGTCAGAAATGCCTCCATACCAGGGTGGAGGGGATATGGTTGACAGGGTTTCTTTTGAAAAGACAACTTATAATGAGCTGCCATTTAAATTCGAGGCGGGAACAATGAATTTCACGGGCGCTATCGGTCTGGCGGCCGCTCTCGATTATGTCCGCAACACGGGACGTGAATATATTGCATCGCTCGAAAGAGATCTCATGCTTTATGCAACAGAACGCCTGACATCAATCAAAGGATTGAGAATCTATGGCTCAGCAGCTGATAAGATCCCAACAATGTCATTTCTTCTCGAAGGGATCCATCAATACGATACCGGCATGATACTTGATAAGCTTGGGATTGCAGTCAGAACCGGAACGCATTGTGCACAACCGATAATGCAGAGGTACGGTATCGAAGGAACAGTTCGTGCTTCAATGTGTTTCTATAATACTAAAGAAGAAATTGATCTCCTTGTAGAAGGATTGGAGAAAGTGAAAAAAATGTTTCTTTAATGAGCATAACCGAAATTCAGAACAATATAGTTGATGAATTTTCTGTATTCGATGACTGGATGGATAAATATAACCTCCTGATTGATTATGGAAAAGATCTGCCTGTCATCGATCCTAGGTTCAAGGTAAAGGATTACCTTATCGAGGGCTGCCAGTCGAAAGTCTGGTTGCACCCCGATTATAACGGCAAAACAATAATCTTTACTGCCGACAGCGATGCAATAATAACAAGAGGAATAGTAGGACTGCTTATCAGAGTTCTGTCAGACAGAACCCCTGATGAGATTTTATCAGCCGAGCTGTTTTTCATCGA
>DATALC010000114.1:0-7249 GCA_036261265.1 Bacteroidales bacterium
CAATGGAGGAATATAAAAACACAACATCCAAAACGAAAGCTTTCCTGCTTCACCCGACTGACTATTCTGATTTTTAGACAAATAACCCGGTCCCTGTGTCACTCTTATAAGTCATTCAAAGTTTTCAGAGTGACCCAGGGAAAGCCGGGAACTACCTAATCCGGAAAATTCACCTTATTTATAGCCTTATCAACTTCTTCCTTAGTAAGCTCATGATCAGGAAGATTTCCTTCAAAGAACTTTTCATAAGCTGAGATATCGAGATGACCATGTCCGCTGAGATTGAACAGGATCGTCTTCGTTACACCTTCAAGATCAGCTTTTCTGGCTTCATCAAGAGCTCCTGCAATAGCATAAGTTGATTCAGGAGCAGGCAGAATACCCTCAGTTCTTGCAAGCAGAACACCGCCTTCGAAACACTCTCTCTGCATCTTGGATTTAGCCTCGATAAAGCCATCCTTTAACAGTTGGCTTACGAGTACTCCGGCCCCATGATAACGGAGGCCCCCGGCGTGGATCTTTTCAGGGATGAAATCATGACCAAGAGTGTACATCGGAAGGAGAGGAGTATGTCCGGATGAATCTCCGAAATCGTACATAAATTTCCCCTTTGTCAGCTTCGGGCATGATGCCGGCTCGACTGCCACAAGCCTTGTTTTTCCTCCGTTTACGAAGTTCTGGCGTAAAAAAGGAAATGCAATGCCTGAAAAGTTAGAGCCGCCGCCGAAACATCCAATGACAACATCAGGATAATCGCCTGCCTTTTCCATCTGGATAAGAGCTTCCTGCCCTATGACCGTCTGGTGAAGGATAACATGGTTAAGCACACTTCCGAGCGAGTATTTTGTGTAAGGATCCTGTGCTGCAACCTCCATTGCTTCAGATATTGCTATGCCGAGACTTCCGGGAGAATCCGGATCCTGTTCAAGAATTCTTCTGCCTGATTCAGTCATTGTGCTGGGTGATGCAACTACTTTTGCGCCGTAGCTGTTCATGAGGAGCTTTCGTCCGGGTTTCTGATTATAGCTTACCTTAACCATGAACACGAGCATCTCAAGTCCGAAATGATGAGCTGCGAAGCTTATTGCGCTGCCCCACTGGCCCGCACCCGTCTCTGTAGTAATTCTTTTTATACCTTCTTTCTTGTTGTAATACGCCTGCGGAATTGCCGAATTAGCTTTATGGGAGCCTGAAAAGTTGCCACCTTCATATTTATAATAGATCCTGCTTTTTGTGCCTATTGCTTTTTCGAGGTTATAAGCCCTGAAAAGAGGAGAGGGCCTGAATATCTTGTACATATCAAGTACCTCATCCGGAATGTCGATGAATCTTTCCTGGGATACTTCCTGTTTAATTATCTCCATAGGAAAAACTGCCGCGAGCGCATCGGGTCCGATAGGCTGACGTGTTGCAGGATGGAGCGGAGGCAAAGGTTTATTGGGCATATCCGCAACAATGTTATACCATTGGCGCGGCATTTCTCTTTCGCTGAGAGTGATTTTCGTTGATCGTTTCATAGTTTTTATTTTTTACGGTTATTTGAATTTAAGGCAACAAAAAAGGCACACTGTGATCCAGTGTGCCTTTTAAAGTAATATTAACTCTTTCAATGTTACATATAAGCCGGTATCACAGTTTTACTGAGTAAACTGCGCCAGCACCAGGTATGTAACATTCTTTTTATCATTAAAACTTCACGAATATTCAAATTTCAGTTGCCAAAAATAAATTAATGATTTCTAATATGCAATAAAAATGCAAAATAAATATAAAATATTCAGCTGAACAAGCTTTTTGTAACTGGATATTAAATAATTAGTCGGATTTCCGATCATTCATGAATTCCTGCCCCAAGACGGCGCATATCGCGATAAAATTCAGGATAAGATTTCGATATGCATTGAGAATCCCTTAAGTATACCCTTCCTGAAGCCCTTAATGAAGTAACAGCCATTGCCATTGCGATCCTGTGATCTTCATGAGATTCAACATGCGCTCCCCGCGGTTCTCCTCCCGTAATATACATCAGGTCATCCTGTATTTCTATTTTGATGTTCATCTTTCCAAACTCATCTCTGAGAGTTTCAGCCCTGTTGCTTTCTTTATGAATAAGCCTTGAAACACCTTTAATCTTTGACGTGCCATGACAATATGCCGCAAGCGAAACAAGCGGAGGGAAGAGATCGGGTGAGTCTGTTGCATCAAAATCGAATGAGCTGAGGGCTGACGCTTTTACTTCAATGTAACTGTCTTTGATACTTATTCTTGCTCCGGCATTGTCGAGAACATTTATAACAGCTTTATCACTCTGCAGGCTCCTGTAATTGAGTCCGCTGATTTTAAGATGTCCGTTGATTGCAGCAGCAACAAGAAGAAAAGCGCCGCCGCTCCAGTCGCCTTCAACCGTGTAATCTGTTGGTTTGTACTTCTGTCTGCCCGGTATGGTAAATAATTCATAATCATGATTATAAACATCAATACCGAATTCTTTCAATATGCCGAGGGTCATGTCTATGTAAGGCGCGCTCTTAAGGTTGTTAACCTTGATCTCGGAATCACTTTCGGCCAGGGGCAGCGCCATCAGGAGACCTGTGAGAAGCTGACTGCTTACAGACGCATCAATCTCGCATCTTCCTCCCTTTATTGGCCCTTTAACCGTAATTGGAAGAAAACCATTGTTGGTCGTGCATACAGCTCCAAGCTGGTTGAGTGCAGCACTTATCATATTCATCGGCCTGCTCTTAAGTGTGACAGCGCCGTTAAGTGTGATTTCAGTCCTGTACAGGGCAGCTATGGGTGAAAACATCCTTATTGCCAGTCCTGATTCCCCGCAGTTAAGTTTTGTTTCCTTAAGTTCATCTGAGCCATGAATTTTAAGAACATCAGGAGATGGTTCAACTTTTGCGCCTAAACCGGCAGCAATGCTCATCGCAGCAAGCGAATCGTCACAATAAGATGGATTTCTTATTATACTTTCGCCATTTGACAGCAGGGCTGCGGCTATTGCTCTTTGAGTCATGCTTTTTGATGATGGCGCTTTCACATCACCTTTAAGCTCGGAAGGGTCGAATTGTCTTTCCATCAGGAGTGTTTTCTTCAGTTAACACGTGGTATGCCTCACTTGTTTTCTGCAGGTTTATCGACCCCATCATTCATGACCTTCATCTGGTGGTTTATTGACTCCTGGTGAATAGCCTTGAAAATAGTATCTATAAACTCAATGCTGAGGCTTTTTGCTTTTCCCCTTGAGAGAACTTTATTTATTATTTCCTCCCACCGGGTACTTTGCAAGATAGTGATATTATTTTCCTTTTTATACTTTCCAATTCTTTCAGCTATCTGCATTCTTTTTTCAAGAAGATCAAGAAGGTGATCGTCAAAGATATCTATCTGCTGCCTTAATTCTCCAAGAACATCAAGCAACCTCGGATCGGATGGGTTAGCATTCCTGTAGACAAGACGTGTCAGTAGTTCTTTGAGATCGTTTGGAGTTAATTGCTGGGCAGCATCACTTAATGCGACTGATGGATCGATATGGGATTCAAGCATGAGACCGTCGAAGTTCAGGTCCATTGCTTTCTGTGAGATCTCATGGAGGTACTGCCTTGAGCCTGAGATATGACTTGGGTCGCAGATTATCGGGATATCAGGAATGCGTCTCCTAAGCTCAATCGGTAGCTGCCAGTTTGGCTGGTTGCGGTAAAGAGTTTTTTCATAAGCCGAGAACCCTCGATGGATGGCTCCAATACGCGTAATGCCTGCTCTTGCAATTCTCTCTATGGCGCCGATCCATAATTCGAGATCAGGATTGACAGGATTCTTGACAAGCACCATCACATCGACACCATTGAGAGCATCTGATATTTCCTGTACTGTGAAAGGATTAACAGATGTTCTTGCTCCTATCCAGAGCAGGTCGACGCCATATTTTAAAGCCTCATATACATGCCTTTCGTTTGCAACTTCTGTTGCAACAAGAAGTCCGGTTTCCTGCTTAACTCTTCTCAGCCATTTCAGACCCTCTGACCCGACACCTTCAAAAGAGTTCGGGCGTGTACGGGGTTTCCAGATGCCTGCACGGAAAATACTGACTTCATTGATTTCGGCAAGCTGCCTCGCCGTCTGCATCACCTGTTCCTCAGTTTCTGCACTGCAGGGGCCTGAAATCAGGAATGGTCTTCCTTTGTAACCTCTCCAGTTCTTTATTGGTGAATTTTCATATTTGAGTACCATAATTCTATTCTTTTCAGGGGAATCTAATTCAATATCTTTCTTATTTTGTTTGCTTCTTCCATCAGGTTCTTGAGCCCGTTTGCATCTCTGTCAGCTATCATTTTCCTGAATGAATTCATCTTTTCAATGTAAGTGTCCATCACCTCGAGTATAAACTTTGAATTCTCAATGAAGATCGGCGCCCAGGTATCCCCGTTGCTTTTTGCAAGACGGACAGTGCTCTCAAATCCTCCGCCGGCCAGAGTAAGAATATTCTGCTCCTCTTTTTCTTTATCGAGGACACTCAGAGCAAGTGAAAATGAAGTAATATGTGAAATATGCGAGATATATGCAACATGGACATCATGATCGGCTGAGTTCATGTATACCTTACGCATGTTAAGAACCGAAAGCATGCTCTCAACTTTCTCAAGAGCATCTGCATCACTAAGTTCCCTGTCGCAGATTATGGCTGTTTTATAATCAAATAATTTTCCAATTGCAGCCAATGGCCCTGAAAACTCTGTCCCTGCCATAGGATGAAGTGCAACATATCTCCCTCGTGCTGAATGGTTCTTTGAAGCTTCTGCAATGCTTCCTTTCGTAGACCCCATATCTGTAACAACTTTGTTCGTTCCCTTAATTATATCGAGAATCTCAGGAAGCATTTTGCAATTTGTGTTCACAGGAGTAGCCAAAATTATCAGATCACTTTTTCCGATCGCATTTTCAAGGGTATCAGTTTCATCAACAAGACCCGCTAATTTAGCTATATTCCTGTGCTGGACGTTTTTTTCAACCCCGATAATGTGATTTGCAAATCCTCTTTTCCGGAGATCGATCATTAACGATCCCCCGATTAACCCTATTCCTACTACTGTGACAACCATTTCTTATTAAGATATTAATTAAGTTTTTTTTCAGTTTAAAATTGTTTTTAACCTGTCCCTCGCTTCAGCAAGTCTTTTTTCATTGGCGCATAATGAGATCCTGAGATATCTTTCACCGTTTTTCCCGAAAATAAATCCCGGTGTTATGAATACCTGTACTTTGTTCAGGATATTCTCAATAAATTCCTCGCAACTTGTAATGCTCTCAGGTATCCTGCTCCACATGAACATGCCTGATTGTGATCTGTCATATTCACAACCCAGCAAATTCATGATTTCCTCCACAATCACCCTTCTGCTTTTGTATACTGCATTTACATTCACATACCATGAATCCGGATTTGAGAGCGCTTTGATTGCCGCTGCCTGCAACCCGAGGAACATACCTGAATCCATATTACTTTTCACCTTCAGTACCTCTTTTAAATAATCGCTGCTTCCTGCAAGCATTCCTACTCTCCAGCCAGCCATACTGTGCGATTTGCTGAGAGAATTCAGTTCCATTACTGTGCCAATGGATCCCGGAATCTCAAGGATGCTCTGATAATCCGTATTAAGAATAAAGCTGTAGGGATTATCATTTATAAGAAGTATCCCATGTTTTTTTGAGAATGACACAAGTCTTTCGAAAAGGACAGGAGAAGCTTTTGTTCCGGTTGGCATGTGAGGATAATTTACCCACATTAGTTTTACTTTACTCAGATCCGAATTTTCAAGGACATCAAAATCAGGATACCAGTTATTCTCCCTGGTGAGGTCATAGGTTCTCACTTTACCGCCAACAAGATTTGTAACCGAAGAGTACGTAGGATAGCCGGGATCCGGGACAAGCACTTCATCTCCCGGGTTTATAAAAGCCATGCTGATGTGCATTATACCTTCCTTGCTTCCCATCAACGCCAGAATCTCATTTTCAGGATCCAGATCAACCCTGAAATACTTCTTATACCACTCTGAGAAAGCTTTTCTTAATGCCGGAGATCCGTTGTAACTCTGATATCCATGTGAACCTGGTTTTTTTGCTTCCTCACAGAGAGCGTTCACCGTTTCTTCAGAAGGAGGCTGATCGGGACTTCCGATGCCCAGGTTAATAACATCTGCTCCTTCCCGTCTCATCTTGTCTATCTGGGCGAGCTTACGGGAAAAATAGTATTCCTGTACAAGTGTCGTGCGGTTGGCCGGTTTAATTATCATAGCTCATTTCACCTTTAAAGTATACGCCTAATATTTCGAGGTTGCTTGTATGATGTTCGAGGATCCTGTGTATGATCTCCGATTTTGTATGCTTGTCAAGTTCAAGATCGCAATAGAACATGTATTCCCATTCGCCGTTCAGGCGGGGAACTGATTGAATTTTTGACAGGTTTATGTTAAGGTTTGCAAGGATGACGAGAACCGCGGCAAGAGAGCCGGGTCTATGACCTGTGCAGAAACAGATCGAAACCTTGTTCCCGGCTTTGTTTCCTTTATCTTCCCTGCCGACAACAAGAAACCTTGTGTAATTCTGTTTGTATGTTTCAATTCCTTCGGCGAGGACATCGAGATCATATATTTCAGCAGCTCGCAGCGGTGCAATTGCTGCAACATTTTTAAGCTGCTTCTGGCTAATTATTCTTGCGCTTGCTGCAGTATCCTCCGTTTCTATAAGTGTTATGCCGGGATGTTCATTCAGGAAGCTCATACATTGTGCAAGGGCAATCGGATGTGAACGGATCTCATTTATTTCATCTATTTTCTGACCTTTCAAAGCCATAAGATTCTGTCTGATCCTTAAGTTTTGTTCACCAAGGATCTTCATCCCTGATTCTCTGATGAGGGTATAGTTGTATAATATTGAACCTGATCTCGCATTTTCAATAGCCATTACCGCAAAATCTGCATCTCCGTCGACAACTGACTTCAATGTGAGATCAAATGATGCGCAGGGAACAACTTCAATTTCATCGTAGCTGAAATACTTCCTGGCTGCTTCTTCATGAAAGCTTCCTGTTTCTCCCTGTATTGCAATTTTCATTTTAATAATATTTAAAAGAAAAAGCCCCTTTTCAGAGGGGCTTTGCTTATATGATTTTTATTTCAATCCGTATACAATTACCCCTCTATCTGCTTTTAAAGTAAAAGTAGAAGTAAAAAGGAGCAAAAAAGTT
>DATALC010000004.1:0-139690 GCA_036261265.1 Bacteroidales bacterium
ACTCCGACGCCTATGACACTTTCAGCCTGCATGTACTATACAGGATTCGACCCATATACAGGGAAAAAGCTGCATGTCGCAAGAAAAACAGAGGAGAAGAAGCGGCAGAAAGAATATTTCTTCTGGTATAAACATAAAACATTCAGGCGTTAATCACCCCTCTCTCTTTCACCCCCTCACCCTTTCACTTTTTCTCCCCATCAGTCCCTAAATTCTTCACGTATTGTCTCTGTCCAACCTCTCACTTAACAACTCATCGTCATACGGCCTCTCTCCAAACCTCTCCCCTGAAAAGGGAGAGGCTTAATTCTGGTTAATAGGTGGATTATCTATATCTCCTTAATTGGATCACTCTGCTTTTTGAATGATAGGACAATTTTGACGGGATTGTTCCCCTCGCCCAACGGGAGAGAGCTTGCCCCGACATGCGACAGCATCGTCGGGGGGAATTCAAGGGGTGAGGCCGGATTATAAAAGTTCCTTTTCGTTTCAATCAAGGGGTGAGGCTGGCAAAGATAACTCAAACTAATAATGACTTAGTCTGGTGTAACTGTCGCCCATTTGAACCAAACCAAAATCCGGTTTGTTTTATTCTTTGTGAAAGTAATTATGCAATAGTCAGAATAGAAATTTTAATTGTTTAATTAAAACTGAATTGAAGATGAAAAGGATGAAATCAGTTTTGGTAAGATCTTTATTAACTGTTATGCTCGTAGTTGGTCTTACTGCCGCCTCATGCAATCAGAGAAGCGGTGAAGTAAAAGTGAAGGAAGATAAACAGGGTAACGAGGATGTACGAATAAAGCAGCGCCAGAATACGGATAGTGTTGATGTCAAGCGTGATCAGACTATTGAAAGGAATAGCGACGGCGATTCGAAGATAAAAGAAGACTCCAGGATCGAAACCGACCGTTCCTCAGGGCAGGGTAGCAGTGAAGGTAAAAAGTGATTGTGTAAAAATGAAAAAGCCGGTCTGTAAGGACCGGTTTTTCAATTACCAAAAACCAAACTTCAAAAATTATTCATATTCTTTAAGAATACCTTTTACATCATCAGGCGATACACGACCATAAGTCTTGTCGCCGACAAGCACAACAGGGGCTAGTCCGCATGCGCCAACACACCTCAGGCTTGACAAAGAAAACTTATTGTCAGCTGTGCATTGACCGACCTGTATCCCTAATTCTTTTTTAAACTCATCAAGAACTTTTTCAGCTCCCCTCACATAGCAGGCGGTTCCGAGACAAATGCTGATCGGATGTTTTCCTTTTGGCTGCATAGTGAAGAAAGAGTAAAATGTTACAACACCATATACCCTTGCTACAGGGATATTGAGCCTTTCAGCAATCACTTCCTGCACTTCGGCAGGGAGATAACCGAAATGCCCCTGGCATGAATGCAGAACATTGATGAGTTCCTGCGGATCGTTGTTGAATGAATTACATACACTCGTAATGTGATCCACATCCTCTTTTCTTAATTCTATTTTTATATGAGACATAACCTTGTTTTTTTATGTTGATCTCCGATAAACCTATTTTTTTATTACAATTTCCTTCTTCCTGTCAAAGTAGTGAGTGTGGAGAAGGTGATGAGCTTTCTCACTGTTTGGTTTGCCGAGAAACTCTTCATACAGTTTTATTATGAATGGGTTCTCATGAGATTTCCTGAGCGGTTTCTTGCGATCCTCAGTATACAAGGCTTTTGCTCTTGCCTTAATAACTTCAGAATCACCATGATGCAGAGGCTGGCCACCGCCACCGATACATCCTCCGGGGCAGGCCATGACTTCGATAGCATGGAACTTTGATTTGCCTGCTCTTACATCTTCAAGGAGCTTTCTTGCATTCCCGAGTCCATGAGCAATACCTATGTTTAACGGGAGTCCGTTGAAGTCGATAGTTGCCGATCTTACACCTTCCATGCCCCTGAGCTCTGTGAAATCAAGTCTTTCAAGTTTTTTTCCTGTATAGACTTCGTAAGCAGTACGGCATGCTGCTTCAATAACGCCGCCTGTTGCACCGAAAATGACGCTGGCGCCCGTTGATTCACCAAGAGGAGTGTCAAAGTCTTCATCCGGAAGGCTGTTGAGATCTATGTTAGCCTGTTTGATGAATGATGCAAGCTCTCTTGTTGAGATTGAGAAATCAACGTCAGGATTGTTATCGATTGAGAATTCGTCTCTCTGGCATTCATACTTTTTGGCAAGGCATGGCATTATCGAAACAACAACCATATCTTTCCTGTTTATTCCAATTTTATCGGCAAAGTATGTCTTTGCAATAGCGCCGAACATCTGTTGCGGAGATTTTGCGGTTGAGGGCACATCCTTCAAATCGGGGAAATAATACTCGAAGAAGTTCACCCAACCCGGGCAGCATGATGTAAGAATCGGAATTCTTGCACTCGTGTCACCGGCAAGGTGCCTTTTAAGCCTGTCGAGAAGCTCCGTACCTTCCTCCATAATAGTAAGGTCGGCTGCAAAATCAGTGTCGAAAACGTATTTAAAGCCGAGGGCTCTTAAAGCGGCAACCATTTTACCTGTTACCAGAGTACCGGCTTCCATGCCAAATTCCTCACCAAGAGCAGCCCTGACTGCAGGAGCTGTCTGAACGATAACAGTTTTTGAAGGATCTGCCAGCGCCCTGAGTACCTGCGGCACATGGTTGACCTCTGTAAGAGCGCCTGTCGGGCAGACAGCAACACACTGTCCGCAATATGTACAGGGTGAATGCTCGAGATTCTGCTCGAATGCGGGAGCAACTGCAGCTCCGAATCCTCTCTTGAATGCTGACAAAGCGCCTACAGTCTGAACTTCATTGCACATTGTCTCGCATCTGCGGCACATTATACATTTATCAAGATTCCTGATTATTGACGGTGATGTATCGGGTCTGTATGTTGACATCTCAGCATACTCCTGACCAGGGATCTCTCTGATACCAAGACGGTGAGCCATATCCTGGAGATCACAGTTTCCTGATTTTGAACATACAAGACAGTCTTTCGGGTGATCAGAAAGAATGAATTCCATCACTGTTCTGCGAGCATTTAATACCCTTGTCGTATGGGTCTTTACAACCATTCCTTCCTCGCATTTTGTAACGCATGTCGGGGCAAGGTTTCTTCTTCCCTGTACTTCAGCCACGCAAATGCGGCATCCTGCAGGCTTGTTTTCAATATTCAGATCGTGCAGGTGCATGTAGCAAAGTGTAGGTATCTCAATGCCTGCTTCTTTTGCTGCACTTAATATCGTTGTTCCTTTCGGTACACTTATTACTTTATTGTCAATGGTAAGCTTAACTGTTTCCATTATTGTTCCTTATTAACTGATATAAATTGCATCAAATTTACATTTCTCCATGCACGATCCGCATTTGATACAGATTGACGGATCGATATGATGAGCCTCTTTCCTCTGTCCTGATATTGCATTGACAGGGCAGATCCTGGCGCATGCCGTACATCCTACACAGTTCTCTGCATTGATGATGTATTCCATAAGACTCTTGCAATGTCCAGCCGGGCATTTCTTGTGCTCTATGTGGGCCATGTACTCGTCTTTGTAATTTTCCATCATCGACAGAACAGGGTTTGGAGAAGTCTGTCCGAGACCGCAGAGAGAGGTGTCTTTTATCACAAGGCTCATATTCCTGAGACGTTCATAATCGCCTGGTTTTGCTTTGCCTTCACATATCTGGCTGAGAAGTTCATGAAGCCTCTTGTTCCCTATACGGCAGGGTGCACATTTCCCGCACGATTCTTCGACTGTGAAATCGAGGAAGAATTTAGCCATCGAGACCATGCAGTCATCCTCATCAAGAACTATCATTGCGCCTGATCCCATAATTGATCCTGCGGCTGTGAGGTTTTCAAAATCAATCGGTGTGTCAAGATGCTTTTCAGAAAGACATCCACCTGAAGGACCTCCTGTTTGAACTCCTTTGAATTTCTTCCCGTTCCTTATGCCGCCGCCGATCTCGAAAATAACTTCTCTCAATGTTGTTCCCATAGGAACTTCGATGAGGCCGACGTTATTAATTTTTCCGGCGAGTGCGAATACTTTTGTGCCTTTTGATTTTTCGGTACCAATACTTGCGAACCATTTTGCCCCTTTGAGTATTATAGCTGGAATAGCTGCAAATGTTTCAACGTTGTTAACATTTGTGGGTTTGTTACGGTAACCTGATTCTGCGGGGAAAGGCGGCTTGAAAGTAGGTTCTCCGCGAAGCCCTTCCATTGAATGGATAAGAGCTGTCTCTTCACCGCATACAAATGCTCCTGCACCATAACGGAGGTTTATATCAAAGCTGAAATCAGTACCGAAGATGTTTTTTCCGAGAAGACCGTATTCACGGGCTTGTTTTATTGCAATCTTAAGTCTTTCGATTGCGAGAGGATATTCGGCGCGAATGTAGATCAGTCCATTCGTAGCTCCAATTGCATAACCGCATATTGCCATTGCTTCGAGGACTGAATGCGGATCGCCTTCAAGTACCGAGCGATCCATGAATGCACCCGGGTCGCCTTCGTCAGCGTTGCAGACAACATATTTTTCGTCAGACTGATTTTTTCTTGCAAGTTCCCATTTCAGACCTGTAGAAAAACCTGCGCCACCGCGACCTCTCTGTCCTGAATCCTTAACTTCCTTGATTACCTGTTCAGGTGACATTTCGGTTAATACTTTTCCGAGGGCCTGGTAGCCGTCCCTTGCAATATATTCATCGATATTTTCGGGATTAATGAAACCACAGTTCCTGAGGACAATCCTCATCTGCTTTTTGAAAAATTCCATGTGCTTGGAATCTGAAACGGGTTCTTTCTTAACAGGATCCTTATAAAGAAGCCTTTCTACTTTCCTGCCTTTTACTACATGCTCTTCAACAATAATCTGGGCATCTTCCGGTTTTACCTGAGTATAGAATGTGTTATCAGGCATTACCTTTACGATAGGGCCTTTTTCACAGAAACCGAAGCAACCGGTCTTTATTACCTGAACCGAACCTACAAGGTTTCTTGTTTCAAGTTCATCTTTCAGATTGCAAACAATAGCATCGCTTTCCGATGCATGGCAGCCAGTGCCTCCGCAAACCAAAAGATGCATGCTGTATTTTGACATTTTGTTTTCTCCTTATTCTTTAAGATCAATACTCCGATAATTAACAGGGATAATTCCATCCACCAGCTCACCAGTTTTGATGTATTTTTCGATTATCTGGTCGGCTCTTTTTAGGTCGACATAACCATAAACAACAGGTTCCTTACCCGGAAGCTTTACCTCGATTGTTGGTTCTGCATAGCAATATCCCATGCAACCGGTCTGAGTTACAACAGCAGCAATGTTCCTCTTCTCAAGCTGGTCGAGGAAAAATTCCATTACTGACTTGGCGCCCGATGCTATCCCGCAAGTTGCCATTGCCACCTTCACCTGAACAATATTTTCAGGATCGTTGGCTTTGACCCGCAGATCGAGGCCTGATTTCGTTTCTTCGCGTTTCTTCTTGAGATCCGCAAGCGATGTGATTTTTGACATGTTTCTTACCTTTCGTTAAACTTCTGTATGAAGAATATACTAATATAAAACTTTTTTATGCTTTATGCTGATACACTCAACGCTGACAAATTTTCACTTATGATCTCCCCGATATCTTTGAGAAGCAAGTAGTTATCAAGTCTTTCTGTTTCAAGAATCATTTTGGCTTCAAGTGTTGAAAAACTGTACTGTCCTGTATCGGTTTTATGAGTATAGATAAAATCAATATCAGGATTTGAAGATATGAGAATTATCAATACTCCTGTAATATCTCCGAGCGGCTGCCTGTCGATGTGTGATAATCCGAACCATGCAGTCACTTCAGTACCTGAACCTTCAGTTGATACGATCTTTATATCTCCGCCTGTTATCAATGCGTGATGCTTAAGAAGCGGAAGGCCAAAGCCTGTTTTCCTTGTGGTCCTTGTTGTCGTGAACGGATCTTCAACAGTTGAAAGAATATTCTCAGGTATACCTTTTCCATTATCCTTTATCTTAAGTTCAAGCCTGTCGGTTTTAACAGATTCTGTCAGGCAAATCTCTATCCTGTCAGCTTCAGCCCTGATTGAATTCTGTACAATATCAAGAATATTCAGCGATAATTCGATCATCCTGCTATCCTCCTTCCATCTTCCATTTTGAATGCCTTTGAGATTTCAGAGAAAGACGGCTCATTAATCCCGAAGAGTGTTGTCACCTTACCAATCTGCTCAGGAAAATGGGCGTCAGAACTCGTTATAATCGGGAGTGCAGATATTTCTTCGTGGTTTTTTACGAACTCTTTTTTCGAAACATTTCCTGAAACCTCGATTGCATCGGCTGGGAGATTCGCCGGAAATAGCCCGAGCTGACCGTAAATACCGTTTTTAAGTCTGTCGATATGAGCAGGAATGAATAGCCCCCCATTAAGATGAACGAATTCTTCAAGCTGTTCTATAGATACGTCAAGAGCATTTGTCAACAGTTTCTCTTCCGTGTATACTATCATTTCATCTTCATCCACAACGACCTGGTCGCCGAAAATTTCGGGTACGTTCATTATTTCAGCCAGATGATAGTCGAGGAAGTCCTGGAACAATTCAAGTGTATCAGTCTTTTCAAAGAACGCCAGGCAATGCACTTCTTCCCTGGTTGTGACCTCGGCGCCGGTCATTGTGTAAATTCCCTTCTCCGACGCCATCTTTTTAATCAGTCTGCAGTGCCTTGTCGAATTATGATCCGTAATTCCTATAATGTCAATCCCCTTCTGCACCGCTTCCTCTATTATGTTTGCAGGACTCATCGTCAGATCACCACAGGGCGAAAGCACTGTGTGGATATGAAGATCTGCCCTGTAAATTCTCATCTCATTTTCAATAATTCATAAAGCCTGCCTGTGACTGTGAATGTGTCTTCATCAGACAGCAGTACAGGAATACCCTCTTCATTACTGCGTCTTATTGTTTCTTCGGCAGCTTTAATCCCTTTTACTATAATGACAGCAGCAAGCTCTTTTAACGAAGCCACTGCGACTATATTCTGGTGAGACTGGAGAGTTATCCAGACATTACCTTCCTTTGCGTTTCCGATGACATCGCTGAGAAGATCAGATGCGTAACCTCCCGTTATCTCCCTGTCAAGGCCATTCTCTCCGGATATGATCCTGAGATTCAGTTTTGAAATTATTTCAGCTGTTTTCATCTTCCGCGCCTTGTTTGTTACAATTTTTTTCAAGCCTTTCAGCTCCCCATATCTTCTCGGTTATACCGAAAGCTTTTTCAATACTTATTGTGCCTTTCCTGAGCATCATCTGCTGCATGAAAATGCAATCTGCTATTGCAGCTTTTCCCAGAACAATATCTTCTGCAAGAGTCTGGCATTTTGGGGCGCCACATGCGCCACAATCGAATCCTGGAAGGAAACACATCATTCTTCGTATCCTTTCCATTTTCTTCATTGCAGCAGAAAGATCTTCATCGAGTTTCTCAATATTCCGGGGCTCGATAGTCCCAAGCGTTCTGTGATCCATTAAAGCCGATAAGCTTTCAGACGGCATTTTCTTTTCGTCAGAATCAGATGCTGATTTATCAGATGCAAGCTTTCTCAGCCTTTCAACAGTAAGAAACCTGTTGCCCGACATAAGAATACCTCCTGCGCAACCTTCATCACAGGCGCGTAGTTCAAGAAAATCAGCCACTCCGAGTGTATCATTTTCGAGACTCTCGAGTATTTCGGTAACATTTCTTATTCCGTCAACTGCAAGCGCCCTTTTCTTTGAATGCATCGATTCACCGCGTGTGAGACTCCAGAGAATGCCCCTTGAACTCAACATTTCATCTGTTAAAGGCATTTTCAGATCACCGGCTTGTTTCTGGAGAATGAGCTGTATCTTGTTATATAAAAAATCCATGTTGATTACCCCGGTAATTATGGACTCTGTTCCGCCAACAGGGCTTTTTATTGCAGCTATCTTGGCAGCGCAGGGTGTGGCATAGAAAATGCCAATGTCTTCCTGTGCAAATCCCTCCGATTTTAGCTTCTCCCTGTAGTAAAGGGCCGACATATCTATTGGAGGATTCACCTTGACAATATTGTTAAGAAGAGATGGGAACCTTACCTGGATAAGTCTTACGATAGCAGGGCAGAAGGATGAAATAAGCGGTCGTGTATCGATCTCGTCAGCATATTCCTTATATGCGTCAAGAACCATATCAACGGAACTCTCGACATGATAGACATGAGTAAAACCTATCTCGTTAAGAGCGCAATAAATATCGTTTACAGGAAGCTTGTGTGAAAATTCACCGATAAGTATGCTCGGAATAAGAATGACCCTTACAGGGAATCTGAAAATGAGATCAAGATCATCCTGTTCAACTGAAATGGCTGATGGAGGGCAGGCTTTGTAGCATTCGCCGCAGTCAACGCACCTGTCTGCATAAATACGGGCTTTACCGCCACGAATCCTGATTGCCTGGGTTGGGCAGACCGAGATGCAATGGGTGCAGCCGGTGCACTTTTCCTTATGTACCGTCAGCGCGTGATGAAAATCATATTTATGCTCTTTTCCCGGCATTCGCATTCAAAAAGGTAGTTAACTCAACTTTTGTACCGTGTCCCGGTTTGCTTGTAATGACCATCTTGTCGCTGTTCTTCTTCATGTTCGACAGACCCATACCTGCTCCAAAGCCCATTTCCCTGACATGAGGAGACGCCGTTGAGAAGCCTTCTTCCATCGCTTTCTCAACGTCTGCAATTCCCGGCCCTTTGTCGTCAATAGTTATATTTATCTTTTCTGTGTCAATTTCAACGAATGCTGTTCCCGCCCAGGCATGAGCCACAACATTTACTTCAGCTTCATAGAGAGCAATAACAACCCTTTTGGAAATCTGATGATCGATATTGAGCTGCCGCAAGACTTTCTTTACCGAGCTCGCAATATTTCCTGCATTTGCAAAATCACCGCCTGCTATGTTGTGTTTTAATAACATCTCAGAATATCGGCTTTATTCCCGCCTTATAAAGTTCACCGGAGATCCTGTAAACAGAATAAGGACTTTCAATGAGAACAATATTGTTTTCTTTTGCAAGTGATATTATGTCACTGTTGACTTTCTTATCCCTTGCAATAATGATACAATTGATGTCAGACATTTCTGATGTACGTACAGTCTGAAGATTTGTGAGACCGGTTATAAGAACCATGTTTTCCTTTTCAACTGTAAGAACATCGCTCATCAGGTCCGATGAAAAAGCATACTCAACCTTAAAGCTCTCTTTGTCTTCGCAGCAGATTATATGCCCTTCAATTCTCTCGCTTATATCTTTGATGGTCATTGACATATAAATATTCTGTGCAATAGTTAACTGTAAACTTTAATACTTTAATTTTATTAGCCGGTGCAAATATATAATTAATACTGTTAAATAATTAACAATGTTAATAAAATAACAGTATTTTATATTCTTTCTAAATTAAGACTTTTAATAGCCAGTAAATAAGACACATATACGAAGCTTTAACATTTATCAATGTTAAAAATTCCTAATTATGGTTCATCTCATTTTTATAGTTGTGCTGAAAAAGTACATGAGAAATGTATAGTCCGATAAAGAACAAGAACAGGAGAAGACTTAAAATTGCTATTTTTGTTATTAACGAAATAAATGAAGAAAATCCTTATGAGACATTACATGCTACTGAGAATTTCAATGATTGTTACTTTTTTTTGTTGTATTAATATAGTCACTTTTGCTCAGATCCCGGGCAGTGCAAACCAGACATCAATAGAAGGTTGGACAGATGATTCTCATTTCATTATCAAGACATTCAGTCCCGAAAAAAAGGCTGTTTTCAGGAATGAAGATATCAGAACCGGTAAGTCTGTTGAAATTACTGCTCCGAAGACAGAGAGGGAAATTCTTGCTGATTCACTGCCTGAAGGTGCAAAATTATCTGTATATGATGCTGTTAGCACAGATATAAAGAGCGCCGTCATAATTAAAAACAATGATCTGTATTATTTCAGGCTGGGGACAAAGAATTTTACAAGACTGACTAATGACAACGATCAGGAAGTCAATCCCTGTTTCTCCCCCGATGGCTCCAGGATAGCTTATACGAAAAACAAAGATTTGTATGTTTACGATCTGGAATCGGGAATTGAGACGCGACTTACAACAGATGCGACTGACAGAATTTATAACGGGTATTCTTCATGGGTTTATATGGAAGAGATACTTGGCCGCTCAAGTCATTATTCAGCCTTCTGGTGGTCTCCCGACGGGAATAAGGTTGCTTATCTGAGGACGGATGAAACTGAAGTGCCTGTTTTTACTCTTAACCGTCTCGATGAGGCAGATGGCATACATGGCAAGCTTGAAATCACTCCCTACCCCAAACCAGGAGATCCGAATCCCAGAGTTAAAATGGGTGTTGCGGATGTGAAAACTGCAAAAACGACATGGATAAAAACAGATGACAATGTCGACCAGTACATTGCCTGGCCTTTCTGGACGCCAGACGGCAAGTCACTTGCTATACAGATTGTCAACCGGGATCAGGATATTTTACAGATTATCCTTGCAAATCCACTGACAGGTGATTTCAGACAGATCTATGAAGAAAAATATAAAACATGGCTTGACTTTCATGAGGATATTTATGTGATGAATAATGGAACAGGTTATATATTAAGGAGTTATGTTGATGGCTGGGAAAACCTGTACTATTATGGCTGGGACGGCCGATTGATTTCACGGCTTACGGATTTCAAATTCAGAGTCAATTCAATCGACAGGGTAGATGAGGATAAAAAGCTCGTTTATTTTTCAGCGACAGGCGAGGAATCAACCAATATGCATGCATACCGTGTATCTCTTGATGGCAAGAATCTGCTTCAGATCACACACGGCGCAGGCAGTCACTCTGTGGATATCTCCCCTTCAGGTAACTATTTTATCGATACGTGGAGCAGCTTCAATGATCCCGGTTCAATGATAGCTTATGATAAAAGAGGCAGAGTCATAAGGGAAATTTACAGGCCGGCGATTGCCGATGAAGGTGTAACGACAGATTATTTCAGAATCAAGACTTCTGACGGACTTTTTAATATGCCTGCTACTGTTACCTTTCCGGCCGGCTTTGATTCAACGAAAAGGTATCCTGTAGTTTTCACTATTTATGGCGGGCCTGATTCGAAGAATGTCAATAACAGGTGGTCGGGAAGCTATCCGGCATGGTATGCACGGAATGGGATAATCCAATTCAGGGTTGATCACAGGGGATCGGGACATTTTGGGAAAAGAGGCAACGATTACCTTTACAGGAATCTCGGGAAATGGGAAATTCTCGATTATGAAGATGCGGTTAAATGGCTTCGTAAACGGCCCTGGGTCGACTCATCAAAGATCGGAATTACAGGCAGTTCGTACGGGGGCTATATGACGTGTATGGCCCTGACAAGCGGTGCAGGTTTCTGGACGCACGGTTTTGCCGGATCATCAGTTACAGACTGGCGACTTTACGATAATATATACACGGAAAGGTTTATGGATACCCCGGCCGAAAATCCTGAAGGTTACAGAAGTTCATCAACCCTCGGCTTTGTTGACGCCTATAAAGGCAAACTGTACATAACACATGGAGATGTTGACGATAATGTTCACCTGCAGAATTCAATCTGGCTAATATCAAAACTGGAGGATAACGGAAAGAGATTTGAATTTATGTTGTACCCCGGGGGAAGACATGGATGGGGAGGAGCCAAAGCTGCACATGTACGGAATGAGGAATATAATTTCTGGCTGAGAAACTTCTTCAATAAATAGTTTGTATACATGATAGCTGGCATACTTAAAGAATCAGGAAGTGAAAGAAGAGTAGCCCTACTTCCGGGTGAAGTATTATCATTAAGAAAGCTTGGCGCGGAAGTAATAGTCGAGAATCATACAGGTGAAAATTCTTTTACTTCTGATGATGATTATATTAAAGCCGGCGCCATATTGGCTCGAAGAGAGGAAGTGATCACAAGATCTGACATTCTTTTATCTGTACTACCTCCGGTTGACGATTCTATTGGTGCATTCAGAGCCGGTCAGGTATTATGTTGTATTGTTAATCCTGTTGAAAACAGTCAGTGGCTTGAAAAGGCAAGACAAAAAGGATTAACTGTTATGGCGCTTGATCTTGTTCCGAGAACAACACGCGCCCAGGCAATGGATGTTTTGTCTTCGATGGCTACTGTTGCCGGCTACAAGGCTGTGATCGATGCCGCTTCCATCCTGCCAAGATTTTTTCCGATGTTTATGTCGGCATCAGGTACTATAAAGCCTGCCAGGGTGCTCATCCTGGGGGCAGGAGTGGCAGGATTACAGGCTATTGCTGTTGCCAGAAAATTAGGGGCTGTTGTTGAAGTATTTGATGTAAGATCAGCTGTCAGGGAAGAGGTGAAAAGCCTCGGCGGAAGATTTATTGAAGTCGAAGGTGCAAGGGAAGAAGCCTCAGCAGGTGGTTACGCGGTTGAACAGAATGAGGAATTCAGGAGGAAACAACAATCACTAATACAGGAACATGTTGCAATATCAGATGTTGTAATATGTACTGCGCAGATTCCAGGGAAAAAAGCGCCGGTGCTCATAGATGCGGGTACAGTTGGTCTGATGAAAGCAGGTTCTGTTATTGTTGATATTGCAGCTTCTACAGGTGGAAACTGTGAACTTACAGAGTACAGGAAAAACAAAATTGTAAAAGGAATACATATTATTGGCGAAACGGATTATGCATCTGATATGCCAACAGATGCAAGCAGAATGTTCGGAAGCAATATTATTAACCTTCTTAAGATCATTGTAGATAAAAACGGCGGTCTGAACTTTAATATGTCTGATGATATTATTATTGGTACCGTAGCTGTACATAAAATGGAATATGTAAGTCAGAGACTAAAACAGATGCTAAATCTATAATACACTTCAATGGAAAACATACTTCAGTTCATTCATACTAACAGGGAGATGATATTCCTTGTTATCCTTTCCATTTTTCTTGGAATAGAAGTCATTAGTCATGTGCCTGCAATTCTTCATACACCTCTGATGTCGGGAGCAAATGCAATTCATGGGGTTGTTATAATAGGCGCAATAATCGTCCTGGGACATGCTGATACTACAGTATCGATGATACTGGGATTTCTTGCTGTTGTTCTTGGCACTCTGAATGTTGTAGGGGGCTTTGTTGTCACAGACAGGATGCTGGAAATGTTTAAACGGAAAAAGTAGCACGGTATATCTAATAAATGACCTATGAACGAAGTTAGTGATTTGACATACGGAATCCCCATCCTTGAAATAACATACATAATCGCTTCAGTTTTATTTATTATCGGACTTAAAATGCTGAGCCATCCTCTTACTGCCAGAAGAGGGAACTTATTTGCAGCTACAGGTATGATATTGGCTATAATCGCAACAGTACTTTTTCACAGGAAAAATGGCGAACCGATACATAACATAGGTCTTATTCTGATTGCAATTGGAGCAGGAACTGTAATAGGCTGGATAATCGCTAAAAGAGTGAAGATGACGGCAATGCCACAGCTCGTATCTTTTTTTAACGGAATGGGGGGAGCGGCCGCAGCATTAATTTCATTAATGGAATTTCCTCATGTGAACCCTGAAATAATCGAAAATTCCGGAATGGCTAATGGCTATGTACTGGCGATTCTGATTGGCCTTGTAATTGGCACGGTTTCATTCGCAGGGAGCATGATAGCATTCGGAAAACTCGATGGCAAAATAGGAGATCTGAGGGTAAGCGCAATGAAATATGTAAATCTCTCAATTCTTGTTTTTATTGCAGGATTCATTGGTTTTATAATGACCCGTGACGTAAGCTCGGCATCTGAAGCATCTTCATTTTTGTACATATTACTAGCTATATCAGCTCTTTACGGAGTTCTTTTTGTAATGCCTATTGGCGGAGCAGATATGCCTGTTGTCATTTCGCTTCTAAACTCCTTTACAGGAGTTGCCGCTGCTATGGGTGGTTTTCTTTATTCAAACCAGGCTATGCTGACGGGAGGCATACTAGTTGGTTCGGCAGGTACAATTCTTACAATACTCATGTGTAAGGCAATGAATCGCTCGTTGCTCAATGTGATTGTTGGCGTCTTCGGTGGCTCTGAAGCCTCCAATGTTTCTGTTTCAGGATCAATTAAGGAGATAACCCTGAGTGATGCGGCTGTTCTTCTCAGCTTTTCAAGAAAAGTAGTTATTGTACCCGGTTACGGACTTGCAGTCGCCCAGGCTCAGCATATCTGTCATGAGCTTGATAAGCTTCTCGATTCAAAAGGAGTTGAGGTGAAATATGCCATTCACCCGGTTGCAGGAAGAATGCCGGGGCACATGAATGTCCTTCTTGCCGAAGCCGATGTTCCTTATGAACAGCTTATTGAAAGTGATGAAATAAATCCCGACATGCCAAATACTGACGTTGTTGTTGTAATTGGTGCAAACGATGTCGTTAATCCTGCTGCAGAAGATGATCCTTCAAGCCCTATTTATGGAATGCCAATAATAAGAGCCCGGGAAGCCAGGAATATAATCGTTATGAAAAGAGGAATGGGGAAGGGGTATGCTGCAATTGAGAATCTTCTCTTTTATAACGATAAATGCCGTATGCTTTTCGGTGATGCAAAAACAACTCTACAGAATCTTGTTAACGAAGTAAAAAGCCTGTAAATCATTTACATGGCTTTACTGTGACAGCTTTAATTTCTTGTGTGAATTATATAACACTAAAAGGGAATTATGTAAATCGTGTGCTAAATGATTTTCTTTTCTTGCATGTTAAATACTAAAACTCAACGAACATGAAAGGTCACGAAAGAATCATTGAAAATCTGAACGAACTTCTGAGAGATGAGCTTACTGCAATCAACCAGTATTTTGTACATGCTGAAATGTGTGATAACTGGGGATATGAAAAGCTTCATAAACTTGTTGAAAAAAGGGCAATCGATGAGATGAAACATGCGGAAAAGCTTATACAAAGGATACTTTTTCTTGAAGGTATTCCCATCGTAAGTGAATTAAACCGGGTGAGCATTGGCTCAGTCCTGGAGAACCAGCTGAAGAATGACCTTACTGCCGAGGAGCGTTGTGTGAAAATGTATAATGGGGGAATAAAACTTTCGACTGAATTGAATGATAGCGGTACGAAAGAGCTGCTCGACAGCATTATAGTTGAAGAAGAAAAGCACGCAGACTGGCTTGAAGCTCAGCTTACCCAGATAAACCAGATGGGCATTCAGAATTATCTTAGTGGGCAGATTGTATGAAAGTTGTTCTTGTTCTTGTCTCAACAATCAACGGTAAGATAACAAAGGGATCTGATCCTGAGGTGCGTCACTGGTCTTCAAAAAGCGACCAGGAGCATTACAGCAGGATATGGAAGGATTCGAGCCTTATTGTACTGGGTAGTAATACCTGGAATTCGAATATTATCAGACCCTCACAAACGAGGCTCATTATTGTTATGACAAAAGAACCTGAAACCTACAGTGATATAGCGGTTCCGGGTCAACTTGAGTTTTCGGATAAATCACCATCCAGGCTTGTGTCTGAGTATAGAGATACCCCGACCGAGATAATGACTGTTGTTGGTGGCTCCTTGTTGGCAACCTCCTTCCTGAAGGATTCCCTTATAGATGAATTATGGCTTACAATAGAACCGAGGCTCTTCGGAAGAGGGTTCAATCTGATTGCCGAAAGTGATCTTGATCTCAGGCTCAGGCTGATTGATGTTGTCAGGGCAAATGAAGAAGGAACGTTGATTACAAAATATTCACTCAGATGAGATCCTCAAGATCGTCGTTGTCGCTCAGGCTGTAATAGTTGTTTTCCTCATCTTCATTGCCAGTTTCCTCGGAATCATCATCGAGTTCACTACCCGGAATGTCAAGATCATCAGCAAGCGATGTATCTTCAAAATTGGATTCCTTTCTGCTGTAAATATTCTCCGGGTCTATCTCGTCTTCCTCCTTTGCTTTATTATATATATCGTCTTCTTTTTCGTATTCAGGGTAACCGGGAAGATCATCTGTGTCTTCATTGTGTTTTTCCCTGGTTTTCTGATAAGTTTTCATTGCATTTATACTGATTGATGTTTCAAAGTCTCAATTTATATATCCGAAATTACTTTTAAGTTTCATTACAGATGTTTCAAATTCATGCAGGCTAATCTTCTCAAAATTACCTGTGAGATCTGAAAGGAGAGGTTGAAGTGATTTCTTTTCAGCTTTTGTCAAAAGACACTGGAGAACATAATTTGCTTTCCCCGGATAGGAAAACTTTTTTCCTCCCTTTAGCTTATTTAACAATGGAATTATACTTATCCGTCCAATTCTTATAAGGCTTTCCGCAGCGATCCACCGGATATCAACATCCTGATCATCAAGAAGATTAATCAGGGCAGGGATAGATCTTTTATCTGCAACGAAACCGATTATTTCTTCGATTTCATTACGCAGAATTTCGTTAACATTTGAAAAAGAATCATTACCATGCGGTATAATTGATTTTCTTGAATTGCTTTCAGATCCGGGATTACTCATCTTTTCAGGACATATTCTGTTATTCATGCAGCAATCCGGGTCAAAACCCCGAATTACACAAGCAAAAATATAATCCCTGCAAGTCTGAATCCTTACACGATTTCAATTATGTATTACATTTTTCACACATGCAGGATATTAAGCTGATTCGAGTCCTTTAATCTTTGAAATTCTGCGGGAATGCCTTTCTTCACCTGAAAACTCCGCTGAAATAAATGTTCTGACGATCTCCCAGGCAAGATGACTGCCTGTGATTCTTCCGCCAAGGCATATAAGGTTCATTTTGTCATCTTCAACACCCTGGTGGGCCGAGAATGTATCACAAACAAGACATGCTCTGACGCCGCTAACCTTATTAGCTGCGATACAAGCGCCGACTCCGCTTCCGCAAACTGCAATCCCTCTTTCTACAAAACCGGAAGATACAGATCTTGCAAGCGGAATAACAAAGTCGGGATAATCGTCATCCTTTTCAAGAACCTCATTACCGAAATTAATAATCTCATGACCGGCGGAGGATAATTCCTTTTCAAGATATTTTTTCAGCTCAAAGCCTCCATGATCTGTCGCTATTCCTATTTTCATTTTTCAGGCTGATTGTTCATGATGTGACATCGCTCATCTGTCTTATTCTTATCTTTGCAAATGATTCTGGATAATTTGCATTTATATAGTCAATCAGTCTTTCTCTTACAGAGGTTCTGAGATCCCAGTTTTTCCCGGAGTCCGAGCTGCTGAGCAAAATCCTGATTTCCTTGTACCTGTCGGTTGTATTTGTTACCTGAATATTTGCGGTTCTTCCATCCCAGTTCCTGTTTTCATTCAATATTCCCGGGAGTATCTCTCTTAATCTGTCGACAGGGAAACCATAATCAACATACAGGAAAATAGTTCCTGTTGTGCTTGAATCGGATCTTGTAAGATTCTGAAAAGGTTTATCAAGGAACCAGGTAACAGGCAGTATCAGCCGCCTCTCATCCCATATCTGAACGACGACATAAGTTAGTTGAATTTCTTCTATTCTTCCGAATTCACCTTCAACTATAACAATATCGTCGATCCTTATTGGCTGTGTAATTGCAAGCTGAATGCCGGCAAGTATCATTCCGAGGCTTTTCTGGGCGGCAAATCCTACAATTATCCCCATAATGCCTGCTGATGTAAGCACGCTTATTCCAACTTTTCTTGCCTGTTCAAATGTCATCAATGCAGCTCCAATTGCTATTATGCTGATGATTGTTATTGCAATAGCCCTGAAGACTTTAACCTGTGTAAGACTTTTCCTGGCCCTTAGCTTATCAACGTTAGCAAGATCATATCTTGATTGAAGATAGTATGCTGCAAGCGATACAAACCTTGCAGATATCAATGCAAGGCTGAAAATAAGCCAGAGGTTTGTGATTTTTGTAAGTACAGGATAGAATGAAACTTCCCTGTAAAACAGTCTGACGAATATATTTAATACGAACCAGTAAATCAACCATAACAACGGTCCGCGGAAAAGCTTAACAATATAGTCATCGAGAGTGCCACGGGTTTTAAGAACCTGTTTTCCTGCGAGGATTACAGCGTACCTGTAAATAAAGTATATTACTGCAAATACTGCAAATAATATTGCAGTTTGAATAAGGAGATCCAGTGTCCCGTTACTGAAGTATTGTTTCATCCAATACCCGGAAAATTATTACTAATAGGCTGCCTCATGCAGTGACATCTCGTTTTTGGAAACCATCATCCGGAATTCTGAAGGAGCAAATCCTGTCATTTTCTTGAATTGATATGAAAGATGAGCAACGCTGCTGTAATTTGTTAAGTATGAAATCTCCTTAAGATTGAGATTTTCATTAACAAGCAAGTCTTTTACATGTTCAATCTTCTTTGCAATGAAGTATTTTTCAACGGAGATACCTGTGAGTTCGGAAAACAGATTCGAAAGGTAAGTACAGTTGTAATTCAGTTTCCGGCTAAGGTAATCCGAAAGCGCCATCTTCATTTGGTCGTCGGAGCTGTGAACAAGCTCATCAATAGCCGATTTGATTCTGGCAACTATCTGGAATTTCTTGTTCTCCCTTATTTCAAGGCCAAGGGGTCTGAGGTAATCATCAAGCCTTTTGAGCTCTTCATCATTCAGGTTTTCTTTTGTTTCAATCTCACCCAGCTCAACATAATCATAAGATATACTTAATTCTTCCAATGCGGCTTTGACTACAAGTATGCACCTGCCTGAAACCATATTTTTAACTGATACTTTCATCTTTATTCCTTTTTTTATTATTGCTTTACCTGTTTAATCAAAGATCAATCTCAGTAAAACTGTTTAACTACATCTCAAAAATATGGCAAATAACATGCTGGGGCATTAAGTATGAATTAAGATGAAGTTAAGGCGGAATTAAGATTCTTTTCGTGTAATATATTGAGAAGCAGATTGCTAACAAAAACACCTTTAGATATTTTCATAAAGGCGGAGCCTGTTCCTGAGAAGATCTATCTCCTCTTCCAAAAGTCTTGTTCGTTCAAGGAGATCGAGTATGGTTTCAATTCCTTCAAGATTGATTCCCAGATCGAAATACAATCTTAATATTCTTTCTATTGAAGAAAGCTGTTCCTCTTCAATATATAATACACCTTCAGATTTTCCAAGGTGAATAAGTCCGTTTTCGGAAAGTTTTTCAAGGAATGAGATTTCTATGTTATATCCTGCGCAAAACTTCTCTGCAGCTATGTAGTTCTCTCTTTTCATTTCACTGCCTGATTATTGCTGATTGCAGATAGTTCTCTGAATAATTCTTTTTCTTTCTCTGTAAGATTTACAGGAATTTTAACAACATAAGTAACATAGAGATCGCCATATTCTCCTTCTCTTTTATATACAGGAAAACCTTTGCCCCTGAGCTTAATTTTCGTGCCGTTCTGTGTCTCCGGGGGCACTCTGAGCTTGATTTTCCCATTTAATGTCTCAAAAATAATCTCCCCTCCCAGAACTGCTGTATAAAGATCAATCTCAAGCATTGTATAAAGGTCATGCTTGATCCTTTTGAACTTCGGGTCATTAGCAATTGAGAATCTGATATAAAGATCACCGTTTGGGCCCCCGTTTATTCCCTTGCCCCCATGTCCGGCTATTTTGATTGTCTGTCCGTTTTCAATACCTGCAGGTATCGTGATGCGGATTTTTTTACCATTAATTTCAAGCTCTTGTTTTCTCGTTTCAAAAGCATCTGTAAGACTAAGTTTTAATTCAGCATTATAATCTTCTCCCCTGAATCCTGACCTCGTGTTTCTACGGTTACTGAAATTTCTCGTAAAGCCTTCACCAAAAAGAGATTCAAAGAAATCTGAAAATCCTCCATCATTCTCCATTCCGGTAAAGTTTCTGCCTGTACCATAATTATGCTGCCGGTTCTGATATTGCTGACCTGCATTTTGATACTCTTCAGCATGCTGCCAGTCTTTTCCATACTGGTCGTACTTTTTTCTTTTGTCAGGATCGCTCAGTACTTCATGAGCTTCATTGATCTGCTGAAAACTCTTCTTTGCGTCTGGATTATTAGGATTAAGATCAGGATGATATTTTCTGGCAAGTTTCCTGTAGGCGCTTTTTATGTCTTTCTGACTTGCATTCCTTTCTACTCCAAGAACTTTGTAATAATCGATATACATTTCAAAGCTTGTTTGTCTGTGAATTTATCAACAATGAACCTGAAATTATGTTTAGGTAACAAAAGGCTTCATCGTTATATGCCTATTCGACAATCCCGGGTTTTGAAACTTCAAAATCCCTGAAGCCGAAATCAGTCGTTTTATAAGCATTTGCTTTGAAAAGATTATATCTGTTTTCAGGTACGTACGGGTAAAATGACAGAGAGATCTGGAATGTATTGAACATCAGAAAATCATTTTTAACAAGCAGGCCAAGGCCCAGTAAAGAATAGACCCGGCCTTTATGTCCGGCAGGTTCTTCTCCGAGGATCCCAATGTGCATATAAATGAAAGGTCCGAAGTGAAAGCCGCCGATATTCAATGGTGAATAGCTTTGTGTCTGGAGAGATATTACTGTGAGTCCGGATGTAAGTGATTCTATTGATTCAAAACCTTTTATGCCTATTCTTAGCGGTTGATTATCTACGGGTGATTTGTTTATTCCAAATACAAAAGATGGTGTTATAAATTGCCTGAGTTTCCAGTCGCCTATTGTCAGCAGCCTTGTGAAAAATGTCATTCTTCCTGTCAGTATTCCCTGGTGGAATCCTGTCAGATCCACGAAGGTGCCATAAGAGAGATGTGCACCCAGATAGCCGAACCTGTAATATGTTCCCGTGCCTGCATTAAGCCCGATATAGAACCTGCTGTTCAGCTGATATTCTTTACCAAGTGTTATGCCGGCAATTTTGCCTGCCGGAACATCCTCTGTTTTACCGTAGTTGAAAATATACCTGTCGCGAAAATATTTTCTTGATGTTATGCTGAGAGCGCCGAAATAGTAATTGTGCGTATTGAATAAGTCGGCATTTACAGCTTCCGGGGTCCTTGAAGGATCGCGCGTATGGACAAACCTGCCCGACAGGACGAGACTTGTTATTCTATCATCATCATTATTCCTGAAGATCCGCCATGACCGGCCAAGCCAGATATCTGTTATGTTCGTTCTTTCTGAAAGAAATCGGACTGTGTCAGAGAAAAGATAGCTCTGGGTAGTTAAAATCTGTCCAAGAAAAACTCCTCCGGCCCAGCGTGTACCGGGTGAATAGAATGGTCTGTTGATCTCAATGCTTTTAAGGATGTTCCTGTTTCGCGAAAACATGTATTGTGGATTGTAGCTTACAGGCGTATAAAAATAATCCTGGAAATCATGGATTTTAAGAAGGTTCCTGTTGGGTGAGAACAGATACTGTATATTCAGGCTTGTGTATGTGTTCCTAATGTTTGGCATCAGGTAGCTGATATATGTTACATTTCCTGCATCTCCGTTCTTCCATCGGGTTGTAAAATGCAGGTTGGTCCCGCTCCCTGCAAAATTCAGATCTCTCATACCGAATCCGGTTTCCGAGCTGCTAATTCTTACAGTGGGAAGGAGGCTCCAGACATCAAGAACCCTGATATGAATATCAACTGAATCGCGTTTTGCACGGACTGTTTCGAGATATACATCCCTTATATATACCTGCGAACGGATAAGTCTTTCAGATTCTTTGACAAGAGTAGAGTCATAACGTTCGTTCTCACTGAACAGGAGCAGGTTCTTAATTACTGATGCTTTCGTTTTTGAATGAAGATAATTTCCTGAATTAAAGAGCATTGTTTTTGGATGGATAGAAGTATCCCTTATATTATAGCCAAAGGGATCCATTGTCAGAATATCTATATTTCGTATTACTTTTCCCTGCCCTGTCCTGTGATTCCTGTCTTCAATCATCTGGTTTGCAGAAAACCGGGGATGAGATTCTTTCTGAAGCTTCCTGAAAAGAAGGTTATAAACAGCCTGACCCACCCTTGTCCTTCTGCTGATCTTTTCAATTTTCATATATCTAGTTGAATCCTCAATATTCCTTTCAGACGATCTGTCAATTGAATTATATTTAGTTGAATCTTCATTCATTATAGTTGAATCGCGAACATGCTTTTCCTCCTGGGCGGATAGAAAGTTACAGGTGAAAATCAATATGACGATAAGCATGGTTCGCATAAGAATCAATTGGATGTTGCGAATGATTCTAAGTTGGAGGAAGACTCTTTAAGAAAAAAAGCATTTTCAGAAAGTAAATAATCCTGAAAATGCATTCATGTTCAATAATGTTGATAAGAAAGTTGACTGATGGCTGAATTATCAGTACATAACTTTTCCCAGCATCCTTCTCAGCAGCCGGCCGGTGAGACCCTGAAAGTATTTCTTTGTTATATACCCTGCTGTAAGTCCTACTGTTCCAATCATTGCTGTTCTGATCAGGTTAGGTCCCGTAAATACCTGGTTAAAAGTTGTCCTGACTACATTAGATGGTTTCAGTTTTTCTTTTGCAACCTCGAATTCTGACCCAAGCAATTCTTTTTCAGCCTTCCTCTTGTCTTCGAGCAGCCGGATTGCCTCTTTAAGTTCTTCGGAGTTATTGATTTTTTGCTGCATGAGTCAATTTAGCATTTGTTTTATAATACTGTTTCCGACCATTTTTTTAAGCCAGTTATGTCTTACGAAAAACAGTACCGCCCATAAAATACCATACAAGCCTGCAATAACCATGAAGCCATACCATATTTTACCAAGCAAATCGCCAATCCATAAAGACAGTCCGACAGACAGCATCAGAAAGAAAAAGAAAAAGAAGAACATTGCAACTATTTTCGATGCAGCTGATGAAGCGCCATCAGAGATCTTGTCGACAGCTTTAAGCTTTATCAGTTCGATGCTTGTCCTTGTATAATCCTCGGCTCTTTCGAGAAGAGTTTCAAAACTGCTTTTTTCCTCCATAAAATGGTTTTTATTAGCGGTAATGTTTTACAGGAATAAAAAATCAGATCATAGCTGATTCAATGTCTTTTTTTGCTTTTTTTGCTCCTGACACACCCTTCTCGACATCATCTTTTACTTTTTCAAATTTCTCATTCATGCTGTCAACAACCTGGTTGAATTTTTCTTTTACGGAATCTACATAGTCTTCTCCGGCTTCAACAATTTTCTTTCTTGTTTCAGAACCCTTATCGGGTGCGAATAAAATTCCAAGAGCAGCGCCTACGGCCACACCAGCCAGCACACCTAAAATTAACTTTCCTGAGCTCATAATTGTATTTTTTTTATTGTTAATTGATTTTTTAAAAAATGCCGAATTACCGGCCTCAGACACCTCTCCCTGATATTATCCTTAAAAGAACAGCGATAATCGCGATAACAAGAAGAATATGAATGATTCCCCCGGCATGAAATCCGACCAGACCGACAAGCCAGGCTATGACCAGAATAACGGCGATCACATAAAGCAAGTTTCCCATGGTTTTATTTTTATTAGTTTAATTTAAACAGAAACTAACCGAACAATTTAGATACAAAGATTGGATTCTTTGGAAAGTTACGTGTTACACATAAAACTTAATAAGTTACATATTTCACACTCGGATTGCTCTAATGTGCTGTTTTATAGATTGTCAGACGCATTCAAGTGGAATACGCTTTTTATGTTTCAGGTGTTTGAAATGTGAAGGCGTATACCCTGTTTGTTTCTTAAACTGTGTTGACAGATGTGCGACGCTGCTGTAATGCAGTTTAAAAGCTATTTCTTTCAGATTCAGCTCATCGTAAACCAGAAGCTCCTTTACTTTTTCGATCTTATGAAGAATAAAGAATTTTTCTATTGTTGTACCCTGAACCTCAGAGAAGAGATTTGCGAGATATGTATAATCATACTTAAGCTTTTCGCTCAGGTAATCCGAAAGATTCTTCTTCAAAGGTTCTTCAGAGTAATGAACGAGATTGACAATTGTAAGCTTGATCTTCTCGATTATCATGCTTTTCTTGTCATCCATCAGTTCGAGCCCCGTTTTCTTTAAAGCTGCATTCAGCAAATCTTTCTTTTCTTCAGTCAGGTTTTCCCTTATCTCAGCCTCACCATAATCGATATAGTTATAATGAAGCCCCAGTTTCTCTATTTCTGTCCTTACCGTCAGTTTACAACGGTCGCATACCATATTCTTAATGTACAGCTTCAAAATAGGTGGTTTTTAGTTAGTTAATACTTCAGCTTTTATCAGACATCGCACATTTAAACAAAATCTTCAATCAGGCTGTAAAAAATGACTTCAACATGCGGCTGTCTGTAACCAAATTTCACATAGCTAACTTAAAATGAAAACTCTGTTCAGGCATTAAGATTAAATTAATAAACCATAAAGGCAGGGTTAAAAACTTGTTGATAAGTTTTCATAAGTATATAACGAACAGAAAATGAGTAGATTATGCAAGTCTTACCTGACGGCTGGCTCGGCAATGAGAGGGATTGAGAATGTAAAATTGCTTCCCTGGTTTTCAATGCTTTCAACCCAGATACGGCCACCAAGCTTTTCAACGAATTCACGGCTAAGCTTCAAACCTAACCCTGTACCAAGTTCTTTTTCAGTACCCGGTCGTGAGTATTTTGAGTCGATCCTGAATATCTTTTCAATGTTTTCCTTAGAAATACCAATGCCATTATCCTTTACAGATACAAGAATTTCGCTTTCTTTTAATTCTCCGCATACAACCACATTACCGCCGCGTTGCGTAAATTTTATAGCGTTACTGATTAAATTTCTCAGCACTGTATTCAGCATATTCTTGTCAACTGTTATTAAGATATTATCATTGAGTTCCGAAAAGATCGAGATCTGTTTATCTAGACAGTTCAGCTTAAAATCACTGATGTTTTCATCTATGACTTTTTTCAGATCTATCCGCTGCAGGTTCATCCTTATTGTTCCTGTCTGAGATCTTGACCAGTCAAGAAGATTTAGCAGGATCGCATATCCGCTCTTAGCGGATTCATTAAGTATCTGCGCAAGCTTCCTGATTTTTTCTTTATCCATATTCTGGATGTTCTGAAATAGCAGCTCGGTTGCTCCAAGCAGGCTTGTAAACGGATTTTTCAGATCATGAGCGACAATATTGAAGAATTTGTCTTTTGTTGCATTGAGTTCCATTAGCTTTGATTCGCTGTTTCTGAGCTGAATGTTGGCGGCTTCAAGCTCAACTGTTCTGTCCCTGATTTTTTCTTCGAGCTCTTCAGCCAGACGTTGATATCTTGCTTCACTAAGCACAAGATTTCGTTGCATTATCCGTCTGTGAATGCTCAGCGAAGCCTGGCTGCACATGTTTTCTATATATCTTTTATCGTCTTCCTCTATCTGATTTTCTGAGAATATGAGTAAACCGCCATATATTGTTTCTTTCCGGAGAATTCCTATTGAATAAACAAAATTTGTTCTGATGGCTGAAGCAACTTTACCCAGGTTAACTATATTTTCACTGTCTCCAGAGATTTCGTTATTAGTAAAGTCGAGATAATGCAATACTCCTTCTTTAAACAGACCTGTCAATTCCTTTTTCTGATCCTTCAGCCTGAAAGACATTTTTTTATAATTTATGTCAGGAAAGATCTTTTTTGTCCTCTTTTCAAGCAACTCGTAGTTGGAGATCCTGAAAGAATTGTTTTTTTCAATTTCAAGCGAAATTACAATTGCTTTTTTCAAGAGCTTTCTTATACTGTTACACATGACATTATAAACCATCAGAATATCATCTCCCTCAAAGAGCGCCGCAGTTGTCTCAGACAAAATCGAAAGCTGATGGCTGTTTTTCTTCCGAAGATTTTCAAGTTTCTTTCTTTCAATACTATATTTAATGGATCTCAGGATATTCTCTGAGTCAAACCTGTTCTTTACAAGATAATCCTGAGCACCTTCTCTCAATGAAGCAAGGGCAGTTTCCTCGTCATCGAGCCCTGTCATTACAATTACAGGGGAAGTAATTTCAAAATTCAGAAATTCACGGAGTGTTTTTATGCCCATGCTGTCGGGCAACCCCAGATCGAGTATTATGACGTCGAAAGGAGCGGACTGCAGCAATTCAAATGATTGCTTCAATGATGTAACATTTGTTATAACAAAATCAGCTCCCGATGACTTGAGAATTTCACGGATAATAACTGTATCACCCGGATTATCCTCAATTATCAGGATTTTGAGGACCTGGTCTGCAAACTGCTGATCCGGGGTTATTCTATCTACCATTTCCTGAGGTCGTTTTTAGGTGGAAGCTTTACAATTGAAAACCAGAAGTCTTCAATCGATTTAATAACTTTTATGAACTCGTTCAGGTCTATTGATTTTGTTATATAGCAATTAGCGTGTAATTTGTATGTTCTTAAAATATCTTCTTCAGCCTGCGATATTGTCATTATCACAACCGGGATGTGTTTAAGTTCCTCATCATTCTTTATTTCAGCCAGCACCTCCCTCCCGTCTTTCTTGGGGAGGTTTAGATCAAGGATAATCAGATCGGGCCTGGGCATTTTTGAATACCTGCCTTCGTTATGAAGGAAACTCATTGCCTCCACTCCATCATTGACGAGATAAAGCGAACTAAATACCCTATCATCATTAAGCACCTCTTTAATAAGCCTGGCATCCCCGGGATTATCTTCAACAATCAGGATATCTATCGAGTCAAGGATTGTATTTCCCATGTTAAGCAATTAAAGGTCAATTGAGGATTCCAGAATATTTTAAAAGGAATAATGTTCCTGATTTCAAAGAAGCAAATATGTAATTGTATACTGTAAAGTTAAGAAAAAAACATGAAAAATTTACATTAGTTTCGTTATTAGAAGCTTTAAAAGATACATTCACGCACTTTTATTCATTTGACAAAAACGTTTTTAAATTGGCTTACTTAATAATTTCTGACAAAAATTTCGTTATTTTACAGTTTCTTTAAAAAAATGCTTTCGTTTTATATTCTATGAAGATACTGTTAGTTGAAGACGATCAGAAAATTTCTTCATTTGTGAAGATCGGACTTGAGAGCAATGATTGCTTTGTCGATGTCGCATTTGATAGCACAATTGGCGAAAAGCTTGCCCTTACGAGGAAGTATGATGTTATGATATTGGATGTGGTGATTCCGGGGATCTCAGGTTTTGAGCTTTGTAAAAAAATACGGAACAGTAATATCCTCACACCCATAATAATGCTTACATCACTTGACTCTGTCGAGGATAAGCTTACAGGATTTGAATTCGGCGCAGATGATTATCTTGTGAAACCATTCAGTTTCCAGGAATTACTTGCAAGGGTAAAAGCTCTTAACCGAAGGAACCGTGATGCTATTATCAATCCTGTTCTCAAAATTGCAGATCTCGAGCTTGACTCTATAACACGCAAGGTAAAACGAAATGGCACTGAGGTAAACCTTACAGCGACTGAGTACAAAATTCTTGAGCTTCTTCTGAGTAATCAGGGAAAGGTATACGATCGTTTCCTAATAGCAGAAAAGATATGGGGTTTTTCATTTAACTCAGGAACAAATGTAATTGATGTTCATATCAACTCCCTAAGGAAAAAGATCGATAAAGGCTTTGATAAGAAGCTGATCCATACAAAAAAAGGATTTGGCTATTCTCTTAGTGTTGAGGAATAAAACATAAAACATATAATGCCGCAATCCGGCTGATTTTGATACTCCATTATTCAGATTCTCATCTGTTCTCCTTCATGTAATCTTAATCTAATCTTAACTGCCCCTTAACCCTGAAGGAGTTTCATATAACTACTTTTGAGCAGTCAAAATGCAATTGTATTAATGCAGGTCAGGACTGGAGAAATGCTGATTAAATTATCCTCTCTTACGTGAAATTTTCACTGGAAAACAAGGTGAAAGAAACCAGGATGAAAGAAACCGGGAGAAATAAAGAAGTTGTTGTTGACCTGTGAATTGCAAATTGATTTTTACTGGATTATCAATGAAGTAGGAATGAAAATTGGCTTTCAATTTTGATCTGATAAATTGGGATGTTTTTTATAAAAGGTATATAACGAAGGAATTAACTATAATTATCGGGCAAAATTTTAAATTCCCTTTTAGATCACCTGAATCACACAACCGTGAATTGGAAGATTTATTTCCATTCCTGATATTGAAATCCATCACCAGAAATGTTGGACAAATTATAAAAATGGGGGAATAATGAAGGTGTATATAAGGAATATGGTTGCACAGGGTACCAGGAAATTTGTGCTGATGGAGGTTAAAAAACTTGGATTGAAGTTAACAGCATTTGAATCTTCTGAATTGGAGTTTCAGGATGAACTTACAACTGAAGCCTCTGCAGCACTCGAGAAAAGCCTGTCAAAATACGGACTCGAACTTGTGAATGAGAACACAAATACTGAAAATCAGCTTGAGCTTTATAAAGTTGATAACTCCTTCATATATGATGAAGATGAGATTGAATTGTCTGGCGTTATGGAACCCGCAGAAACTATGCAGATTGAATAGTATGTGCAAGGCAAAAAGTTGAAAATTTACACATGGAATACCCATGTTCCTGGTTGTATTTTCCATCCATCAGATATCTGACAGGCATCTAACTCTACCACAGAACAATCATTAGGTCTGATTCGATATAACATCTTGTTTATCAATTGTGTGTGAATTATATAACAGATTAAAACAATTATATAACACATAAAGATTGCAGATTGGTAATCTTTAAAGTTTAAAAGAAAGACCCTCTTGTTACACAATTTTTGATAACCGGAAGGATCTCTGCTTTTAGTCTGTCGTTAATTGATTCCCGGTGTTAGTACAGTGATGTGACTGACGGGGCGGAAGCATTTCCGATGAGCACGGAAATTACTGTTTTGGAAATTATTAAAAACCTGTATATCTGGATGATATCTGTAAGCAATAAAAAATTATTCTTACTTCTTAGTTTACCGGAATTCTTAGTAATGAGTTTGAGCGGACAGTACAATCCTTTTGTAAATACTGGTGATGTGAGTCCTGCGCCTCTCTCAACAGTTGAAGCCAACGGAACAGGCACAGTATCTTTTATTACAGGTAATTCAGGAACTGATGATATAATAGTATCAGAAAACCCGGTTGTAATAACAATAACGTTATCAAACGGTGTTCCTGATAATTCAAATCCTTTAGGTGCTTTAGGCGGATCTGTTGCCGGGATATACAACTGGACATACCAGAACGGCGTATACACAGGTACTCAAAAATCGGTTATTCCCGGTAATTCATCCGGTGCAATAACTATTGCATATAAAGTAACTGTTAATTCACCCGAATCAGATCCGAAAAATGGTTTTAACGCCGTCATATATCCGGGTTCTTCTCAGGCAGGGAATGTGGTTTCAGATGATACAGAAAGCGCTTATACCTGGACAAAATGTGAGGCTCCATCGCCACCGCAGATTGGAACGATTACGCAACCTGATTGTACCACAGCAACAGGAAGCGTAGCCCTGCACGGTCTTCCGTCCACAGGAAGCTGGATTATCACAGTAAACCCGACAGGCAGGACAATTAATGGGAACTCCGGATCAATTCACGTCACAGGACTGAATCCCGGAAGTTACACTTTCACTGTCGCTAGCGGAGGATGTGAGTCAGCTGCTTCAGAGAGTGCTGTGATAAACCCGCAACCTTCTGCGCCGTCTGCCCCGGCAATTGGAGAAATAACTCAGCCAACATGTGATTTGGCAACCGGTTCGGTAGTCTTAAATGATCTGCCTGCAGGTGGTACATGGAATCTTGTGAGATCGCCGGGTAATGTTTCGCTTTCAGGATCCGGAACCACAATAACAATTCAGGGCTTATCAGCCGGCACATATACTTTTACGGTCAGCCAGGAAGGCTGCAGATCAGAAGCTTCGGCAAATGTTGTAATAAATGCCGCCCCGGCAGTTCCATCGTCGCCTGTTTACAGGATAGATTGTTTCCTTGGAACCGGGTTTGCAGTAATTACTGTGACAAGCCCTGTTGCAGATGGATATGAATACAGGCTCGATGACAGGCCTTTTACCCAGTCTGGGACTTTTATGGATATTGGTAATGGTAATCATACAATAACTGTAAGAAGTAATGATGGATGCACAGTTACGAGCGATCCTTTTGCGGTTGCCTGCGGCTGTGTAAACCGGCCGGATGTAACTCTCAGCAGCCAGTCAGGGACAGCATGTACTACAACACCTGTAACTGTTACAGGTAATACATTCTCCGGCAGCGCGACATCTGTGTCGATCACTGAGGATGGAGCAGGAACAGTATCACCGGTTACTATTACAACATCTCCATTTTCATTTACATATACTCCTGCGGCAGCTGATGCCGGAAAACAGGTAAGGATAACAGTTACTTCTAATAATCCTCTCGGTTCACCATGCAATGAGGCTACTACAACATACACTCTCACAGTTAATGCAGTACCGGATGCTCCAGTTCCGGGTCAGGTAACACAGCCTACATGTACGACATCGACAGGAAATCTTTCATTATCGGGTTTGCCGGAAACAGGAACATGGACAATTGTAAGATCTCCGGGCAATGTAATGACGGAAGGAACAGGCACAACTGCTATTATTCAGGGACTTGAAAGCGGGAATTATACTTTCACGGTCACATTAAATGGCTGCAGTTCCTCTTCATCTTCGCAGGTAACTGTAGATCCACAACCCAGGATACCTGCTCCACCTGTGGCTGGTGCTATAGTCCAGCCGACCTGTACAGTTACAACGGGGATTATTAACCTGTCAGGTCTGCCTGAAGGAGAAGCATGGACTCTTACAAGATACCCTGGTACAATAAACACAACAGGATCAGGTGTAACTGCAAAGGTTGAAGGTATTGCTCCAGGTACATATAATTTCACTGTTACCGGCGCCAGCGGATGCACATCAGCTTTATCACCAAACATTGTAATAAATCAACAACCTCCCACCCCTGCAGCTCCTGTTATCGGTGCGGTTACAGCACCTACCTGTCTGAAACCTGAAGGGAGCTTAGTATTGTCAGGTCTTCCAGACACAGGGAGGTGGACAATCACAAGTATCTCAGGAGGAATATCTCTGTCAGGCACAGGAACATCTGTTGTTGTCGGCGGATTGATTCCCGGCGCTTATAGTTTTATAGTCACAAACGAGGGTGGCTGCACATCACCTGAGGGAGCGATTGCTCTTATACCAGCAATTCCGGGAGCGCCGGCGCTGGTTATAACTGATCCGTTGCCTGTCTGTTCTCCGGCTACAGTTGATCTTACTTCACCATCTGTAACTGCAGGATCGACTGCCGGTCTTACATTATCATACTGGCTGGATGTATCGGCTACTTTGGAATTTAAGTCCCCGGCTGTGGCCACAACAGGAAAATATTATATTAAGGCAACAGATGCTGCTCAATGTTTCGTGATAAAACCTGTCAATGTTTCTGTTCTAAATATACCAGCTGCAAATGCAGGATATGATCAGGAACTGGATTATGTTTTTACAGCAACTCTCTCGGCGGATGAACCGGCACCAGGAGAGACCGGTTTATGGTCAGTTTATTCAGGCTCCGGACAATTCACAAATCCTTCATCTGCAATAACAACAATAAGCAATCTTGATGCCGGAGAAAATGTGTTTCTCTGGACTGTGACTAATGCGGTTTGCCCTTCATCAACAGATACATTAAGCATATTCGTTAAGGATCTGACAGCACCTACGCTTATTACACCTAATAATGATGGAATAAATGATTTCTTCATTCTTGATGGCGTTGAAAACTTTACGGCTAATGAACTTACTGTATTTGACCGACGGGGAGTACTTGTTTTTCGCAGCCGCGATTTTAAGAATGATTGGAACGGAATGGATTACAATGGGCATCCTTTAGCAGAGGATACTTATTTCTATGTTCTTAAGACAGGTAACGGCAAACAACGAAGCGGATTTATTGTGATAAGAAGATGAAATTATCATTAAGGATTATAATACTAATACTACCTTTTTTGTTTTCACTGGCCAGGTCTACTGCTCAGATTAATCCAGTATCTGATCAGTATGTATTAAATCCCATTCTTATAAATCCGGCACATACAGGTCAGAGAGGATCATTGGATATTTCTGCATTTTACCGCCGTCAGTGGGCAGGGATAAAAGGTGCGCCTGAGACAATTACGCTGATTGCAGATGCTCCTCTGAACGATAGTAAGGCGAGTCTTGGATTCTCTGTTATTACTGATAAAACAGGCGTAACAAGAGAGACTTCTTACTCCACATATTATTCGTATAAGGTGAAATTATTACAAAGTGAACTTTCTTTTGGATTAAAAGCCGGACTTTTTTCAACAAATACAAAGTGGTCAGACCTTATTGTTACAGATCCGGGTGATGAAGCCTACCTTCTGGATTCAAAAGCTTTTATTTTGCCCGATTTCAGTTTTGGCGTTTACATGACAGATAAGAAGTATTTTGCTGGTTTTTCGATTCCAAGGCTTATAGGTTATGATTTTAACATTGAAAAGAACAGGTATTCCCTGGAGATTAAACCTGATCAGTATTATTATCTGTTTAATGGGGGCTACTTAATTGATCTTGACGAAGATATTTCTTTTCTTCCCTCTGCTCTCATTTCGTTTTCGCCAGGGGAAAAAGCTCTGCTTGACTTAAATGCACATTTCAGTTTCTCAGACCGTATGTGGGCTGGTCTCTCATACAGGAGTAATCAATCAATGGCGTTTTTAGTCCAGCTGGCGATAAGTAATCAGGTCAAAGCAGCATATTCATACTACATTGATTTCAACAGGTTAGGGCGGTTTAGTAATGGTTCCCACGAAATAATGCTCCGGTACGAATTCCGGTTCAGGGCCGATGTTGTGAATCCGCTTATTTTCTGATTTTTGTATGCATAGACTTTTTTTGTTCTTCAGCCTGAATTTCTTTGGTATTATATATACTCAGGGGCAGCCGGCAAACTATATAATAAGTAAAGCATCATTCAGTTCTCCTGACTTTGATGAGTTTTCACCTGTTTTTTTCAATGGTGATATTGTATTCTGTTCAAACAGGCAGGCCAGATTATTTTCGTCATATTCAACACCGGAAAATAAATCGTTTTTCAAGCTTTATGAAGCCGATACATTACAGGGATCAAAATGGCAGGAAAGCAGGATTTTACCCGGGCAGGTCAATTCGAACCTTAACAACGGCCCCGCAACATTCAGCAGGAATGGTGACACAATGTACTTTTCAAGAAACCTTGTTATTGAAGGCAGTAACAAAAAAATTACAGGGAAAGGGAATAAACTCGGATTGTTTACATCAGTTCTGAAAAATGGTGAATGGACAGATGTCAAAGAAATGAGATTTAACGATAATTCATGGAATATAACAACACCATACCTTTCACCTGATGGCAAAAGATTGTTTTTTGCATCCGACAAGCCAGGAGGATATGGGGGGTCCGATCTGTATTACAGCGATTGGAAAAATGGCTTCTGGGATAATCCTGTCAACCTGGGCAAACCCGTGAATACGCCCGGGAACGAGGCTTATCCTTTTGTGAACATTGATGGAAGTATATTCTTTTCATCAGACAGCCTGCCTGGTAAGGGAGGGAAGGATATTTTCTATTCACAGTTTGCAGATACATCATGGATTGAGCCTGTAAACCTTAATGCTCCAATAAATTCAAAGTGGAATGACTTTGGTTTCATTACTGACGGAGTTGTCAGAAAGGGATACTTTTCATCAGATCGCAACGGCAATCTCGATATTTTTTCTTTCAGGACAATCTGGCCACAATTTCTTTTCTGTGAAAAGCAGAGGGAGAATAATTTTTGTATAAGTTTCCCGGATGATGCATCAATTGATATCGATCCGCTATCACTACAGTTCACATGGGATTTCGGAGATGGACAAAAAACGAATGGATATATTGTACAGCATTGTTATTCAAAGCCGGGAAAATACAGTGTAAAACAATCAATAACAGATAAGAAAACCGGGAAAATTGTCTTTCTTAAATCAGTCATTGATGTAAATATTCTTCACCATGATATCCCTGAGATAATCGCACCCGAACCGGTTATAACCGGAAAAGAGACAAGCCTTTCTGCATCATTTAATATTCCTGATTATGAAGCATCGGCATACTTCTGGGATATAAATAATAATCCGGCAGGGAAAGGACAAAGTATAAAATATGTTTTTGGTGAAGGAAGAACATCTGTAAAATTATTGGCTTATCTGAAGGAAAAGACGTCCGGAAAAGAAAGATCAGTATGCATTGTCAGGCCAATAGAATCAAATGTTCGGGGTAATAACAACAAAACGGCTGCGGTTAATAACAGTATACAATTAAACCTTTCAGAAGATGCAGTCTCGAACAACGTTGTTTTCAGTAACATCTATTCTGCTGCAGATGAGGTTTCAGGTAAAGCCGTTTTCGCTGTACAGATTTTCGAATCTGCAAATGCAATTTCTGCAAGTGATGGCATTTTCAGGGATATTTCTTCAAAATATGATGTGAAGAGGATACGTTCGGGAAAGGGATATGCTTTCCTGATTGATGAACAGATGAACTTTATGCCGGCTTATCCTTCTTACAAGGATGCTATTGCATCGGGGTTCAGAGATGTTAAAATAATCACTTACATGCCTGCTGATACCGCAGAATCTGAATTATGGAATTTCAAAAGGACGTACGGATTATCAGGTAGTTTTTATTTTGTTAACAACGGAACATCGATATCAAAGGATGCAATTCCTGTTCTTGACAGGCTTATCCTGTTGCTTAAAAGAAATCCCGGTCTAAAGATCATGGTCGCCGCCCATACCGATAATACAGGTTCGGCAGGCGCTGAAATACAGCTATCAGAAAAACAGGCTAAAAGCATTGTGGATTATCTTGTCCTCAACGGGATCAGCAGGTCAAGGCTTTCTTCAAAAGGTTATGGTTCGTCAAGGCCGGTTGCGGCACAATATCCGGAGTCGGAGAAATTAAAAAACAGGCGTGTTGATTTTATAAAGATAGAATAATCAGTAAGGAATGAGGATTATTGAATAGTAGATAAAGGCAATTGATTCCCTTAGAGTTTTTAAATATCCGATGCCATCGGCTCCTGTATGTTTCCTGTCATTAAGCGCAATTATACCTGTGTTCAGATGAAGAACCTTTCTGAATGTCATCCCTGTACGCCGTGAATGAGTTCCTGAGCTGATTATATTTATGCCTCTTACTTTAAGACCTGTTTTTTCGATCCAGTTTCTTAGCGCCAGAGCGCTGTTGAGAGTCCTGTTTATCCTGACTCTGTTACCCGGGATCGCCATTATTTTTGATGAGTCGACACCCAATGAAACAAGTCTTTTTGCAGTCAGTTCTGAATTTGATCTCATATTATTGACAATCCTGTGCCTGTTATCAAGTTTGCCTATATCGTATATTGAGTTATTCAGGAATGGAATAGTTGTTTTATCATTCAGAATAATTTCACTGACATACAGATTCCTGTCGCCAAATATACCCATCAGGTCATTGTCGAATTGTATCATAACCGAATCAGGAGAAGGTCCGTTCCAATCTACTGAATATATATGCTTCTTTTTTCCTGCAACAAAACCGGCAACAATTGAATCATTTATCCAAAGGTTAAAATGAGCACAATTTTCACCTCCAAGCTCACTTTTTGCCTTTATACCGATCTTCTTTACAGGGACAGAATTATATCGTACGGTATTGAAAATGAGAAAACCGTCTGTGTTGATATTAAAATAGTCTGTCGTTGATTTTATGCCTGTAGTGATGATGAGTTTGTATTCACCTGAATTGAATTCGTCAATGGCGGTTTTCAGGTCGTCATATCCAAGCCATCCTTCAACTACAAGGATGTCGGCATCTACTTTTTCTGTATTTGAAAGGAAATAAGCGACTTCCCGTGTCAGGGGGGGTGCAAACAGGATGAAAAGGAAGCCTGAAATTACAAAAGCAATTACAAGCTTAATTTGTTTTGATAACTTCATGAGAGTAAAGATAATAAGGAAAAAGGAAAAAGCATCTGCTTCTTCCTTTTCCCTGATATCTTGTTAATACTGCTACTTTGTTATAATGAGCTTTTGCACAAACTGGATCGTCGTTCCTGTTGTTATCTGAGCGATATAAAACCCGGGTTTGAGACTGACAGGTATTTTTGTTGAATCTGTAATATTCTCAAGTTTTATTTCCTGGCAGATTTTTCCTGAGAAATCGAATATTTTAAGTGAAGATGTTTCTGTTCCTGAAGCAAAATTGGCAATACTTACATAATCCTTTGCAACAAAAGGATAGATAAGGAGCTTTCCATCATTGATTATAGGATCTGGTTGCGGCTCAGGGTCTGTAGTGGTAGGAATGCCGGTAATATTATTCCGGACCGTTTTCACGCTTAATGTTTCGACCTTTATGCCTGCTTCAGACTGAAGAGGATTGGTTGAAGGCTGGTTATAAGCAATTGTAATCGTATCACTGCTCGTGAGCTTTGAGGGCAGCTTAAGGGTTACAACGCTTCCTGAAACAGCAACCGACTGGATTGATGCATTTACTCTGTTTACAGTTGCGACAAATGCCGATGCAGAAGGAGTGATGTTTGCAAGTTTATCGTTGTATGTAATTTTTAATAAGTCAGGAGTGTCATTTTCAACCGAGGAACTTACATAAGCAGGTGCGGCTGGAGCAAGAATAGAATTAGTAACTGATTTGGCGCTTATCGATTCAGCCTGTGTACCTGATGTGCATTGCAGCGGATTGGTTGATGGCTTTGTATATGTAAGTGTAACTGTTTCTCCAAATTTAACTGGTGCTGAGAGCGTAAGCAGAACCTTCCTGTCTGAGATTGTAAGGCTATTTACGGTTCTTGTAACAGAGTTTACTTTTACCTGATATGCGGTTGCAGAAGGTACAAGGGTTGAATTTATACTGAGATTGTACAGGATTTCTACCTGTGATGGAGCTGAATTGCTGATGACAGAGCTCTGGTATGTCAGGATAACCGGTGGAGTCGGCGTAGGGGGTGCGCCCATTCCGCTTTCAAAAACTCCAAGATCGGGAGCAGAACCTGAGTAGGGGAGACCAATACTGGCGCCAGCATCAATCATATCGGAACCTGAAGCAAGATGAGCAAATTCTATATCAGGAAGCGAACCATCTGATTTTCTTGCTCTTTTTAGTTGTGACATGTCAGTATTTGCGAGATCAGAATCAGTAAAGGAAGGAGCTCCTGCATCCCATGTGTTATGATCAGAGATATTCTTTGACCTTCCCTGGTAATTTACATTATTGCCGTACGAAATATTGTTATGAAGTGTTGTGCGCGCTGTACCATCGGTTCTGTAGAACCTGAATCCATAATCCCTGTTGTTCTTATAGGCAATACAGTTATAGAGGGCCATGTCCATACCAGTTGGCTGATCCATTCCTTCATCAAATCCCATAAGGTAATTGTCAGCTGATATGCAGTTGTACAAAGTTCGCTGGTCATTTGGTAGTTCTGTAAAGCTTGCGTCATATCCTAGTTTGAAGCCATCTCCATTCCCTATCGTCGGCACATCTTTCCCATTCCTGAATGCCCAGCAGTTTTTATAAGTCATATAGCCTGATCCGCCATAGTTGTCCCAGCCGTCATCACTGTTTGCCCATGCCCTGCAACCTTCGTAAGATATTGTGCTGCTTCCTCTGACATTCCCGTTGAAACCGTTTGCGAGACCGCCATTGTCATAATAATCGTAGTTCCCGTAAGAGTCGCAGTTAATATATTTAATATCGTACACAGTGCCGTTCAATGAAAAGCCATTTCCACAATTTGTAACAATACACTGATCGAGTGTTATGTTTGTACAATTACTTAATTCCCAGCTCGCAGTCGGAGATCCGCCTGAAGATTTGCTCAGGTTTTTATATTCTCTGACGTTCTTCAGAGTCAATCCTTTTATTGTCCAGTAATCACAACTGCTCATCAATATTCCGTAATTGACCCCTGATGTGGATGAAAGAGGACTGCAATCAAGTACAGGTGTTTCACCGGGATAAGCCAGGACAGTTATTCTCGATGAACTGCTTCCGTCGCGGCCTGAAATTTTAACGCCATGACCATCGCCGTACATACCTGTATAATTACCCCCGCGGATATACAGGACATCTCCTGCAGAGACAGTACTGAATCCTTTCTGCCATGTCAGCCATGGCTGGCTGATTGTACCAGGGTTACTATCATTCCCATTTGGGGCGACATAGTAATTTGTTGCATTAACAACTGCTGCTATGAATAGCAGGAGAACAGCAAATATTGTTTTTTTCACGATTATGGATTTTTAAGGTTTGAACTTAATTTATTTGACCACGATAAGCTTCTGGTTATGAATAATAGTGGATCCGGTGACTATCCGTGCTTTGTAGAAGCCGGCAGCAAGAGTAAGCGGGATCTTCTTCATAAGTGAAGGATCGGGTAGGCTGATTTCAAAGCATGTTTTTCCTGAGAAATCAATAAGTTTTAGAACAGCTCCGGATTGGCCCGGGTCAAAATTCATTATGCTGATAAAATCTTTAGCTGTTGAAGGTGTAATATCAATCTGTCCCGCCAATGGTGGTTTTTGCGTCTGTGTTGTATCGGAAGGAGCCGGATCAGGTTTATTAGAGGCTGTATCTGCGGGAGTAACAGTCTCCACGAGATTAGATACTGATTTTTCACTTATTGATTCGGCGATCGTTCCGGCTGTACACTGGAGAGGATTTACATCGGGTTTCCTGTAAGAGAGAGTTACTACATCTCCATGTACAACAGGTGATGACATTGTAATCAAAACATTCTTACCCGATATAGCTACTTTATTAATTGTCCTTGTGACACTATTTACTTTCACCTCAAAATCGGTTGTTGCGGGGACAAATGCCTGAGCAATATCAGCATTATAGATAGCTTCAATGTCGGAGGGTGTGGCGTTCTTTACAGATGAATTCTGATATGTTAAAACAACAGGAGCAGGAGCGGTTGAAACTGAGCCTGATTCGTAAGCTCCCAGATCGGGTGCTTTACCTGAGAATGCAATGCCAACATTAGTACCGGCGTCGATTAGGTCGGAACCTGCTAATAATTTCATGAAATTTATATCAGGAAGGGCGCCGTTGGATTTTCTGGGTTTTGAAATCCCTGTTGTATCAAGGCTCATGAAATCTGCTGCTGAAGCAACGGGACCCGATGAGGGAAGGCCGGCGTCGTATGAATTATGATCCTTTACAGAGTTTGTGAATGTGCCGTTCCAGTTTTCGGTTGAGTTGTCAAAGACTATATTGTTCCTGAAGACATGTGCAAGATTATCGGTGTAGAAGACAAAACCGTAAGGATTTTTCCAGGAAATGTTGTTGTAGCAATAGAATTTGACTTTCGCTCCGTTCTGGTTGAAGCCGCGGGTTCTGTTATAAACAGCTATACTGTTCCTGATGGTTCTTTTAAATTCAGTACCACTCTGAGTTGTTGTTGACCCGAATTTAAAACCTCCTCCATCACCGCCGGCAGTTCTTCCGTCTTCCCTGTAACCATTGTACCACGACCAGCATCTTTCAATGATTACATTTCCATTATTTTGCCAGAGGTCGATGCCATCATCGGAATTGTGCCAGAGCCTGCATCCTACAATCTTGTTCTCCATTGAGGAACTCTGGTACCCGACCTCAAGACCATCGGCATTTCCATAGGCATCGCCCTGAGTAAGAGGATCGAAATTGTCATGAAAATCGCAGTTAAGCACAAGATTATGGTTGGATTCATCGCGGATTACCATGCCATGGCCGTTATGATGGCTGTTTATCATTTCAAACTTATTGTTGTTTGACCCCTGTACAGCTATGCCATACCAGATTGTAGAAGTCTTCTGGGTGAAGTAGGCTACCTCTATTCCTTTAATATGAATATAATTGGCTTTCACATAGATAAGGCAGACTGGCCAGGAGGGAGTTGTAAAGGAGGAACTTTTTGTGAACACAGGCCGTTCGCCGGGATAAGACCAGATTCTTATAGTATCGGAAGCTGTTCCGCTTTTACCTGTCAGATTTTGTCTTGAATCATATTTGTAAAGTCCGCCTCTAACATAAATAATGTCCCCTGCCCTGGCTGATGACCATGCTTTATTTAAAGTAAAGAAAGGCGCTGAAATTGAACCATTATTATTATCATTGCCCGATGGTGAAATATACCATGAAGTTGCTGAGGCTACTGTCGAGAAAGTTAAAAATAGTATTATAGCTAAATTCTTCATTATAGTTAATTGATTTGACGAATTAGTTAATTTCTTTGACGAACATCAGTTTAATAACGACGTATTCTAAACAATGTTACTCTAAAGTTTTATTTAGAAACATTCTAAATAACAGTCAACCAATAAATTCAAGATAAATGTCAATCATAGCCTGGATAAACAGGATGTTTATGAATTATCCCAGACTAAGGCAGGTTTCGTCCTTATTTGCGGTGAATATCATAGCAATTCCGATTTCTATTGTTTCGAATATTTTTATGACGAGGTTCCTTGGTCCTGAAGCGTATGGCGATTATAAATTTCTCTTTTATGTTTTCAGCTTTGCAATGGTTGTGTTCACGTTCGGATTTTACCAGGCTGGGAACCGTGCTATCGTACTTTCATCAGACAGGGAAAAAATACGTGAATTATATGGTTCTATGCTTGTTGTGTTATCGGGGCTTTTCATAATAATGTTCCTGTTCCTGCTGATCTATGCCTTTGTTGATCATAACATATCTGAAAAAGGTTTAAGATCAATACTTATTATGCTGATTCCTTTTTCATGGATATTTCTCCTTACGAATTATTTTGAGGTTTTGTTCCAGGCCGATAACAGGATAAACCTTCTGGCAAAAAGCAGATTGTATCCAAAGCTATTGTTTTTCATAGCAACTCTTACATTATATCTTGTCTTCGGTAATTATCATGGCGACAGGCTCATAATCATCTGGATATTATTCCTTGCGGCACACATTACAGGTTTTCTGTATATAATTTTTAAGATAAATCCTTCTTTCAAGAATATCAGGCCGCGAATAAAAGAGATACTTTATTTCAACAAAACATACGGTTTCAATGTCTATATAGGTACTTTGTTTAATGTTGCACTGAATTCTCTTTCAGGAATGCTTATCAGTTATTTTGGTGTAAACAATATGGGTGTTGGGTTTTATGGTCTTGCTCTGACTATAGCAGAGCCGTTGAACTTTGTTCCAAATGTGATAGCGACTACTCATTATAAAGATTTTGCATCACGGAAAAATATTGAAAAGAAACTGACGAAAGTGACCTTCGGTATATCCATATTAACTCTTGCTCTTTGCTGTTTACTTGTAGGACCTTTTATAAGGATTTTCTACGGTAAAGAGTTTATTCCGGTGATTTATCTTACTTATATAGTCAGCGCCGGTGTTATATTTAATGGTCTCGGTGATTATTATAACAGATTTCTCGGCGCCCACGGACAGGGGAAAGCTTTACGCAACAGCGCTATACTTGTTGGGATAGTGCTTTTTATCTGCAACTTTACTCTTATACCTTTCTTCGGACAGGATGGTGCGGCAGTGACAAGAATTCTTTCCGGGGTGACATACTTTGGATGCATGTACTGGTTTTATCGCCGTCTTGTCAGAAAGCTTAATGAACCTGTCAATAACGATATCCCTGAAAAACTACCTGCATGAATGAACGCGCTTTGATCTCCACTGTTCCTCTGGCTGAACGGCGGATTGGTTTCTATGAGTATTTTTTTGTCCTGATGCTGATGCTATATGCAGGCAGATCCATCATATTCTTTGAATCACAGTTGATGACTGAAAATCCTGTTGGAGTTCTTCTTCCTGTAGTTTTAAGCGGGATACTTGCCTTCAGGTGGAAATTGTATTTTACACCGAGGTTCTTTTTGCTTCTTTTTTTCTTTTTTCTTTATTTTCTCGCCGTCTCCTTGAAATACTATGATCTGAGACCGACATTCATTCTTACTTACTTCTTCCTTTTTTTCATTGCATACACTACAATAAGCGTTCTGAAATTTAATTTTTTCCTCATATACGAAAAAATACTTTATTACTTCGCAGCAGTGTCGCTTTTCATCTGGGGTTTCCAGGTGCTAACAGGTGATGATTTTCTTTTTGGTATTATTTTACGGATCCCGTTTCTGGAAGAAATATCTTTCGTATCAGGAGGCGGTTTGAGTACGATAGTATATTCAATTCAACCATACGCAACAACCCTTATTAATGAACATATTATCTCCAGGAACTGCGGTTTCGCATGGGAGCCGGGGAGCTATTCAAGTTATCTTGCGCTGGGCATCTTTATTAACCTCTTCCTTGCTGAAAAGAATAAATCTACACAAAATCGATTCTGGGTATTATTACTTGCAATCCTGTCGACAATGTCAACAACAGGATATGTACTGCTTGCCATTATAATGGTTTTTTATCTTATGAACAGGGATTTCAGAAAAGTTGTCCTGCTCTTCCCTGTGGCTGCCCTTGCATTGATACTGTTCTTTTCACTTCCCTTCATGAAAGACAAGATTGTTGAGCTTGTGAAAGAACCTGAAAGTCTTGATGAAATGGTATACCAGGCTGCAGGGAGAGAAAGAAACATAACTCCTCAGAGGTTTTCTTCACTCATAATCACCCTGATAGATTTTAAAAACAACCCGTTTCTGGGAATCGCAGCTCATGCAAGCGAATCCTGGGTCGAACAGGCAGGTTCAAGTATTTCTCCAATTTCCGGAATAGGTAACCTTATGGCTCAATTTGGACTTGCCGGATTGATTCCTTTTCTGATCTTCAGTGTAAGAAGTTCAATACTTTTTTCAAGATACTTCAAGTACAGGGGCAAATTCTTGCTGTTTCTTATAATTATTGGAATATCGATAAGCTACACGATTATTTTTATTCCTTTCATTATGTGTTTCTGGCTGTTTTCCCTGTTTGAACCTGACTTCAGTGAGGTGATACCTGAAAGGGGATCCGGTTCATTAATATATCAACGGCAAACTAAGATCTGATATGTCATACGTAATTATTGGCGACCTGTTCACCTTTCCTGAAGGAGAAGCGGCAACAAACAGAGTACATACCTATGCAAAGGGATTTGTTGCAAACGGTAAAAGAATACATATAATTTGTTTTGGTAATGTTTATACGCATTTCAAAAATGGTGAGTTCAACAGGATAAATTACTATCATCCATTTGGCCAGACAGCCAGGAGCAACTATTTCGTTGTAAGAACATGGAAGAAGATAATGAAATTTGTCAGGGCTACAAGACTTGTAATAAATCTCAACAGACAGGAAAAGATCAGGGCCATAATAGTATATACCGCTTTGCCGCTGACATTTTTATTTTCATGGTTCCTTTCAGCATTGACAGGTTCAAAGCTTATCCAGGAAATTAGCGAGCACCCGTTAAGAAATTATCAGAAAGGCAAATTCAGCAGAAAATTCGGCGTTGTTAAATTACGTACCGAAACGGCTCTCGCGGACGGCATATTTTGTATTTCACATTTCCTTATTGACTTTTATAAGGCGAGAGGAGTTCAGCAACACAGGCTTTTCCTTGTTCCAAGTACTGTTGATCCCCAGCGCTTTAACCTTAATACAGAAAGACCTCTTGATTTTCCGTATATAGGTTATTTCGGAATGCTCTCATTCAATAGAGATAATATTGATAATCTTATTCATGCTTTCGCAAGGATTGCGCCAAAATACCCGAATTTGAGGCTTGTTCTCGGAGGGCCTCAATATCATAATCAGAGGATGGAAGTGTTAAAGCTGTCGGAGGGCCTCGGTTTATCAAACAGGCTGATACTTCTTGATTTCTTGCCACGCGAGGAAGTGGTAAAATATATTGTCAATTCTGAGATACTTGTGATGGTCAGGGCCGATGATGTGAAGACAAAAGCGTCATTTCCATCAAAGCTTACTGAATATCTTGCATCGGGACGCCCTGTAATAACTGTGAATGTAGGGGAGATTGCACAATACCTCGTTGACGGTATCAATGCATACATTGTCGAACCTGGCAACAGAGACAAGCTGGCAGAGAAGATTGATCAGGTACTGACATCTTATGATCGTGCTATAGAGACAGGGAAACGCGGAAAATTGCTTACAGAAAGCATATTCAATTACAACTATCAGGCAAAGAGAATGATACCGTTTATTGATTCATTGTATAAAGCTTAACCATATAAATCAACAATATGAACTTCATACTTTCAATAGATACTGAGGCCGATAATCAATGGGATCATGGCCGGGGGCTGACAACGGAAAACATCCGGTTTGTACCGCGATTTCAGGAGCTATGTAACAAGTACCAGATTAAACCTACTTACCTCGTTACATCAGAAGTTTGTGAAGACTCGTTTGCAAGGGAGATTTTTTGTGAATATATCGAAAATGATGAAGCAGAAATCGGAGCTCATCTTCACTCATGGACAACGCCGCCCTTTATGAACAGGGATGGATACAGATATAACGACAGAAATCACGCTTTTGCAAGTGAATTGCCTGATGACCTGCTTTTTAACAAACTACGATATCTTACCGATCAGATTAGCACCTCATTCGGAAGAAGGCCAACATCGTTCCGGTCAGGCAGGTATGGCTTTAATGAAAGTGTGGCGAAAACACTTATTGCAAATGAGTATGTAGTCGATTCTTCCATAACTCCATATATTGACTGGTCTTCTCTTAAAGGAATACCAGGATTAAAAGGAGGTCCGGATTTCAGGGAAAGCCGACCATTCCCATATACTTACACGCACAATGGAAGCACATTGCTCGAGATTCCTGTTACAGTAGTCCCTACTAAATTTCCACTGAACAAGGATAACAGGTTTACAGGTTTCTATTTCAATAATGTAAATAAGAATTTTATACTGCGCTCTATCAGGAGCATGTTTTTCAGGTATCAGCCCTTGTGGTTAAGACCATTCCCATGGATGAGCCTTCAGCTTCTTGATGAGGTGATAAAGGAAGCAATGAACCTTAAACTACCCTACATAGTCATGATCTTTCATTCAAGCGAGCTCATGCCGAATTGCTCTATTTACCGCGCCGACAGCGAAGCGGTTGAAAAACTGTATGAGCTTCTCGAGGGATTCTTTGCCCTCCTCACATTTTACAAGGTTCATTCGGTAAGTCTGACCGAAGCTGCTCACAGGTATGAGCTCGTTACAGGTACCGAATTGTCACTCAGATATGTCTGAAAATCAAAACCCTATAAGATGAATAACCAGACCTCCTTGTTATTCCTTGGTGATGTGGTTCCATATAAGCCTTTCAGATTTAATAATAACCTGAAGACAGTAATTAATCTTGAATGTCCTATATCAAGAAAAGGGAAACCCATTTCCGGCAAGGTTAATCTCAGTGTTTCGGAAAACCATCTGAAAAAGATATTCGGGACTAATCTTCTGGGCATAAGCCTGGGGAACAATCATATCCTTGATTATGGAATGGAAGGTTTGTTCTCTACTCTGAAAGAGATTGATGAAACAGGTACTGATTATTTCGGCATCAATTTCCCCGATAACGAAAGTCACAACCCGTTAATTGTCGATTTTGCAGGCAGGAAAATAGCGTTCATGGCAATAGTAAATGAATCGACAGCTCCTCTTGTTGAATTCGATGATTTTAATTACCTGACTATTAATGATAAATGTGAGATTACCCGTAAGATTAACCTTGCAAAGAAACATGCTGACAGGATCGTTGCTTATGTTCACTGGGGATTGCCGGATTCTTCGTATCCTTCAAAAGAAAATATTATTGAGGCTCACCGGCTGATTGATGAGGGTGTGAATATTGTAATAGGTACCCATGCACATGCACCCCAGCCAGTTGAGAAATACAAGAACGGGATAATCGCATATAACCTGGGAAATTTTATAATGCCTTCCTTCAGGAACACCCCTTCATTTTACGATGAAGATGGCAATGCGCTTTCATTTTTCAGTAAAAGGCTGATGTTGTGGAACAGGATATCATGGGGTATTCTCGTTGATTTTGAGACTTTTGAGTTTGAAGTCAGAAAGTTCATATTTATTGCCGACAGGATTATTGAACTTCACACAACTCCGATGGATAAATACCTTACTATCGATACTAATACTTTACCTGTACAATATGACAAATTTGTTTCAAGACATTTAAAGACCCGGTCTTTTTACCGGAAGATGCGGATCATCTGAAGATTTGCGTATTCAAAATTCTTGTTGAATCATTTTTAATTTAATCTTATTCGTAGATGAAAATTTGTTTCTGGGGTAATGTGGCCGGCGCTCTCAGAGGAAAGACCTCCGGAGGCGGCGAGCTTCAGATTGCATTTATTGCCAGGGCTTTGGCAGCTTCTGGCCACGAAGTGGTAGTCGTTGACTACAGCATCAATGAAGATTTCATAACAAAAGAAGGTATAAAAGTAATCACTATAAAAAAATGGAATAAGGGGATCAGGTTTTTGCGTACAATTACTCACAGGATTCCGGGGCTTTATACTACACTTATTGAGCAAAACGCCGATATATACTATTGCAGGATAAGAGATTTCAGGCATATAATTCCTTACAGGGTTTCAAGAAAGCTGAAAGCAAAATTTGTGTTGCACATGGCTGCTGACCTTGATGCGGTTAACTTCAGCGAGAGATTGCGAAAATTCTATTTCGAAAAGCCTGCAACATTGTGGTGGTTTTTTAGCGGGCTCCTGGTCGAAATTGTCTATCCCTATCTGTTAAGGCATGCTGATCTTGTTCTTGTACAGCATAAGGGTCAGCAGGACATACTGGCAAAGAAAAAAATCGATTCGGTTATCTTTTTTAACGTAATTGATCTTTCAAATATTCCGGATTATCATAAATCATTCAGGAAAGATTTTACATACGTCGGATGGCTTGACAAGCGAAAGGGATTTCCGGATTTTTTCAATATTATAATGCGCTCGCCGCAGCATACTTTTAAAATTATAGGTCCTCCCAGGGATAAAACCGGAGAATATTACTATGCAAAACTCAAAGATTTTCAGAATGTTAAATTACTGGGAGGATTGAGTCATCTAAGAACTCTGAAAGAAATATCTGATTCTAAGGCTCTCATAAGCACATCACCGATGGAAGGTTTCCCTAATGTGTTCATTGAAGCCTGGGCCTGTGGCATACCAGTTTATTCATTGAATGTTGATCCCGGCTCAGTAATTGAAAAAGAAGGGCTCGGGGTGATAGCAAATGGTAATACTGAGATAATAATTGCGGCAATGAATAATCATGAAAACACGTATGATTTTGCCGAAAAGGCCAGGCATTATATTGAATTGAACCATGAAATGAATCAAGGGAGAGTAGATGAAATTAATAACATTTTCACTCAGTTAAAAGATGGAAAAGAACGGATATTTCAGGAAGCTTTACTTTAAACAATGGGTGATTGGCTTAATAAGAGCCGACATTAAGGAAATAATCCGGACAAAGAATTTCAATCAGGATAAGATGATCTGGATAAGCCCTGATTCTCCTGAAAGATTTTATGCGGATCCTTTTATAATGAAAAACAGGAATGGCGAGGTTGAAATTCTTTACGAAGATTTTTCAATTGATGAGCATTATGGTAATATTTCAGTGATGACACTCGATTCAAATCTGAAACCTGTTAATCGTGATGTAGCTCTTGATACAGGCAGTCACCTGTCATTCCCTTTTATATACCGGGAAAATAACAGGGTGTTCGTAATCCCTGAAGCTGTAAGAAGCGGCGCTGTTTCTTGTTATGAATACAACTCAAATAGAAGGATGCTGAAGAAAAGAGCCGACATAATTAAGATGCCATTGTATGATCCGACAATACTCAATATGAACGATAAATACTGGTTATTCGGATCAGTATTTGAAAATCGCAGTGAATACAAGCTTCACATTTTTCATTCTGATAATCTGATGGGGCCATATCTTCCTTTGCGGGGTAATCCGGTGCGGTCAGGAATGAACGGTATAAGGGCTGCCGGAAACTTTATCGAGGTTGACGGAAGTATATTCAGGCCCACACAGAATTGTGAGAATGAATATGGAGAATCAATTACAATAAACAGGATCAAGGTACTTGATGAATATTATTTTTCAGAGGAACAGTACATGACAATAAACATCAGCAGGAAAAATCTATATGAGAATAATATCCATACAATTCATACGCTGAACTTCTCCGATGACCTGATAGTAGTTGACGGGATAAAATGGACTTTTTCACCGAAAGAGCAATGGAAAAACTATAAAAGAAACCGCAGACTTTTGAACAGGAAGGAACAGATAGAACCATGAGAATTCTTTTTTTTCTTGAATCACTTCATGGCGGCGGAAAGGAGAGACGCGCCGCCGAACTTATAAGTTACCTGATGAACCGGAATGGGGAATATGAAATTGAACTTGTTCTGACAGAAGAGGAAATTTATTATGAGGATATATTGAATACAGGTATCAGAATCACTGTTCTCAGGAGAAGAGCCCTGAAGTACGATCCCGGCATTTTCTTCAGATTCTATACCGTATGTAAAAGATTTAAACCCGACCTGATACATTCCTGGGGCAAAATGGCAACATTCTATTCCATACCAGCTAAAATAATATGCGGTGTTCCGCTTGTTGCAAATCTTATTGCCGATACAATAAAAGGTTATGGAAAATTCAGCAGGTATGCCTTTTTGTTAAAGGCAAATGTGCTCTTTTCAGATGCCGTTCTTGCAAACTCGAAAGCAGGTCTTTTAACTTATAATCTCAGTTCAGCAAAATCAAAAGTCATCTACAATGGCGTTCGTCTTTCAAGATTCAGAGATTATACCGATAAAATATCCGTGAAGAATGAATTGGGTATTACTACAGAGTTTATAGTAATTATGGTGGCCACTTTTTCTGTTTTCAAGGATTATGATCTCTTTGTGGATACTGCAAAAGCAACAGCAGGAAGCAGAGATGATGTGACATTTCTTGGAGTGGGCGATGGCCCTGATCTCGATAGGATAAAATCCAGGATAGAGAAGGAACATGTCAGTAATGTAATTCTTACAGGCAGGCGTAAAGATGTGGAAAGGCTTGTTTCATGTGCCGATATAGGAATTCTTTGTACAAGATCGGAAGGGATATCAAACTCGATTATCGAGTATATGGCCCTGGCTAAACCTGTCATTGCAAGTGATCTTACAGGAGGAAGTAAAGAACTTATTGATGAAGGTGCAACAGGATATTGTACAAAGAGGGATCCTTTCATTATAGCCATGCTGATAAAGAGATTACTGGATGATCCTGATCTGAGAGTTTCAATGGGAATAAGAGGAAGAGAACGGATCGTTAAGAATTTTTCAATTGAGAAGATGGGGGATGAATTCAGATCCCTATATGCCGGGGTTCTGTATTCACAGACCGGGAATAAACCTTCTTTTACAAAAAGTGTAATATGAAACGAATATTACTTGTAAGCCCGTTTCCTCCTTATATCGGTGGTGTCAGCGTCAGTGTCCAGCGATTATCCGAGCAACTGATAAAAGATGGTTATTATGTTGATAAATTCAACACACAAACCTGGAATAAGAGATTTAATAACAAGGTAATAAAGTTCCTGAAATACCTCGGCTTACCTCTCTTTCTTGCATTCAGCAGACGTTATGATGTAATTCATTTCCATGTAAGCAAGATTGTTCCAAAGCTTTATGTTTCACTCTGGAGACAATTGTTCTCCCGGGAAACTAAGTTCATTTTAACAATACATGGATACGCTGGAAACGCCTTCAGATCGAAACGGGGACATCTTGCTCTGAGAGGATTCGACAGGATTATCTGTGTGAAACAGGGTGACAGGGAGAATATGCCTTCTGATTACTTGATGAAAACAGCAGAGATACCTGCTTTTATTCCTCCTGTTATTGAAGACAATGATGCTTTGAAGTTTCCCCGGGATCTTGAGTTATTCCTAAACAGGGATAGTTTCAGGATGCTTATTAATGGTTTTGTTATAACAAAAGGGAATTATAATGATCTGTATGGTTTAAGGGATGCTGTCATTCTTCTTGAGAAACTGAGAAAGATGGGAAGGAATGCCGACCTGATAATTATTGTCCTCGGAAGCGATTCGGAGATTTTTGTAAGGGATCTGAAGACGTACATAAAGTCGGCGGATCTTGAAGGAAACATATTCTGGATGGAAGGTGCCAATGGTGAACTATGGCCGCTTCTTAAAAGAGTGAATGTGCTGCTTCGTCCTACCAAGACAGACGGTGATGCAATGTCGGTGAGAGAAGCGCTGTACCTTAAGGTGCCTGTAATTACTTCCGATGTTGTTCCTCGTCCCGACGGTTCAGTTGTTTATAAATCGGGTTCCCAGCAGGATATTCTTGATAAGACAATCTGGCTGATTGATAACTATGACAGTCATGTAGCCTCTATTATAGCCAGGAATACAGGTGAGAATTTTGCGAAAAAAATTATTCAACAATATGAAAGTAACTGAACTTAGAAGTATGCTCAAGAAGAACAGTCTCGTCTTCTTTACTTATAAGAAACTGACTGACAGTCTTTACAGATCCAGCATGATCGATTATATGCTGACAAAGCAGGTCAAATCAAAGGAAAAAATAAAGAAGGAGGTAAATCTTATAAAGAATTACTGGAAGTGCGATCCAATGACTTATTACCGGTACAGGCTCTATGAAAAGAATCTGACTGATGATGAGTTGCTGGATTATATACCACCTTATTATTTTTATAACTATTATGTGCCGTCAATCTATGCCGATGCACAAGTACGTAAGGCTGCAAGCAAAATTCAGATGAGTGATTACCTGGCCGAAAAGAAGATCAGTTCACCGGCCGCAGTTGCAAAAGTGATGAATGGGAAAATTCATTGCGATGGATCGACAGTCGGTTATAATAGTTTTATCGAAAAGCTGAGAGACTCAGGGTTCCAGAAATTTTTTATGAAGCCTGATACCGGCAAAGGGGGGAAGGGCATATACAGGATTGAAAAAATCGGAAGGGAGTTTTTTATTAATAATGAATTTCTTGGTTATAAGCTTTTCGGTGAAATATGCAGTAATCAGAATTATATTATTCAGGGCGGTATCATTCAACGTGATGACATGAGAGCTGTGTACCCCGGATCCGTTAACACTTTACGTGTTATTACCCAGAATTTTAACGGGATTCCTGAAATTTCGGTGGTGGCATTCAGGATGGGAAGGAACGGGACATTTGTCGATAATTCTGCGTCAGGAGGCATATCGCTGAAAGTTGATACTGAAACCGGCAGGATAGACAGATTGGCAATTGATGTTGACAATAACAAGGCATTTGAAAAACACCCTGATACAGGTTTTAAATTCGATGGTTTCGTGATAAACGACTGGAGCACAATTAAATCATCAATACTTGATTTTGCCGCTAAAGCATCAGATTTCCCTGATGTGGGATGGGATATTGCCATCCAGGAAGATAAAGCCATTGTTATAGAGCTTAATCTCAATTATGGAATAGATATGCAGGCTGTTGTAGGGGGCCTGAGGAGAAGGTTGCATATAGAGCCCTTTGCTGCTCCGAAGAAAGTTAAAATCGCATGAAGACTCCTGAAAAGAAAAAAATATTGTTTATCGGTCCGCTTCCACCACCTGTCGGAGGAGTGAGCATCCATATAAAAAGGCTGACAAATCTTATCAGTGATGATTACGATCTTGATTTCGTAGATGAGTCACATATTATAAAAGAAGAATATTTTAACCTCAGAACATTTCATTTTCGTGATTATTTCAGGAAAGTCTGGAATTCAGACCTTCTTTATGTTCATAGCGGGAAAAGACAGCTTGTAATATTTCATGTTCTTACAGGAAGATTATTCGGGAAAAGGCTGATCATAACAATGCATGGTTATCCTTATGCAAACAGGAGCTTTCTCAACTTTATCGATTCGCTGTTTTATTCAATGGCAGACAGGATAATCCTTGTAAATTCATTTATACTCAACAGGGTCAGGCTCCCCGAAAAAAAATGTGTTGTAAAATGGGCTTTTGTTCCGCCTGTGATGGAAGATGAACCTGAACTTACTGGGTATCTTAAAGACTGGATCAAAAACCGGAAGACACTTGGTGATACAATAATCAGTGCGAATGCATACCAGTTGAAATATTTCAATTCACAGGATCTGTATGGACTTGATATGTGTATTGAAGTTGCATCGAGGCTTACAAAAAAGGGATTCCCGGTGAGTTTTATTTATGTCGTTTCATCACTTGAAAAAAACCGTGACCTTTTTGAGAAATACAGAGAGAGGATAATGAAGAGCAGCTTTAAAGACAGGTTTTTACTTCTGAACGAAGAATTATCATTTGTAAGGCTTATAACTTATTCAGACATAATACTCAGGCCTACTAATACTGATGGCGATGCTCTTACAATCAGGGAAGCAATCTACCTTGGCAAGCCTGTAATCGCTTCAGATGTCATACCCAGACCGTCAGAAACGATCCTGTTCAGAACAAGAGATCATGATGACTTAGAGAAACAGCTGATAAACACAATCGCAAAGCAAAAAAGCAACCAAATGTTCACCACAAGCGAATTAGCCAACGACTATAAAATGTTTTATAGTGGTTTAATCGAATCAGTGCTGAATAGCAGAAGAACAACAATCGCAGGTATCAAGGACAGGAGTAAGGCGCTTTCAGAAAAAATTCCTCCTTCTGCGGGAATAGCACTGAATTACATTCCTTTCATAATCAGACTGGGAGGGGAGTACCAGCATTATTACCACCTGGCTGATAAAATGATAAAAGCTCTGCCAGATGCAAGGCAAGCCTATATTATAGAGAATTTTAACAGCATTTTCACTCATTTTAGATTGAACAGCCCGTTTTATAACAACTTCCTTGACAATGCGGGTTGTCTGCTGAACAGCATTAAAAGCATGGATGATATTAACTGTTTACCTCTAATTACAAAATCATCTCTGAGAGAATCTCCTGTAGAAAGGAGAACTGTGTTCAAACATGGATACAGGCAGGTGAATACAGGTGGAACATCAGGATCTCCATTATCGTTTTTTCATGAAAACAACTATTATGCAAGAGAATGGTCACATATTCATTACATGTGGAAAAAAATCGGTTATAAACCCACAAGTACAAAGATTACTATAAGAGGGAAGAATCTTTCCGGCATTTATAAATACAGGTTTAATCAGAATGAATTTCTTATAAATTCATATTACACATATTCAAAGAATGATTATCTGGAACTACTGAAAGTATTTAAAAGATATAATACTGAATTCATTCATGGTTATCCGAGCGCGATATACAATTTCCTGAAGGAGATCACAGTGCACGCTCCATTCCTTCTTGATTTCCTGAAGAAAAATGTGAAAGGCATCATGTTTGGTTCAGAGTTTCCTTCTCCTCATTTCAGGGATTATATCGAGGGATTACTCACAAAGAATACGATTTCATGGTATGGTCATACTGAAGGTGTGATCCTTGCCGGCGAGTTATACCAGAAATACATATACGTTCCCTTTCTTTCATACGGGTACACTGAAGCTGTTAAAAGAGAAGATCAGTTTCATCTCGTGGGAACAAGCTTTGATAATTATGCTGCTCCTTTTATACGATATGATACTGAGGATCTTATCAACCCAAACTTTAATTCATTCGGTCAGCTTGAAAGCTTTGAAATAACTGAAGGCCGGCTTGGTGAGTTTGTTATTGACAGAAATAATAAGAAAATATCATTAACAGGATTGATCTTCGGAAGGCATCACAGACTGTTCGATAAAGTTAATTTTATTCAGGTTAAGCAGGTTGCACCCGGAAGAATCATAGTGTATTATTCAAATAATGCGCTTGTGGAAGATCCTGCCGAATTATTTGATTCAACAAATCTCAATATTGAAGTGTTATTTGAACAGGTACGTGAACCTTTTAAAACACCTTTTGGGAAAATACCATTGCTTATAAAATAATCTCAACTTATCCTTTTAAATGAAACAACTGATCCAAAATTTCAAGTCGGGAGAAATGTATGTTGATGAGATTCCTGCACCGGCCATTTCGACAGGTATGGTTCTTGTCGAAAATGATTTTTCGCTTATCAGCGCCGGTACTGAACGCGGCACTGTAAAAGTAGCACAGGCTGGTCTTCTTGGTAAAGCCAAAGAACGGCCAGATCTTGTATCACAAGTAATTAACAATATTAAGAAGGAAGGTCTTACTGCCACAATAAATAAAGTAAGAACAAAGCTTGATTCACTTAAGGCATTAGGTTACAGCAGCTCAGGGCATGTACTTGCGTCTCTTGACAAAAACGGACTTTTCAAACCTGGTGACAGGGTCGCATGTGCCGGGCAGGATTATGCATCGCATGCATCTGTCGTATCAATTCCTCAGAATCTGCTTGCAAGGATACCTGATAATGTAAGCTCTGAAGAAGCCGCCTTTACAACTGTCGGATCAATTGCACTGCAGGGTATACGCCAGGCCAACCCATCGCTTGGCGATAAAGTTGCAGTAATCGGACTGGGCCTGATAGGTCAGATAACCTGCCAACTTTTAAAAGCGAATGGTTGCGTTGTGCTTGGAATTGATCTGAGTGATAAGCTTGTCAGCCTGGCATCTTCAACTGCTAAGATAAAGTCGGTTAAGAGGGATGATCCGTCACTCGGAGCTGAATGCCTCAACTTTACTAACGGTTACGGTTTTGATTCTGTCATAATAACTGCTGCTGCACATTCAAATGATCCTGTTGAGCTTGCAGCCTCAATTGCCCGCAAAAAAGGGAAGATAGTTGTTGTCGGGGCTGTGAAGATGGATCTGCAGCGGGAACCTTATTTTTACAGGAAAGAACTTGAACTTATAATGTCGTGTTCTTATGGTCCCGGAAGATATGATCCTTTTTACGAGGAAGGAGGCAACGATTACCCCCTGCCTTATGTCCGCTGGACCGAACAAAGAAATATGGAGGCTTTCCTGGATCTTCTGTCGATGGGTGCAATCAACCTGAAACCAATGATAACACATATCTTCGATATTGAAGATGCATTGAAAGCATACGATATTGTACTCGGAAAGCTACAGGAATTCAGTGTTGCAATACTTCTAAAATATCCTGGAAACAAGGAACCTGAAAAGAGATCGTTCAGGATAAATGATCATCCTTTAACAACTTTAAATGTCGGCTTTATTGGCGCAGGCAGCTTTGCCCAGAGTTATCTGATCCCGGGTGTAAAATCGTATGGCGCATCACTCGACAGTGTCGTGACTTCAAGAGGTATCACATCGAAAAATGTGGCATCTAAATTCGGTTTCAATTCGTGCTCGACAGATCCTGATGAAATTCTTGACAACAAAGCTGTCAATACTATCTTCATTGCCACACCTCATTCTTCACATGCTCCATTAGTTATCAAAGCGCTTCAGGCAGGAAAGAATGTTTTTGTTGAAAAACCGCTTGCAATGAATATTGATCAGCTTCAGTCTGTCATTGAAGCAAAGAGCAGTAATCCATTGCCTTTGATGGTTGGTTTTAACAGGCGTTTTGCTCCTGTCTCAGAAAGCATGAAGAATGCATTTACAGGAATAGGAGAACCAGTTGTGGTCAGCATAAGAGTAAATGCCGGAGTTATATCAAAAGGCCATTGGATACAGGATCCAGACACCGGCGGGGGCAGAATTATTGGCGAAGTCTGTCACTTCATCGACCTGATGCAATACTTTACCGGCGGCGAGCCTGTGAGTGTATTTGCAGAATCAATCAGCACAGATAATACAGCAATGATATCTTCAGATAATTTCTCGGCAGTTATCAGGTTCAATAATGGCTCTGTTGGCAATTTAGTGTACCTCGCTAATGGAGATGCAGCTTTGCCCAAGGAAAGAATCGAAGTTTCGGGTGGCGGCATTTCGGGTGTAATAAATGATTTCAGGGATGGTTTACTGTACAGAGATGGAAAGACAATCAGATTGAAATCAGATGGGAAAGGACACAGGGAAGAGGTAAAGAGGTTTCTTGACAATATCAGAAATGGCGAAGATAGTCCGATAAGCTTTCGTTCGATTTGCCTTACAACACTTACAACCTTCAGAATACAGGATAGCCTCTCTACCGGGTTGCCCCAGAAAATCAGTCTTTAGGATGAAACCTGACGATTTTAATAGCAAGATAGTAAAGTCATTCGAAAGACTTCATGCATGGTGTGAGCTTCAGGATTATAAAGGATGGGATCCTTATGACGGGCTGAACAGTAAATTGTTCAAATCTATACCATTTGTTTCAGGGAGCCGTCTTGCGAAATTGTTCTGGATACAGCTCTTTAAAAAATCTCCGCTTAACTTCAGGCCGCTTACGGGAGTAGCTAAGGATTACAACCCGAAAGCTGTCGGCTTATTCCTGTCAGGCTTTTGCAACCTTCAAAAAAAATCTCCTGATGAACATTATATTTCAAAAATCAGATTTTTTTCCGGGAAGCTCATTGAGTTGAAAAGCCCCGGTTACAGCGGAGCGGGTTGGGGTTATAATTTTGACTGGCAGGCACGTGCTTTTTTCCAGCCGCAATACACCCCGACTGTTGTCGCTACCACATTTGCCGGCTGTGCTTTGCTCGATGCTTATGATGTTACAGGTGATAGTGAATATCTATATAATGCAAGAAGCGCCTGTGATTTTATTTTAAAAGATCTTAACAGGACCTATGATGAAAAAGGTAATTTTTCTTTTTCTTATTCTCCTCTTGATAAAAGTGTAGTATACAATGCTTCCCTGCTTGGCAGCCGTATGCTTTCAAGAGTATACAGCTACACTGGTGAACAGAACCTTATCATTGAAGCAAGGAAATCGGTTGAATTCTGTTGCGACAACCAGGCTGAAGATGGTTCGTGGACCTACGGACAGCAGGTTTTTCATAAGTGGATAGATAATTTTCATACAGGATACAATCTTGAATGCCTGTCTGATTTCGCCCGTTATTCCGGTGATCATTCATTTGATGCATATCTCGAAAGGGGTTTGAAATATTACTTTCGCACGTTCTTCACTAATGATGGTGTTCCTAAGTATTACAATAATTCGGTATATCCTGTTGATATTCATTCGTCAGCACAGTTGATTGTGACTGCATGCAAAACAGGGAGCATGGATGAGAAACATGAGCTCATTAAGAAAGTTATTAACCGGACTATTGATAATATGCAATCTTCAGACGGGTATTTTTATTACCAGTTGAACAGGTACTTTTCATCAAGAATCCCATATATGAGATGGGCGCAGGCCTGGATGTTTTATGCTCTGAGCATGTATCTGCTGCACTCCTCAGTTAAGTTTCACTCTCTTGTGTCATATTCTGAAGCCAATTCTGAGTAACTTTATGACTTAACAATTTCACTTTTTATGAAGATACTCTCCGTCGTAGGCGCCAGGCCAAATTTTATGAAAATAGCTCCTTTCATTCGCGCTGTTGAAAGGTATAATTCAGATAGTTCTGAAAAAATTGAGCATATACTTGTGCATACAGGTCAGCATTATGATATCAGAATGTCGGAAGCCTTTTTTAAGGGATTGTCAATTCCTGCACCTGATATAAACCTTGAAATAGGTTCAGGGAGCCATGCGGAACAGCTTGGAAATACAATGATCGCATTTGAAAAGGTTCTTCTTGAACAGCGCCCTGACTGGGTCGTTGTTGTAGGCGATGTGAATGCGACGCTTTCGTGTTCTGTTGTTGCAAAAAGACTATGTTTAAATGTATGTCATATAGAAGCCGGTCTCCGGTCAGGAGATATGACAATGCCTGAAGAGATAAACAGGCTTGTAACCGACCGTATTTCAGATCTTCTGCTGACACCCGACAGGATATCTGGTGAGAACTTATTACGTGAAGGTACCCCTCCTGAAAAAATTCATTTTGTTGGTAACATAATGATCGACACACTTGAATTAAACAGGGAAATTGCCGCATCACTTCAACTTGAATCAGTAATAGGGAAAAACCTGATCAAAGGAATGAACAGTACGTACAATAACCTTGAAAATAATACGTATGGTGTAATAACACTTCACCGGCCGTCAAATGTTGATTCAGAAAAAACATTCAGGCCGCTTATAGACTTTCTCCTGTCAGAAGTTTCAAAAGATCTGAAATTGATCTGGCCTATACATCCACGCGCTTTGAAGCAGATAAAATCAATGCAGCTCTGGGAAAAAGTGATCTCCCATCCGTCTCTCATACTTCTTGAACCTGTAAATTATCATGAAATGCTCCGTCTGAATATGGGAGCGCGGATAGTATTTACAGATTCAGGCGGTTTACAGGAAGAATGTTGCGTTCTTGGTACTCCATGTCTTACAATGCGATGGAATACAGAGCGACCCGTCACTCTTCGTGAGCATGGAGGTGTAAGTGTCCTTGTTGGGAACAATCTTGCGAGAATCAGGGATGAGTACAGGAAAACAATGAAGATGGAGAGAAAGCCAAGCCGTCCTGAGTTATGGGACGGGAACACTGCTGAAAGAATTGTCAGGACTCTGGTTGAATTTAAACCAGTTCAAACAAAGGATAATGAAAGTTGATTTTTTAGGCATACCTGTCGACTCACATACAATGGAGGAGACAATTTCACGGATTGATGAAGCAATTAAGGCCGATGAGCATATTAATCATGTTGTGATAAATGCAGGCAAGGTTGTTTCAATGATGAAGGATAGGGAACTCTTTAATAGTGTCCTTTCATGTGATATTATAAGTGCCGATGGTCAGAGTATTGTCTGGGCAGCAAGGATACTTGGAAAGAAAATTCCCGGTAGAGTTGCAGGAGTCGATCTTATGCAGGAGCTTATAAAACTTGCTTCTGTACGTGGCTATAAATGTTTTTTTCTTGGCGCCAGGGAGGAAGTTGTAAAGAAAGTCGTTGAAAGATATACGAAAGAATATGGACCCGGGATAATTGCCGGTTACAGAAATGGGTACTTTTCTTCCGAGGAGGAATCAGAAGTTGCAATGCAGATAGCTGGAAGCGGAGCAAATATGTTATTCGTGGCAATTACATCTCCTAAAAAAGAAAAATTTCTATACAAGTATGAAAGTGTGCTCAGGAAAGTCAATTTTACGATGGGTGTTGGTGGTACATTCGATATAATTGCCGGACTTACAAAAAGAGCCCCTAAATGGGTTCAGAATATGGGAATGGAATGGTTTGTAAGACTTGCCCAGGAACCGGGCCGTATGTGGAAACGTTATCTTGTAGGAAATACAACATTCATCTACCTCGTAATGCGTGAAAGAATAAGGTTCAGAAGACGAAACAATAACTCAGGAGCGAATAACGATGATAATTGATCACATCTGTTTTGCAGTTAAGAATACGCCTGAAGCTGTCAGCTACTGGGAAAATGTATTCGGTTATAATCAAATGACCGAGACTGTTGTAAACTTATCCCAGAAAGTGAAGGTAACATTTTTAAAAAAGGAGGGAAGTGTAACTGTAAAGCTTATCGAACCGCTTGAAGGAAACAGATCGCTCCAGAATTTTGTAAATAAAGACGGTGGATTCCATCATGTTTGTTTCAGATGTGCGGATATTGATGAGAAAATTAAAGAGATGACTGGTAAAGGTCTTCGTCTGATGGTGCCACCCGAGCCGGGGGAGGCATTCAACAACAGGAATATTGCCTTCCTTATAGGAAGATTTAATATGAACATTGAGTTGATTGATACGGATGAAAAAGCTGGTTTGATCTGAATAATAATGCATTTAAAAATTAAAGGCTGCCATTTGGCAGCCTTTAATTTTTTATTGATTTTTGACGCATCTCACACTCTTTCCTCCCGCTTTTCCGGTTGTGGCTTTATAGATAAAGTGATTGCTTCCATCAAGCCTCCTGTAATATGCAACTTCCGGTTTGGCATTAATTGCATCATCAGTTGATGACCAGAAATATACTATTTCATGCCTTGCCCTGAATTCACTGTTATTCCATGCCCTGTATCCTGATCCTATTGCTGAGAATCCAAGAACATTGGTTCCGGTGTTCACTGACCATCCGATTGTATCCTTAAGTTTAGTACCCACGCCTGTACCTCTCCATCCCCAAAGAGCAACGCTGTCAGCCGGTACACCTGCAGCTACCTCCATAGTCTGAAATTCAGAGTTTGAGGGAACATGCCATCCATTCGGGCATAAATTGCCTGTCTGAACTGTAAACCAGTTATAAAGAGCGCCTAATGGTTTATTTGCACTGTTATTCCTGTACCATGAATATGCAGGTGTCGTCAGATTCATCCAGGTAATGCTGTCAGCAACCTGGGGAATAGGTGTATTGTCGCGATACTTAGTAGTTATCAGATTTCCGGCTGTCCAGAGCTGGTTACCTATTTCTATCACACGATATAAGTTTCCTTCAACATCGGATATCGATGTAATGATCTTTATTTCATTTCCATAAGCTGTTCCAGTCTTGTTTGTTGCATAGGATTTTACATAATATATTGTTCCCGCCGACAGACCGGTAATATTACTTGTAAAGATACCGGATCCGGCACCTTCAGTTGTTTTGTTATGCTCAATTGTGGGATTCGGTGAAATGTTCCAGCACACACCACGTTCTGTGACCGGAGTACCGCCGTCATTTGTTATGTTCCCGCCCGAAACCATAGTAGCAGGTGTAATGTCAGATACTTGTGTTGTTGTCAATGTTGCAACAACTGGTGTCACAGTTGTAAAGCTTATTTCATTACCATAGGAAGTTCCTTTGCTGTTTGTTGCGTAGGCTCTCACATAATATGCAGTTGCCTCAGTTAAACCTGTGAGATTGCTTGAGAATTCACCTGGGCCGGTTCCGTCAGTTGTATGATTCCCTTCTATGACAGGGTCATGTGAAGTGCCCCAGGCAACTCCCCGCGCTGTTATTTCAAGTTGGCCGTCATTAGTTATATTTCCACCTGTAACACACGATGTTGTTGTAATCGATGTTGCCGCTGCTGTCGTCAGGGTTGCAGTTGTTGTAGGTGTTGTTGAAAAGCTTACCTCTTCTCCATAAGATGTTCCTTCACTGTTTGTCGCATACGCCCTTACATGATAAGTCGTACCCTCGGTCAATCCTGCGAGATTACTTGTGAAGCTTCCTGTTCCTGTGCCGTCTGATGTATAGTTATCAGAGGTTGTCGGAAGTTCAGTTGTGCTCCAGCAAATGCCACGCGCGGTAACCTCAGCCCCTCCGTCGTTTGTGACATTTCCTCCTGCAATGGCCGTGCTGATAGTGACTTCAGTTACTTCTGAAGTTACAACTGTCGGAGGATCCTTTTTCTTGCATCCGGCTAATATCATCATGATCGATATAAACCCCACCCCAATCAAATAATTCTCTCTTCTCATATTCTGATCAATTAAGTTTTGCAATTATTTCCCATTTCATTCTACATTTTCTTCCCTTCGATCTTCAAAAAATGATCTTTAACTATGTTTGCTTTTTGTTTGTCGGTAAGATTATGTGTCATTATGAGTCCCGGGTTCTGCATGTACAGGAACTTCTGAAAGCTCATCTTCATAACCGCCCTGGCAGGATTTCCTACTATCACTGAACCTTCGGCAAATTTCCCTCTGACAACGCTGCCTGCCCCGACGATACAGTTATCACCAATGAATGTATTCGGAAGTATTGTACAGTTAATTCCAATAAATACATTATTTCCTATGACTATTTTGCCGAATATGTCAGCATCGCTTATTTCTCCTCTGAAGCATTTTACAGCTCCGTCGTGTGTGACAAGATCACATCCTGCCGATATTGTGACTTTGTCTCCAAGCTCAATAAGATAAGGTTCAGTTGAGAATGACATTGAATTGAAATGGCATTTTTCACCGACTTTCATTCCCTGTTTCCTGAGGAATTTTACTTTCTTTTCGTCACTTGACCGTTTGAGGATCTCTAACTGGATGCGTTGAAAAATATTCGTTATGTCCATTTACAATAATCTTCTTATTATTCGTCTCTCTTTCAGTGTAAGCTTTTTCGATAACGTCTATAATAAATTTGCTGAAGACGGGCGCAATTCTTTCTGAAAATTTCTTCCCCGGATGGGAATCACCCGGAGCAGCCGCAAATTCATCTATGAGGTAAAGGCCTCCCTCAGTTTCGTATTTATAGAAGTCCCATATAAAGATGTTATCATCCTTTTCATCCCATTCATCAAGCATCCACCTGTAAAACTCGTTTGTCCTCATTGCCTGTCCTGGTGTGGTCTGTTCTTTTAGAAGTGCAGGTGGAGTCCAGATAATAAACCTTGTGTTTGGGAATGACTGCATTTTCCGCTTCAGAGCATTGTATTGAAGCTTATAGTTTTCAATTCTTTTTTCATCTGAATTAATATCAGGAGTTCCACGATCTTCAACTATCCGGCCAACAGGAAAACAATGCTTGAATATAATTACGTCATACTCCTTCGTAAGAAGTTCGAGCGTGAGTTCTTCCATGAATGGATACTCTCCTGCATTTTTTACCCAGATATTATAATAATCAAAAGGATAGTTGCTCCATCCATAAGGGTCCTTTTTTGGAAATGCCTGCTCTGTGATTAAATATTCTGTATGATTAGCCTGGTTATATTCATCGAAATATTTCTGAACAGCTCCTTTTCGTCCCAGCCTGTATGCCAGCTCATTAGTTTCACCTACCCAGATACATCTTCCTGTACTATGGTGAAGGAATATTATCTTTTTCATTTCTCATTAATTTTTTCAACCTTCCTGATCTTCTTTCCTGTAGGACTCATCGTAATGTTTCTGCGGAATTCAAAAACTGATGGGATCTTAAAAGGTGCGAGGCTGCGGGCACAATGTCTTTTTATTACATCGGCAGTGATACTGTCATTTATGCCGTCTTTCAAAACTATTGTTGCTTTAAGACTCTCTCCTTCAATCAAGTCGTCAAATCCCTCGACAGAACAATCGACAACCTCAGGCAGATGAAGAATTACTGATTCGATCTCTTTCGGGCTTATTCTCTTGCCTCTTACTTTAATAATTTCATTTTTTCGGGCAGTCAGATATATAAACCCATCCTGGTCAATTTCCCCGAGATCACCTGTCCATAACCAGCCATTTCGCAATGCTCTTGAAGTGCTCTCCGCGTCTGCATAATAACCGAGCATTATATTGTCACCCTTTGCAATTACTTCACCGGTCTCGCCCGGTTTTACGTTTTCTCCAAGACTGTCGACAACCCGTAATTCCACACCCGGAATTCCTTTTCCCATTGAACCTTTTCTTGTTTCATATTGCTCAGGAGGAAGATAGGAGAGCCTGGCTGTAGCCTCTGTCTGTCCGTACATTACAAAAAACCTGACTTCGGGAAAAGCCTGCCTGAATTCATCAATAAAAACTGTAGCAAGTTTGCCTCCGGCCTGGGTGACATATCTCAGAGAAGGGAAGCTCGTATTTCTGAATGTGTCTGACATTCTGAGAAGAATCTGAAAATGACTTGGTACTCCTGCAAATCCAGTGCATTCATAGTTTTTCAGATTTCCGATAACTGTTCCAAGGAACATAAAAGAATTATTCAGGACAATAGATCCACCGGCTCTCAGGTGAGTATGCAGAAGCGACAGCCCGTAGCAATAATAAAAAGGAAGAACCACAAGCATGCGATCCTTTTCAGTAAGCTCGAGATATTCAACTATTGATCCTGTATTGGCAATCAGATTCCTGTGTGAGATCATTACACCTTTCGGCTTCCCAGTCGATCCTGATGTAAAAATTATCTCAGCGCAGGCATCCGGCACATTTTCCGGATCTTTCACATCGGTTTTCTCTTCCATAATTATCTGCTGAGCCTGTAAAAGGATATCGGGTGTTACACACCTGTATTCCTGAACGGGCACTTTCTTTTCAATATCCCTCGTGATGAAGATAATTGCAGGCTGTGTAAGCCCGGCAATATAGCTGAAATTGTCCCTTTCAATATTGGGATCAAGCGGAATACAAATGTTTCCTGATTTTATTACAGCAAGGTATGATTTTATAAAGAAGAGATTATTTGCCGAAAGAATAATTACATTTTTTCCCGTTCCGATCTCCTTCGTCAGCCACGATGCCAGTTGAAGAGATGAGTTGTACAGTTCCCTGAAGGATATTGTTTCATTTCCTTCAAGGAAGTTCTTTTCTGATGAAAAAGTTTTTTCAAATAAATAATCAAAAGCGTTCATCCGGTTTTGCGATTTTTTTTCTTTCAAATTCCATAATAGTCTCTTACAGGGGCCATCCTCAGGTAATCTGTTGTTTTCCTTTTTCTTCTGAAGTTTGCAAACAGTGCATCAACCCTTGCTTCAGTTTCACCCATCACATCTGCCACTTCACCCGGGGAATAATCGTGTTCAAATCCGTACCAGTATATATCCATCAACTCAACAGGGAGCTGATAGAAGAATTCTTCCTGTGTTTGCTGAGCCGGATAGGTATCCGTTGTCGGAGTTCTTTTAATTATCTCTTCAGGGATGCCGAGAAAAGATGCAAGCTGGTAAACCTGGCTTTTGTATAGATTTCCAATAGGCATCAGGTCAGCGCCACCATCTCCATATTTTACAAAGAATCCCTGTTCCTGCTCCTGTTTGTTAGGTGTACCAATAACAGCATAATGCCTCGACTCTGCATGAAAATAGAGGATAGACATTCTCATTCGCTGCTTGAAATTGGAAGCAGCAACAATTTTAAGGTATTCTTCCGCCGGAAGAAGTTTCTCCTTTTCCTCACCACTATCATTAACGATTGTAAGTGAGAACAATGGTGGAAGTGATGTAAATAATCCGCTTTGTCTGACCCCGATCTTCATCTTGTATGTCCTGGAGTCATATTCCGGGAATACTTTTCTTACTGCTTCATCACGTCTTTCATAGCATCTTAGACCGTCAAGAGCCGGTGTTATAACCTCTTTTTCAACACTGACTCCAAATTTTCCGGCAAGGTTAAATGCAAGGTTTTCGCTTTCAGGGCTTGAATCTTTTTCGGGAATTGTTATTCCCAGAACTTTATCGGGTCCAAGCGCTCTTGAAGCCAATGCAAGGCAAACTGAAGAATCAATACCTCCGCTTAGTCCGACAACTCCTCCTTTTCTGTTGAGCCTGTGCAGAACATCTTCGCGCAATCTTGCGGTAATGTTGTTTACTACTTCTTCAACATTATCAAGTTTGAGTATATTCTTTGAAAATGGTTTCTTATGGTTCATTGTAAAGTCTTTGAAATTGTTATGAATTATATTAAGTCAATACGGGTTCAGTATCCTCAACAATTCTCTGATTTTCGGCTTGTGTGTTCCGGAAGACGTCATTTCTGTTTTCAATATACTGATTGAAAAGAAGATGAGTGGATATAACGGATGTAAGAAGCATATCATCCATTTCAGAAGTTGTCCCGGATTTCCTGATTCTTGACAAAGCCATTCCAATTGATCTGTTGTCGAAAATGCCTGTTTTCCTGATCTGTTCTTCTGAAAGCATTTCACGAACATATTCCGGCGCTGATTGTGACAGAAAAACATTGCTGACCGGCGCCCTGTAAGGTTGTTTTGTCCGGGAGATTATATCCTCCGGTATCCTGTTCTTAAGAAGTTTTTTCAGGAAATATTTTTCTGTTAATCCTTTCAGTTTCCAGTCTGCAGGCAGACTGTTGCAAAATTCGATTATACGGTAATCGAGGAACGGATATCTTCCCTCGACAGAATTTGCCATCGACATCCTGTCTCCCTGCGACGAAAGCAGGTAACCTGACATAAATATAGTAGCCTCGATCCACTGGGCTTTTGAAAGGCTATCCCATGAATTGAAACCGGCCGGTAATTGTGCAGTAAGTTCATCTACAGGAAAATAATTGGCGGCCACATCTTTCATGTAACCTGAAAAATGTTTTTTGATATGGTTTGAATTGTTCCACCTAAGCAGGTGAGAATAGAATGGATTGTCTGTTTCTTCAAGCCTGAACTTAAAGAACATCTTTATAGTCTGTACATTTGCCTGGGCTATCTGCGGAATATACGGGTACAGCTTCTTCAGCAGCAGTGGTCTCAGGGAGGAATCAGGATTTGAAGCCCAGAATCTTCTGATCAACGCCTCCTTGAAAATATCATACCCCGCAAGCATCTCATCAGATCCCTCTCCTGTAACCACAACTTTAATATTGTTCTGCCGTACAAGACCCGATAACAGCAACATTGGTGTCGGCGCTGTTCTTGTAAGAGGCATTTCAGCGTGCCAGACTACCGAAGGAAATGCTTCTGCAATTTCACCGGAAGTACAGAGGTACTGTTTATGCCTTGTCCTGAAATAATTTACAGCTTCATTCTGGTAACGACTTTCATCAAAATCCTTTTCGCTGAAGCCTATCGAAAATGTATTCAGGATTCCGGGCTCGATTTCTTTGATGTAAGACACTGTTGCGCTCGAATCAATACCTCCGCTTAGATAGGCAGCCACTTCAACATCTGCACGCAGGCGGATTCTTACTGCATCTGCAAATAATTCATTGAATTGTTCCTGTGCTTCATTAAATGAATTGACGAAGCGTTGTTTTCCGAAGTCAAGATTCCAGTAACGGGCTGTTTTTAAACCTTTCCTGCTGAAATATCCATAATGTCCGGGAGAAAGCTCAGATATTCCTGTGAATGCAGTGTGTGGTGTTATCGATGTCCAGAAAGTGAATATCTGTGTTAAAGCTTCAGGGTTCAGCTCTCTTGAAATACTTTCCTGCTGAAATATGGCCTTGATCTCAGATGCAAAAGTAAACACTCCATTACTGATGTTATAAAAGAACGGCCGTATACCCATCCTGTCTCTTGCGATGAAAAGCTCCTCTTCTTGTTTATCCCAAACCGCAAAGGCATACTGGCCGTTCAGTTTATTCAAACACTCATGTCCGTAATTAATATACAACTGAAGGAGAACTTCAGTATCCGAGTTCGTCCTGAAACGTGTTCCCTTATTTTCAAGATCTGTTCTGAGTTCTTTGTAATTGAATATTTCACCATTAAATGTGATCCAGTATCTGGATGCCGGGTCAGATAACGGTTGTTGCCCCGAGGCAATATCAATTATGCTCAACCTGACATTCCCGATTGTGGCTGCCCTGGAATGGAATATTCCGCTCTCATCAGGTCCACGGTAGGCAATCGACCTCAACATTCGTGATGTGTACAGCCTTCTGTCAGTTTTTCCATCGAAATCAATTATTCCTGCAATCCCGCACATTCTCTGTCATTTTACTTTTTTCACAACAAAATCACTTATTGCATTAATCGATTCGAAATTACTTTCAACAAGATCAGCATCTGAAATCCTGATTTTAAATTCATTCTCGAGATATGATACAAGTCTTACGAAACCCATTGAGTCGAAATATCCTTCCTTAAATACAAGAGTCTCATTGTTGATTTTTCCACCGTCAGCAAAAGTCTCTTCCATTACATAAGACTTTACTTTGTCGGTAACTAGTGCACTTTCTCCGTTGTTCATGATAACTAAATGGTTAGTGGTTTTATTTAACTATCTGCTTTTTTATAGTAGTAATCACGGTAATGACCGTATTTACTCCTGTCAATGTTCATATCATTAAAGACAACATCGTAGTTTTCGATGTGGTTGGTTTTAAAAATGTTCAGGACATCGGTATAAACATCTTTTCTTGTATAATTGTTCCGGCATACAAACAATATCTCCGATGCGTATTTCATTATCTGCGTGGCTTCAGAAACAATACCGACAGGAGGAGAATCAATTATTACATACCTGAAGTTTTCATTCAGCCAATGAATCAGTTCATCAAGAGCGCCTGCTTCAACCATCTCAGAAGAATTGGCAAGTATCGGGCCTGCAGGGATGAAGTATAAATTCTCCTGATCAGTTTCATGTATTATCCTTTCTTTCTGAACATTATCGGCAAGATAATTAGTTACTCCCAGCACGTTTTTCATTTTAAGAATGTTGTGAAGTGTCGGACGCCTCAGGTCGCAGTCAATCACAACAGTCTTATGACCGACACCTGCGATTGAAGAAGCCAGGTTAAACGATATAAAGCTCTTGCCATCCTTTGGCTGTGAGGAAGTAACTATTATAGTTTTCAGATCTTTGTTTTTAAATTTCATAAAAAGCCTGCTCCTGAGATTCCTGAACGATTCAGCTATTGGTGAACCAGGCGCTTCGTTCATAACGGCCTCGGTTTTCATCGGATTTGTATAGATGATGCTCAGCACAGGCCTTCTCAGGAGGTATTCCGCTTCATTCACCCTTGTAATGTTCTCATTAAAGAAATTTTTGAGGATAATAAATCCTGTGGGAAGGAGCAGCGCAAAGAACAGGGCAAACGCATAGTTGAGTTTTGTGTTTGGCGATATTATATTCATTGTAAGCTTCCTTGCAGGTTCAAGGATTTCATAATCAGGATGGTTTGAAGCCATCGTAATATATGCCTCGGTCCTTTTCTGCAGAAGGAATGTGTAAATGGCGTCACTCACATCGAATTTCCTTTTCATTCCAACCATATTGAGCTCTGTTCGTGGCAGTCTTGATATTTCCTGGGATAATCTTTGCTGCCTGTAATCGAGCTCGTTTTTTGTCAGATTCAATGTGTTCAGATTGTTTCTTACATTCTCAATGATCGCCTGTTTCTGCAACCTGATCTTATTATCTATCTGCCCAAGGAAAAGATTCTTCTCATTATTATTACCACCGATGTTTGACTTTTCCGAATTAAGCGCATGAAGATCAAGAATGAGCTGGTTCATTATGGGATCATTAATATTAGCCGAAGATGGAGGTGCTATTCCTGAGACATCTTTATTCTTGTCAAAATATTCAAGGATTGATTTGTAATATCTTTCCTGGATCTCTGCCTGCATCCTGTCGTTTTCGATCTGGGTCATCTGTTCGTAGGCACGCTGACCCTGGTAGCTAAGGTCCATTACCTGGTTCGCAGAACGATATTCACGTAATCTTGATTCAGAAACATTCAGGGAATCTGATATGCCTGAAATCTGAGTGTCAATAAAGCTGACGGCATTAGCCGACATCTTATTCTTCTTTGAAAGATTATTATCGAGAAAGTTCTGAACATAAATATTCAGAAAATCAGTTACAAGATTCAAATTCTTCCCTTTGAGTTTTATATTTATTAAAGAGGATCTTACTGTCACAGGAGCGACTTCAATATTGTCAAGATAACTTCTGGCCAGATCATCGGTATTGTACATAACAAAATAGTATTGTTTTACATGGTCGGGCCGGGGTTTGACAATGCGATGATCTGTAAGGGAAACAACTATCCTGTAGTACCTGTTGCTTATTGTTTCATTGAACTTGCATATTGTATCAATCCGTATAACATTTTTCTCACTTACTATTGCATTATCGATGTAATTGTAAAGAGATGCTTCCTCCTCATCAACTGTGATCCTGTATGTTGAATCGTTAATAACAGTGAAGTTGAACTGTGTATTAACCGGTTGAACATGAGACTTGTCAATGCTTACATGAAAAGGTGCATCGGGATATATCTGGGTATCATGCCCAAGAAAGTTTTCTTTTTTTGCGAAGTACCCTACTTCAAGCCTCATTTTATTGAGAGTGCCTGCAACAAGAGTAAATGACTTTATGTTATTAATATCGTTTTCAAGATTTCTTACCTGTTCGTAAGAAACCAATCCTCTGAACAGATCATTTGATCCGAGTAGTGCAGGTCTCTGATCTTCAATGGGACCAATAATTGAATTAACTTCATATACGACAGGAGAATACCTGTTTAACATGAAAGCGATACCCATGAAGAAAAAAAAGCTGATTATATAATAATACTTTATCGACAGGATCTGATTCAGAAAATCCTTAATTATGTAAGCATTTGATATCTGTTGATTCTGGTTGGCCATTACTTGTTCATTAAAAATTGACACCCGTGAAAAGCAATACAGCAATAAGGGTAGTAATCGAACTTAAAATTGTTGTATACGTTATGTTTGAATAGCTTGTGGAAACTGCCTTAAGCGGTTCAATAATAATTACATCATTGGGAAGGACATAGTAATAATCTTTCGACATAATTTTAGAATCTGAAAGATTAAGCCTGTAGTGAGCTATTTTCTCGCCAATATGACGCATCAGAACCACATTTTTCCTGTCTCCATACCTTGTTATGCCTCCACCAAGCCCTATAGCTTCGTATATACTTATCTTATCCTGTGTAAAGTTGTAAACTCCCTGACGTTGCACTTCTCCCATTACCGTTACCTGGTTATCGATATACTTTACACTTACAGAAATGTTTGAGACATATTCGCTGAGAGCTTTCTGAACCTTACCCGCCGCCTGGCTTGTTGTAAGATTGATGACACTTATATTACCTACAAACGGGAAATTTATATTACCTGATTCATCTACAAGGTATCCTATTATTGACCCGCCACCGTATGAACCAAGCCTCATTTCCTCCATTGTGTTGAATATCTGGCTTGTCTGCTGGTCGATGCTATAGACCTTTATAAAAAGCTTATCAAAAGGAGCAATTGTTTTTTGTGTTTTAGGGTTCACAATTGCACCTTCAATCCTGTCGATGTCGTTAAAATACCTGAGTTGTCTTACAGGTACACACGATTGAGACAGGAAGAGGATTATAACCGGTGTAACTGCAAACAACAGAAACTTTTTCTGCATTTTCTTTTGTTTATGAAATACTCATGACCATTGCCTTAATACATTTTGGCATGATCTGATAATAATCTGGAAAACAATTAATTAATAAATCTTTATATTTTGGGAAAACGAGGATTTTTTGTTCAAGTATTAATGTCATAAACTTAAAAGTTATTTGGTCCTTTGCCATTAAGTATGAATTAAGAATATGTTAAGCGCCGGTTAAGAAAAATCATTGTTTAAAGTCCCGACCTCTTGAATACAGTGCCGACAGTTTTAAACAGAATCATCAAATCGAGTCTGATCGACCAGTTGTCGATATAAGCGAGGTCGAGTTCCATCCATTTGTCAAATCTTATACTGTTTCTCTCGGGCTTGATCTGCCAGAAGCACGACAATCCTGGTTTTACGGATAATCGCCTGAGCTGCCATCGCTTATATTGTTTTGTCTCGCTGAGCAGGGGAGGTCTTGGGCCGATCAGTGACATCTCGCCTTTCAGAACATTGAATAGCTGGGGCAGTTCATCAAGGCCTGTCCTCCTGAGAAACCTTCCAATTCCAGTCACCCGCGGATCATTCTTTATTTTGAATACAGGCCCGTCGACTTCATTTTTTTCATTCAGCTGATCCTTTATTTCCTCCGCATTCTGTACCATTGTACGGAACTTATAAAGATCGAAAGAACGACCCCTTAATCCGACGCGCGCCTGTTTGAAGATTACAGGACCCGGAGAAGTAAGTTTTACAAGTAATCCGATAATAATGAATACCGGAAGAAAAGCAATAATCACCATCAGTGATATTACAACATCCATAACTTTCTTTAATGCAAGCTGATAATGATTATGAGGGATATTTATAAAAGTAAGAAAGTTTTCATCAGCGATTTCTGTTCTGAATGCATTCGTCAGCTTTACAACAGATTCAGTAATCCTGAGCTTAAACGTTACACCTACTTCCTCGCATGAGCGGATTATTTCGCGGACTTCTGAAGACTGTACCTTGTTTTTAAGATAAATTACTTCATCAATCAGATCACCGTCCATCAGATCATTCAGCACTTTCAGATATTTTCCGGGAAGCATAATTATTGTTCTCTCGTATTTCCTCTGCAGCGCTTCAGATTCTGTGAAAATTGCAAAGATTTTGTAACCCCATTCTTTGTGGTAAAGAAGTTTACTGATGAAATGTTCCGAAGAATCATCAGCAATAAGGACAATATTGATGCTGTTATATCCCTGTGATCTGTAGATCTTAAATACCTTATACTCGAACAGTCTTGCAGTAAACAGGAAAAACAGCCCGAACAGGATTACTTCAACAATAAAAATTCGTGGAATGGGACTCAGGTTAAATGCAAAATATATGAATGTGAAGATCAGAAACAATACTATAGATGATTGCAGGTACTCGAAGAACAGTACCCTGTATCTTTTTGTCCTAGGTATTTCGGCAATCTTTATAACGTACAGTATAAATATCCATATCGGAAGCATTACAAGATACAGGACTAACAGTTTTTTATGACTGATGAACAATAATCCTTCACCTATATCATTTATTGAATACGCAAGCTGAAAAGCAAGCGATATTGAAAGTATATCAATACTGCCGAGAATGAGATTCAGCAGCTTCCATTTTTTAATAAATGGTATAATGTTATGCCGGTATAGAGCCCCAAAAACAGACATAAGAGAACTGGTTCATGTTTCCATAAAAGATAAAGAATGGATAAACTCAGGAAGTTTATTATTAAGACTATGAGGGTGTTACTTTCTGAGCGCAAAAACATGTGATCCCATTGATTTCTGTCATATCCAGAACTTTAAAGCCTGTGATCTCCAGCAGGAGCCTGACAGATTTGCTCGTCATGTTCCTGTTGTTTGTCCTGGAATCAATAAAATCATATATCATGTTCAGAAGAGGAATTCTTGATGAAATTCCGTTTTCAACCGGGTCTATACCTTCCTGAAGATTGCCATCCGGATATGTTGAATTTGAAAAAAAACCATATTGATGCCGCCTGTCAATAAAACTCCCTACCATGTAGCTGCTTCTTGCGAGAGCATGGTTGACTGTATAAAGGAATCCTTTGACTTCTTTGATATGATTCAGGTGCTTAAGATTCAGGACAACTCTTACATCTTTCATCTCCTCATCGTCATAATAGTAGTGATTGTTTGGCGACAGAACAATTATATTCGATTCGTCAGAAAGGCCCAGCCACTCAATATAATCATAATACAGCCTGTATCTTCCTGTTGTGAGCCTTTCTATTATTGGATTTTTTGCGGAAAGTTCCGCACTGGAATCAGGTTTCCCATTATCAACTCCTTTTATTCTCTCCGAATCAACAGATGTAGTGTTTTTTCCCATAATTGAAGGATTGTCATATTACATTCCTGAAAAATCACTACAAATATGCTGACCTTTGCTCCAGCATGTGTTACATAACTTTTACTTAAAGTTATATCATTCACACATCCTGCTCGACTGTCTGTCGTATGTACTTGATCTTCTGAAAGTTATTTGGAGATATTCCTGTAACTTCCCTGAATTGATTTGACAAATGTGCAACGCTGTTGTAATTGAGCTGATATGTAATTTCTGTCAGATTAAGCCTGTAATATACAAGAAGCTCCTTGACTCTTTCAATTTTTGAAATTACAAAGTATTTCTCGATTGATATATTATAAACCTCAGAGAAAAGTTCTGCAAGGTATTCGTAATCATATTTAAGTTTCCGGCTGATATAACCCGGCAGGAAAGTTTTAAGCTGTTCTTCCGAATAATGCAGAAACTGGTCGACTATGTTCCTGATTTTTTTTACGAGTATGACCTTACCCGGATCCATCAGTTCAAATCCTGATCTTTTAAGAGCCTCGTTCAGCTGTTCTTTTTTAAAAGGCGAGACTTCCTGGTTAATTTTTACCACGCCCTGGCTGATAACTGCTTTTTCGACACCAAGCTTCTCAAGCTCGGATTTTAATATTTCCTGGCAATGAAGACAAGCCATATTTTTAATGTAGATAGTCATTTCGTAGTTTTTTGAGTCAGACATAATGCTTGTAATTTTATTGATATTGAACGGTAGTATGCTGAATTTCAGTTAATAGTTAATATAAGTCATAAAGCTGTTTTTTTATTCTCAAATCTTATATTTAGCTCATTCATTGCCTGTTAATAATTATATCATACCAAATTTATGACCCGGCTCAGACATGGAGCTTACATTTTTCATGTTATGTTTTATATAATTCACACATATTGATTAAATGTGCACATTTTCAATGTCTTGACAGATATGAGAGCATTGCGTTGTATTTCCCTGAGAGCTCTTCTTCGTTCTCATAGGGATCTGTCCAGCCATTCATCCATTCAGATGCAAGCGACATCCATGTTATTGGTGTAACGCCTGCTTTCAACATTCTGTGAACTCCGTAATTATGTCGTTCAGATGAAGTATCACCGCATGCGTCTATTAAACCGAATACATCATAACCAGCTTTTACAGCATTCAAGGCTGTTTCTGTGAAGCTCTCACTTGTCCACAAACCTGAAATAATAAGTTTTTCACGGCCATATTTTCTTACAGTATTGCTTACATTGTCGTCGTTGAAAGCATTTTCCTGTCCCTGTCGTCTCATTAGTGTATGCTGATTTGGGAAAATCTCCTTCAATTCAGGCATAATCTCCCCATCGCTTGTAAGAATGACAGGAACATTAAGGATGGAAGCGGCTTTGGCAGAGGCAATAACTGCATTCTTCACAGAATCCCTGTCAGTTGAACGAATCTGTGCAAGCGATTCCGGTTTATAATCCACAAGCATCAGGATGCTGTTTATTACAGAGATAAAATCCGTCTGAGTGCTTTCCATGATCTTCATTTTATAATTTATTAAATTCAACCTTTCAATGCCCTTTCATGGCAATAACTTCAACCGGTACTCCGATTATCGTACTGTAAAAATCCAAATCCTGCTTTAAAAAAAAGTTACACAACTTCCATTATAATTTATAATATTCACACATTCATCCAGGGGATTTTAGAAAACCATCAAATCGCGTTGGTCTTTGTTGTCGCATTCGCCCATTTAGCTGCATGATAAGGATCTATGTGAGAATTATGTAAATTTTTAGAAAAGTTATGTAATCGTTAAACTGTTTGTATCAGCTTATTTTGCTTTATGAAATTGTAATAAACACAAACAACGAAATTTGATGTCCGGTCAGAATGGAATTGAAGATGTAGCCCTTAATTTTATCAGGGTATATAAGCGGTATAAGGACAAAAGCTTTCAGGCTAGAGAAGACAGGAGAAATGACGAAAGGAATAACCTGAACAGACAAAATCCAAGGATGAAGGGGAGGCTGGATAAACATCCATGTTGAATTAAACAAGTTGCCGTATTCTTTTAGATTTTAGACTGATCTCAGGAGACGGATCGAACTTTTAAGCCCGATAATTTATATTTTATGAATATGCGGATACTTCTGGCAGTGTTATTTGTATTGCTTACCACGAAGGTTATCGCCCCGGATATAAAGACTCTGGTGATAGTTGAATCTGAACCTGTTGATATTTATGAAAAGTTGATGACAGCTATCCTTGAAGTTGAATGCGGAGGTGATACTTTAGCGTATAACGCTATTGAGGATGCTTATGGTCCGTTTCAGATCCGGCCAATCAGGCTAGACGATTATAATAAACGGACAGGAAAGAATTACAGGATGAAAGATTGTTATACCCTGAAGGTTTCAAGAGAGGTCTTCCTGTATTATGCAAAAATGTTTGGCGCAGATTATGAGACAATTGCAAAAAGATGGAATGGCTCAGGTGAAATGACGATCGGCTACTGGGCAAAAGTCCAATCAGCAATGAGCAAACCGGACAAGACAGCACTTAAATCACTTAAACCGGAATCTTAGCAACTGTCTTACAATATCTGTCAACTCTCAAACAAGGGTTCAACAGAACAACAGTGTTAAACGAAACCCGGAATAGCCTGGTGGCTTTGTTCCCTGTTGACATTTTTTATTCTATGAGTATTACTTAGCGCTCGGCTTTTGTCGGAATAATAAGCAGTGGTATTGAAGTGTGATGGAGCACTTTTTCGGTAACACTTCCCATCAATATCTGATCGAGCCATCTTCTGCTGTGGGAGCCCATTATAATCAGATCAACATCTAACTCTGTTGCCGTATTCAGTATCATTTCATGAAATTCCCCTTTTTCAGTGATGATCCTGATAGAATCATCATTCAGATGTTCCTTCGTCTTTTCAAGAAAATAAAGTGAAGCTTTTGTCAGACCTTCCGAGTTTGCCATTATTGTGAAATCTGAGTTGCTGAAACCGCTGAAACCTGTTACAGGGGAATATTCAAGGTTTGAATAATAGATATCATCAGCCACAACATGCAACAGAATGACCTTAGCCTTCATAGTTCGTGCAATATTGTATCCTTTTTCGGCAACTTTCTGTGCTGACAGATCATAATCGAGAGCTATTAATACTCTCTTCACATTGCTTATTCCCGAATCCTTATTACTGTCCATCTGTAAAGTTTCTAACTGGTTGAATACTAAAGTTAATAAATTTCCGGCTGATATCGAATATTTTAAAGAGAATATGTTTGTTCAGGAAGGTGTGTGAAAAATATAACTTTTTACTAAAGTTTTGTAATAAAGTTCCAGACAATCATCTTGATCTTTGGAAGACGAAATTTCAGGAATAAGATACATGAATATAATAATCAAAGAATATGGCAAAATCCAGTGTAAAACCAAAGGCAGCAGCAATCTGGCATGAGCAAACGGAAAAACTAAAAAAGAAATTGTCATCATTTGCCGAGAGGGACTTGTATCTCGAGAATGAGAAGATGGAGGAGTTGCTGCAGAATTTTAAAAACAAAGTTCATCATGAGCTTTACAGGCTCTGATCAAAAATCCGGCTATTCAGATCATAAGTACAGTCTGTGATAAAGGACAATGATTTCAGCATTGTCCTTTATTATTAAAGCACTTCACTTGTGAGAATTATGTAAAAGTTTGGACTAATTGTGTAACGTACCGGTACCGCATGGCTTTTACCTTTGCTATGATAGAAATCAATAAAAATACACAGAAATGAAAAGATCGTTAATTATGGCGTGCTTATTGATATTTTCATTAAGCATTTCTACAGTATTTGCCTCAAAACCGGAGAAAACTGACAATAAAGATAAGGCTTCTGTGCCGGTGAATACTGAAAATAAACTCTCGGAAGAAGAACTTGGCAGGATGACAAAACGTGTTGAGGAGATTCGTGAAATGGATAAATCAGATTTAACTGCCAAAGAAAAAAAGGAGTTGAAAAAAGAGCTGAAGGGGATCAAAGAAGCTGTGAAAGCAGACGGTGGCTATATATACATAGGTGCCGGTACCTTGCTTGTTGTCATTCTTCTTGTAATACTTCTGCTCTGATAAATAACGTCATTAAATCATGGGGTGAGCGTGAACGGATATAAAATTCATAACGGTAAAGAAAACGTCAGAACGAAGTCGACATTTCATTTTGACGAAGGGATTTCTTCTTCATTCGATCTTCCTTCGATAATTGCGGATTTGAAAAATGACAAAACATGGATTGAAGGGGAGCTTAACTCAGTTATTCTGCTAAACAGCTCAACAATAAAAGTCCTCCTGACAATCCTTCATGAAGGAACTGAAGTAATATCCTACCAGGCAAATGATTCAATCACATTCCAGGTACTTGAAGGATCACTTGTGCTTCATATCAAGGAAGAATCTATTGTTCTGAATGAAGGCGAACTGCTCACCCTGGATGAAAAGATCAAATATAGTTTCGACACAGTCGAAGAAACTGCTTTTCTTATGACACTCGTGTCGGGAAAAGAACAAGGTACATAGCAATGAGGAACGTTTTCTTATTATTTGTTTTACTGATTTCATTTTCGTGTTCAACATACAAACCATATACACAGAGAACAGAAACAGTTACAACTCAGTTCTTTTACGATGAACTGAGTCCTTACGGCGACTGGGTGCATAACAGAGAATACGGTTATGTGTGGATTCCCCATACAGGACGGAGTTTCTACCCCTATGCTTCAAACGGCAGGTGGATATTGACTGATTATGGCTGGACATGGCTCTCGGATTATCAATGGGGCTGGGCTGTATTTCATTACGGAAGATGGGATTTTGACCCTCAATATGGCTGGTTCTGGTTCCCCGGAGACGAATGGGCTCCGGCATGGGTTGTCTGGAGGCAGGGAAACGGATATTACGGATGGGCGCCATTAAGCCCTGAATCCGGAATAGGATGGGATTACAGGAATGATGATATGGGCTACAGGTGGGTCTTCGTGAGAGAGAAAGACTTCGGTAGATCAAACATTCATCGCTATTATGTTAACAGCCGGAGGAATGATGAAATATTAAGAAGCACAAGGATTATTTCAGATGCAAGGCGGTATGCTGCCGGTCCTGATCCGGGTGAAATAGAAAATACAACAGGCAGGAGAATAAGGAAAATTTCTGTAACCGATAGCTATACTCCGGGAAGAAGAATCAGCAAAAACCAGCTCGAGATTTACCGTCCTAAGGTTGTAGCAGCCCGGAATGGACAGCGTCCTGCGCCCCCAAACATTTCTGATGTGAAGGACATAAGGCCGATGCGCGAGCGTAACAGAAGTTACCAGCCTGAAGATGTAGTAAGGGAAAATAGCGGACAGGGCGAAAGAGACGTTACAAGGGAACAGGTTCAAAATCGTCGGGAGAAGGATGTTCAGCGCCAGTATCAGCAGAAACAGAATGAAATGCAGAGACGCCAGAAGGTGAAGGAGAATGAACAACGACAGGCTGAACAGGATAAACAACAGCAGAATTCTGCAAGGCAGTACGAGCAGAATCGTTCTGAAAGGATACAGAGAACCGAACAGCAGAAAAAAGTTATGCAGAAACAAAGAGAAAAAAGCGATACTTCAGGAACAGGAAGATCTGAAAAGATTCAGAATAAAAACGTCAGACAGAATCGCCGATAATTACGGCATAAATCTTGCATTTATTTTAATAAAATTGTTTGAATGTCACTTAACTGGCAACATAAAAAATACAAACTGATAAGAAAATTTTCTTCAATACGCGAAAAAGATCTTCGGTACAGGATTGGAGAGGAGAAGAATCTTATAAGGAAACTCCGGGATAAACTTGGTAAATCTGATGAGGAGATACTTGGAATCATAATTGATTTGTAACAAATGTTACAAATTTCAATTCCTTCTTTTAACCTCAGGAAGGAATTTTACTTTATGAATTCTGTATTAAGATATCACTCATTACATAGACAATTGATCTGTTCAGGTTATCTTTACAGTATGTATTCTGAGATCAAACCTGCCAACTTCATGGTTTTTACATTTCTTCTGCTTGCAGCCGGATTTTCGTCTTTGTCTGCTCAGAAAACATATTTCCAGCAGGAAGTAAATTATAATATTACGGTCACACTCGATGACACACGAGGTGTTCTTGATGCATACGAGGTTCTTGAATATATCAACAACTCCCCCGATACTCTTTCATCCCTTTATTTTCACCTTTGGCCAAATGCATATTCTGACAACAATACTGCTCTTGCAAAGCAGCTGTTCGTGCTGAAAGGTAAACAAAAGCTTTTCAGGGATAATGATAAACAAGGCTGGATAGACTCACTTGACTTTAAAGTGAATGACTCTCCTGCAGAATGGGAGTATCTTCAGGGTAACCCTGATATCTGCCTGATCAGCTTGCAATCTGATATTCTGCCTGGTGATACTGTCCTTATAAGCACTCCATTCAGGGTGAAGGTACCGACAGGAAATATCTCGAGAATGGGATTTAACAATGACGTCTATCAGATATCGCAATGGTATCCGAAACCGGCTGTTTATGACAGAAACGGATGGCATCCGATGCCGTATCTCGACCAGGGAGAGTTTTTCTCCGAGTTCGGGCGATTTGATGTCACAATCAATCTTCCTGAAAACTTTGTTGTGGGCGCGTCAGGAAATCTTGAAACTGAAAGTGAGGCGAACAGGATTGAAAACGAATTCTCGCAATGGCATGATCCGCAGAATTACCCGGGTCCTGTTAAGATGAAATCAGTCCGTTTTACGCGTGAGAATATTCACGACTTTGCCTGGGTTGCCGGAAAAAAGCTTCATGTAGATATAAAACATATTAATCTGCCCGACAGCGGACGCGAAATCACTATCTATGTTATGTACGATATGCGGTCGGCATTACTATGGGTAAATGCACGTGAGTATGCAGCACGTGCAATCAGGGTATTTTCGGAATGGATCGGCGATTTTCCGTATGATTCTTATACAGTTGTGCAAACAACTCTGGCTGCAGGATCCGGTATGGAATACCCTGGAATGGCAATCATTGGCGATGCCGAAGATGATTATACTCTCGATGAGGTAATAGCTCATGAAATTTGCCATAGCTGGTTCTACAGCGCTCTGGGATCAGACGAGAGGACATTCCCATTCATGGATGAAGGCATCACCTCGGCCTATGAGACGAGATATATGCAACTGTTCTACCCCGATAAAAAACTATGGGAGCTGTATTTCCGTAATCCCGGAATAGCAAAGCTGATGAAGATACAGAATATTTCTGCAGACAGGATTTCAGAAATTCAATGGCTTGTAAATGCACGTGAAAATCTTGAGCAGCCTGCCAATCTTGCAGCGCCATGTTATACAGACAGGAACTATGCAGATGTTGTATATTATAAAACAGGTCAGGGGTTCAATTATCTAAGATCGTATCTTGGCGACACTCTTTTCGATTCTATAATGCACGCTTATTATACAGAGTGGAAAGGGAGGCACCCTTCTCCTGAAGATCTGAAGAGTGTATTTGAATCTCACAAAAAGATAGATCTGACATGGTTTTTCAATGACTTTCTCGGTACTGTTGAAAGGTATGATTATAAAATATCACGGTTGAAAAATGACAGTATTCTCATAATGAACCGGGGGGAAATGATCTCACCCTTTTCACTGACAGCAATAAAGAATAATAAGGTTTCTTTTATTCAATGGCAGAATGGTTTTAAAGGTAAAAAATGGGTAGGTCTGAATGGAAATGATTTCTCAGAGATAAGGCTTAATTATGATCACATTGTTCCTGAAATTATTCAGACAAATAATAATATAAGAAAAACCGGTCTGTTCAGAAAGTCGGATCCTTTTTCTCCTCAATTGCTTGCTTCTGTTGAGGATCCCGGTAGACGGACAATGATTGTTATCCCCCTTCTTAACTGGAACAGATCCGACGGTTTTATGGCAGGTCTGGCTGCGAATAATGGTTTTATGATGCCGAAGCCGATTGAGTACTTTATCCTGCCGTTCTACACATTTCGTGATCCGGGGATATCTGGTAAAGGTCGTGTGACATATAATATAGTACCATATAACAGTATTGTGAGGAAACTCGGACTTTCACTGGAAGGGGCTCATTTCGGGGCTACTGAATTTAACGATTACACGCTTTTAAGGCCGGGCATAGATATATGGTTCAGAAACAATAACCCGGTTTCAGGAACATCAGCTCATCTTTATGCCGGTTATGTGCATGCTACAGATATAAGGAAGATTTTTGACGAGAATAGGGCAGGATATGCAAGTTTCGGGCAGTTGAGATATTCAATAACAAATTCACGTCTTGTAAATCCTTATGATTTTGTTGTTCTTTGCGAAAGCGGAAGCTCATACGGAAAAATATCGGCCGGATTCAAATACAGAATAAGTTATTATGGTCGTAACAAGGGACTTGACTTCAGGCTGTTTACAGGAATGATGTTATGGAATAATAACGTCAATAATCTCTATTCTTTTGCCCCTTCAGGAAGGCAGGGGAGAGAATTGTATCTGTACGAAGGCGATTTCCCTGACAGGTTCACTGCTTTCCCGGATAATATCTGGTCAGGACAGATGGTAGTATCAGAAGGTTCCCTTGTAACATATATAAACGATAGTACAGGTTTCAGCTCATCACTGATATCGCTCTCCCTTACGAGCAACCTCCCGGGTGCAGCAGGATATATCCCGATAAAACCTTTCACTAACATTGTATATGCCGGTGATCTGAACAAGGGCCTGTTCCTTGAAGCGGGTATCAGGGCAGGCATCCCTGATTTTCTTGAAGTTTATATACCATTTATTGTTTCTGATAATATCAGCTCGCTGAGGAATTCAGTAAAGGAAAGAATCAGGTTTGTCCTGAACCTTAGCCCTGTCTTCAGATTCAGGATGTGATTTCAGCGTAAATAGCACATTTCACCTGCTGAATGTGTGAATAATGTAAATCTCGATCAATTTAATGTAATAACCCACCAACCTTATCGGGGTATATTTGTTTACCGGTATAAGAATTCTTCCACTCCCTGTTATCTATGAAGAATACTCTCAATATAATTTTTGTTGAAGAAAACCTTCATGATGCCGAGCTTATCTGGAAACAAATTGAAAAAGAACAGATAAATTTCCGCAGGAAGCTCGTCGGCAACAAGAATGATCTGATTGAAGCTATCGAGAGTTACAACCCCGACCTGATTATTTCGGGCTATATGCTTACGAGCCTGACAGGAATGGAAGCCCTTTCAATCAGAAACGATCTGTCACCTGCTACTCCTTTTATTTTTGTTACAGGTCTTGTTAATGAGACTGTTGCAGTCGAGAGTATGAAGGCGGGTGCAGACGATTACCTGATGAAAAGAAACCTGTCGAGGCTTGGAGAAACTATCAGGGCGGCAATCAGGAAAAAGGAGATTGTTCAGCAGAAAAATCATGCTGAGAAAATGCTCAGGGAAAGTGAAGAGAAGTACAGGGCAATGGTTGAACATTCGCCCGATGCCGTACTCGTTCATTCCTGGGGCAAATTGCTTTTTGCAAATTCAACCACGCTCAGGATGATTGGCGCTGATTCATTTGACAGGATTAAGAACATTGATCTTTTTAGTTTTGTGCATCCCGATTATCGTGATGATATTCTCTCCCGGATACGCAGAATATATGAAACAGGAAAAGCACAGGGATATATTGAAACTAAATGCCTTAATCTGAACAAGGATGTTCTGGATGTCGAGGTCATCGGCTTACCAGTCACATATATGGGTGAACCTGCAATTCAGACAATTGCAAGGGATATAGGATCAAGGAAGAGGGCAGAGGAAGAACTGATAAAGGCTAAGGAAAAAGCAGAAGAGAGCGATCAGCTTAAAACCGCATTTCTTCATAATATATCACATGAGATCAGAACGCCAATGAATGCAATTGTCGGGTTTTCAGCTCTTCTCAATGAACCGGATCTGACTCCCGAAACACAGCAGACTTACCTTAAAGTTATAACTGACAGCAGTGATCAGCTTTTAGCAATTGTGAATGATATTATTGAAATTTCAAATATTGAAGTCGGGATAATTAAAGCTACAATTAACGAAATAAATATAAATTCTCAACTGCTTGAATTATACCAGCAATTCAGCCATAAGGTAGCCGAAAAAGGTATCGGTTTTAAGCTTCACACATCAATTTCAGGCGGCAGGGCAACTATCGAAACCGATAGCGCAAAGCTTAACAGGATAATAATGAACCTCCTGGGTAATGCTTTGAAATTCACTTCGCGGGGTAATATATCATTCGGTTATTCTCTTGAAGGTGGTTTTCTTGAATTCTTTGTTTCCGATACAGGCATTGGTATTCAGGAGGACCAGTTTGAAAGGATTTTTGAACGTTTTTACCAGGTTGAAAGCTCCGCATCAAGGGCATATGAGGGTACAGGACTGGGCTTATCAATCACGAAGGCTTATGTTGAGCTTCTCGGAGGAAAAATCTGGCTCTCATCGATCCCGGGGAAAGGATCGACTTTCTATTTTACTTTACCATATAAAAAATCAGAACCACAATACATATCAGAGATGGAAACTACATATAAAGGCCCGGAGAATCAGGATACTGAAAAATCTGTTCTCATAGCAGAAGACGATGATAATAACTTCTATCTCATGAAAGAGCTCCTGTCTGATATGAATCTCAGGATAATCAGGGCGTCAAATGGCCTCGAGGCTGTTGATGCATTCAATGCCGGAGAAAAGATCGACCTTGTGCTTATGGATATAAAGATGCCTGTAATGGATGGCTATGAAGCTACACGGCAGATCCTTGAAAAAAGCCCTGAGGCAAAGATACTGGCACAAACTGCATACGCCGATGATGAAATAAAAGCGATCGAGTCGGGCTGTATGGGATTTATTTCAAAACCATTTGTAAAGGACAAGTTTGTTTCGCTCGTGAAGGAATATCTTTAAAATTTTTCAATCTGACCATAGCCAGGATGTCTGAATTTTAGAATAATTCAGACATTTTAATTAATTTTATTTTTTTAATCAAATGCATCAGACATCCGAAAAACTTGCTCTTGTCCGCACACTGATGGAAGAAAGGGGAGTTGATGCATACGTTATCCCCGACACAGATCCGCACCTTGGTGAGTATATTCCCGAACACTGGCAGATAATAAAGTGGCTTTCAGGTTTCACCGGATCTGCAGGCACAATAGTCGTTACTGCTGAATTTGCAGGATTGTGGACTGATTCAAGATATTTCCTTCAGGCTGAAAAACAACTGTCAGGTTCGGAGATCACCCTTGTGCGAACAGATCTGACTGAAAACCCGGGCTTCATTCAATGGCTCTCAAAATCTCTTCAATCTCATAGCAGGATCGGGGTGAACGGACAGGTGCTTTCAGTCAGCATGTTCAGGAAATTGAAGCGCATGGCTGATGAGAAAAAAATTGTAATTGATATAGAATGCGACCTTATTTCGCCATTATGGTCAGACAGGCCTTCTTTGAGCAGGGAACAGGCATTTGACCATCCGGTCTCATTTTCAGGGATTGACAGAAACCAGAAACTCACCAGGGTAAGGGATGAAATGGTGAAGCAGAATGTTGAATTTCACCTTCTTACATCCCCTGATGATATTATGTGGCTTCTTAATATCAGGGGGAAAGATATAAAACACAGTCCTTTGCTGATGTCATTTGCAATAATAGGAATGGAGCAGGTACTGCTTTTTGCGGATGAGGAAAAAATACCGTTTATAATTGCAAGGGAATTCGATAAACTGGGTATTGTAATATTGCCGTATGAAGAAGCTGCCGGGATGCTTTCAACTCTGAGATCCGGGAGCGGAATATTAATTTCTCCGGCGTCAACATCCGCCGCACTTTATTCATCCATTCCCGGGCGGTTGAAGGTTAAGGAGGATGTAAGTATCCCGGCACGTCTCAAGGCTGTCAAGAACAGTACTGAAATATCGAACCTGTCAGGAACAATGATAAGAGACGGTGTCGCTCTTACAAAGTTTTTCTTCGGTATAGAACGGGATAAGGACCTAATACCAATGTCGGAATTGTCGCTGACCGCCAGGATTGATCATCTGAGATCTTTGCAGGAGAACTATCTTACGACAAGCTTTCCCACTATAGTCGCTTATAATGAACATGCGGCGCTTCCTCATTATACCGCAACATCAGAAACCGATACAGTAATCTCTGATGATTGTATTCTTCTTGTTGATTCCGGCGGACAATACCTTGATGGAACTACAGATATAACGAGGACAATCTGCCTTGGAAAACCAACAGGAAAGCAAAAAGCTGATTTCACATTCGTCCTCAAAGGAATGATAAGCCTTGCTCAGGCTGTATTCCCATCGGGAACTTACGGGCATCAGCTCGACATACTTGCGAGGAAATATTTGTGGGAGCATGGATTGAATTATGGTCATGGTACAGGGCACGGTGTCGGGTATTGTCTGAATGTTCATGAAGGTCCTCACAGGATAAGCATAAAGTCAGGGAATGATCCTTCAAATATTATAGCCCCAGGAATACTGGTATCTGATGAACCCGCTGTTTACAGGGAAGGAGAATATGGCATCCGTACTGAAAACATGCTGCTATGCTATGAAGATGAGGAAACAGAATTCGGAAAATTCAACAGGTTCATTACGATTTCATTGTGCTATATAGACAAGTCTCTGATAGACTTCTCCCTTCTTGACAGGAATGAAATTACATGGCTTAATAAATATCACTCTGAAGTGTTTGAAAAATTAAGCCCGTTCCTTGAACAGGATGAACGTGAATGGTTAAGGCTGAAGACACAGGAAGCCGGAGTTCTCTGATATTTAGCCGGTATTTGTGATTATCTTGCCTGTCTCATCACATCATGCATCAATGTAACATCCATAATGGGGAATTCTGTTATCCTTAATTTTGCACATCCATAGGGAACAAGTTCGATTATAACAGGGTCGCCCTGCGGAGTAACCGGACTGAGCGGGGGTACATCTGCTGAGTTATCTTTCATTGTCCATGACGGTATCTGCATACCCCTCGCCTTGATCACCACTGGTGCATCATCAGTTACAATCTCATATTTGCCCGATTCAGGAGACCATACCGGGTCGCCATTGTCTGCAAAAGGATATTTTGTTATCTCATTGTTAGTAACCCTGAATCCTCTTTCGGGATTAGTCCTGTCAACAAGGAGACCATAATTCCATGCTCCTGCAGGTGTGATTTTCCAGTCTATGCTCCCCTTGTAACCGTAATTGGAAACTTTCAGATTAATGCTGTCATAAGTTTTGGCAATCCTCAATGAATAATACAATGGGCCTCGAAGAACAGCGACAGAGTTGTTATATCTTTTTTCAATCCTGATATTCATTGGAAAATCAAGAGTTATCTTATCTCCGTTATTCCAGCTCTCATTTATTCTGTACTCAGAACCACCTTTAACAACATCATGTTTTTCCCTGTATTTTACAGTTGCAGAATCAACCCATCCGGGGATGCGAAAACTTAACGGAAATTTTACTGTTTCAGGTGTTCTGATTGTCACTGTTACGGATCCGTCAAAAGGATATGTTGTTTCTTCTTCAACTGTGATTTTTTGCCCATCGGCTACAAGTGCATTAACAATGCATGGTCCGTATGCAACAGCCGTAAGGCCGTTATCGTTGGTTGCCATCCACATGTTCTCAACAAATTTAGGCCATCCCTGGTGCATGTTTGCAAGACAGCATCCGAAATTCGGGCTGAAGCCATATATATTTGATTCATTACCGTTTGTGCTCCATCTCCGTTTATCATTTGTTACAAGCACCTGGTTGGATTGCTGATCGTACTGGTGAGCCCACATATCGGGCATAATTGTTCCGGGTAATGAATTATAAGTGAGCAATTCAAGCCTGTCGGCAAATGAGTTATCTCCGAAGATTGCATATAATTCCTCCAGGGAGTACATATATTCAACAACTGAGCATAATTCGGTTCCCCTGTCCGGGCTTTTTCCCGATAGATGTTCATCGCCAGAGAATCGTCCGCCGGCTTGTCCGTGATTCTTATCGTATTTCTGAATCGCCGAATAAACAGCATTCTTATATCTTTCATCCTGCGACTGTTGAAACCATAATCCGGGATACTTAACTGCCATAGCGTTGTTCACTACATGAGCAGTCAGTCCGTCGGCATCCCAGTTAAGCGGTATCTTCTTCTCAGCGGAAGCCGCCGAATCCCAGGGAAATCTTTCATAATATGAAGTCCAGTCGGAGCTGTTGTTCTGTATTGAGCTTGTCACATCAAGTATCCATTGTTCGCCTGTCTGACGATACAGCCAGTACCCTGTAACAGCATTTTCCATAGCCCTGACGCCTCTCCATTCCTTATCGGGCCAGTCGGGTGGTGTATTTTTAAGGTATAGGAAATAATTTCTGAGTACATGTAAAGCATTCGTGTCGCCGCTTGCTTCATAGTACTGCATCAATACTTTATTTGCAACTGCGAGTGGCCACTTGTCCTTGTTCTTTGCCGGCCCATACCAGCCCGAATCTGTTTCGCTTTTCAGAATTGGGTCAATCCAGCTATTTACTTTCGTTATCAGTTCGTTATTCTCGAGCAGATATGCGAGTGGAACAAGACCATCGAGATAATATGGGCCTCTTTCCCAGGCTTCACCGTCGCCGCCTCTCCATGATGAATTTACAAGATCGGGCCAGCAGTCGTCGATATTACCGGTCAGTCCGGATGCCTGTGCCTCAAGCTGATTTTTAAGCCAGCCGGCAGGTTTAACCGTTCCAAGCGGAAGCTTAATATATGCATTCCGGTATAATGGCTCCGGGTTATTCCTGTAATTAATATTACCTCCTTCTTTACGGCATGAGGCAAGCATTGCAAAAGTCAGAATAACTAACAAAACTGATTTTTTCATCATGTTCAGGATTTACATGATAAAAATATGAAAAGATTGCAAATATGCAATAGTTCCCATGCATCATCGTTGAAATACAACTATCCGTTAAGAAGTTTTATTCAGTTCTTATTGATTTCGCAGGATTCGTTGCAGCTGCCTGGAAGGCTTTATAGCTTATTGTAATGAATGTAATGGCTACAGTTAACAACGCTGAAAGCAGTATAAGTGAGAAACCTATTTTTGTCCTGTAAACGTAATTCTCAAGCCAGTTGCTCATAAACCAGTAAGCCGCCGGGATAGCTATCAGAATACCAGCAGATACGAGTATAAGAAAGTCTTTTGATATCAGACCCACGACAATACCTTCGTCAGCTCCAAATACTTTCCTGATTCCTATTTCCTTTGTTCTCCTCTCAACTGTATATGAAGCCAGGCCAAAGAGTCCAAGGCAGGCAATGAGTATTGCAAGTATAGTAAATAGTGTGAATATAGTGCCTCGCTTTTCATCAGCTTCAAACTGGCGGTTAAACCTGTCTTTAAGGAATGTGTAGCTGAAAGGCTGATCAGGGAACAGCTCTTTCCATTTTGTCTCGATGAAGCTTATATCCTTCTGGTTATTGTTGCCGCTGAGCCTTACATAAACGACAGGCATCTGGTTACCCCTGTAAACCAGCATAAATGTTTCAACTTCATTGTACATACCGGTCTGATGGTAATCTTTCATTACGCCTATGACTCTTGCCACTATCTGGTTGCTGTTACTCAGCTCTACTCTTTTGCCGATTGCCTCTTTCCAGCCCATCCTTTTTACAAATGTCTCGTTTACAACAACGCCGCCGCTTGTATCGGAAGGCATGTCCTGTTGAAAATCACGACCTTCTTTAATCTTTATACCCATCGTCTCAATGAAATCGTGATCGGCAACTGCGAAATTTATTCCTTTCTGAGCCATTCCCTGGTCAGTTTCAACATTGAAAAGCACCTTGCCTGAACCTTCACCTATGGGGGTATTAGTTCCTGAAACAGCTTTAATATCAGGATTTTCAAGAAGATTCTGTTTCAAAAGCTTATATTTTGCGGCTGTAGCGCCATTGAGCTGCAGAAAGACTACGTTTTCCTGGTCGAAGCCCTGATCCATGCTTTTCATATAATTCAACTGCCTGTATACCAAGAGTGTACACATTATCATTATTACCGAAACTGTGAACTGGATAACAACAAGGATCTTTCTGAACAGGTTACCTGCGCTTCCTTTTGTAACATCGCCTTTAAGTACAGTTTGCGGGTTAAAACGCGACAGGAAGAATGCAGGATAGCTGCCGCCGATTATCCCGACAAGGATTATCGTCCCTATAAATGCAAGGATCAGAACCGGACTATACAATAAGCTGAAATCAAATGATTTGCCGGCATACAGGTTCAGCTTTGGAAGAGCCGCCAGGAGTATAATAATGCTCAGTATGAGAGAAACAACAGTAAAAACAACAGATTCTGACAGAAATTGCATTATCAATGCGGTCCTTGTTGACCCGACAACCTTTCTCAGGCCAACTTCCCTTGCCCTGCCTGCTGATCTTGCAGTGGCAAGATTCATGTAATTCATTGCAGCAATAAGTACAAGGAAAAGTGCAACAATCGCAAAAATTATAACATAAGCTATACTGCCCGTAGGTTCTGGTTCACTTGCGTTTGTTGAATGCAGGTGTATCCTTTTTATCGGCTCGAGGATATAATCTACCTTAACATTATATGGCCCGAGTACAGGCTTGACATGTGTTTCACTCATACCCTGTATCTTCTTTTCAAACGCACTGATATCTATATCCTTTGGCAGGAGAAGATATGTAAACACACCAAAGTTGCCCCATGATCCGAATTGTTTGGGAAGATTATTCCTGGAGGCGAGTGCATCGAACCTGAAATGTGAATTCGATGGCACATCTTCCATAACGGCTGTTACTTCATAGCTATTAGAACCCTCATTCAATACCTTTCCTATTGGATCAGTATCGCCGAAATACTTTACCGCAGCGCTTTCAGTCAGGACTATCTTTTTCGGTTCAGTAACTGCAGCTTTTGCATCGCCTTTTATTATCCTGTAAGTGAATATGTCAAATACAGTTGAATCGGCATAATAGAAATTCTGTTCAGTATATTCCTTATCTTCATACTTATATGCTCCCTGGGGCATATTGAAAAACCTTACATAGGACTGTACTTCAGGATAATCTTTCACAACCTGCGGACCGAAAGGGATCTGGGCAACGATCCATGTGAACTGGTCGTCGGTCTCAGTCAGCTTTGATGCTACCCTGTAAATCCTGTCGCCATTTTTGTGATAGTTATCGTAACTGATTTCATCTGTTACATAAATTATAAGGAAAAGTGCACTTGCAATACCCAGCGTAAGACCGAGAATATTTATAGCGCTGTAGCCAACATGCTTTGTAAGATGTCTTATGGCTGTTTTAAGAAGATTCTTTATCATTTTCAGTTTTCAGGTTTTATTTCAAATAGACGAAGAAAAACTGAATTTGATGCAATTTTTTAGTTCATTAACCAAAAGTTAACAAAAGTTAATTGCCCGAAGAGGAGGTTATTCCTCCTCAATTATTTTTACCTCATCAATCCATGCAACACCCTGGCCCGGCATTCGCAATGTCAGATTAGCCTTGAACTGGGATGGTTTATCACGTGGAATTGTAACAAATGTTACAAATTGTTTCCATTCACTGCCGGGCACGAACCATGAATGGCAGAAGTCGCCAATACGTAATTCGACATACTGAGGATACGTAATAACAGGTTTCCTTTTATCATCAGACGAAGGCTGAAATCTTTGCTCCGGATCTGATTTCGCCCATAATGAAATAATATAAGAGCTTCCGGCTTTCATTTTTACCGGGAAGAATCTTATACCAACAGCTTTATCGTATTCGGGTGTCTGGAGTCTCAATGAATGGTCGCCGTCATAATGTTCCCTGCTGTCGAGGAAATATGTTGCTCCCTTGTCGCCACCCGGTCTTGCGTAACACGCTGCCGGTATGCCAGGACTTGAAAGATCTTCGAAGCCGGGGTCGGAGATCATATTTTTCGAAGCGATAGTCTTTTCTTTCCTGAGATCAATCATGTAGACATTCGATCCAAGAGGAGACAGGTAATCATTCAGTAATCCCCCTTTAACCGGTAATATCCGGTTTTCAAATATTGATCTTGCCTTGTCGTCAGATATGCCTTTTATTCTTACAACAGCATAAGACGGTTCATTAGCTTTGTTTACAACCATTACAATCAGCTTACCATCGTGCAGCTTTGATGAAGCAATAATGTTCTTTGAAGATGTCTCAACGGGATTAGGCTCTTCATCAGACAGGAGCCAGGGTGTAATTTCAGCAACCTCCATTGCCATCCTGCCACATTCAGCCCAGGTTGCAGGTGATTTTGGAAAATAATTAGGTCCCTGCCTTACAAAATACTGAATGCCTGTTGCTCCTCTTATAATTGATTGCCACGTCATTGAGCGAATTTCCTGTATTGTAGGTTCCCGGCTCCAGAGTTCTCCTCCCCCGAATGCCTGGGGAACCATCCAGACAGGACGCCTGCCTGTAAAATGATCCTTAAGCTGCCCGGCAATATCACCCACCATTGTAACAGGAAGGTCGGGAAGCGGGTAAGGATCAGCCATTACAATATCAAGGGCATCTTCATAATCTTTTGCTGAGATAAATGGCGCCATGAATACAATAGAAACCGGGTGCCAGGGGTCATTCTCGTTGATTATCCTGTATGCTTCCTCCAGTTCTGAAGGAGGGATCTTGTATCCGTTAGGCTCATCTGCAATATACCAGCCGAGAAGAGCAGGATGATCTTTGAACATGGATATTTCCTGCAGAAGCCGTTTCTGCTTCTCCTCATAAGTCAAGCCCTCTATTCTCGAGCTGACTCCGCCTCCGCCGGATACTGAAAGAAGGTTATAATGAACTTTCATGCCAAGCTGCGCACATCTGTCCATATATGCTTTTCTCTCCGCAAGTGTTTCAGGAAGAATTTTCTGATATGGCGATATCATATTGAATCCCTTCACGACTTCCTCCTCCGGAAGTGTCGATTCAACCGGGGAATATGTATAGAAACCAAAGGGAAAAAACGGAAGCTTGTTTACTATGAGTCCTCCGGTCAGCCTGTCTGTTTTTACTTCATTAGGTTTATGCTGCAGGATCTGAAGTCTTGTTACTGCTATATATGTCTTTTTTGGTGAAGAAGGAATTGAAATATATGCAACTGAACGATAAATGCCAGGTTTGAAATTAATATCAAAGGGCATCCTCAGAATCTCCTTTTCCGGTTTGCCCTCCCATGTTGAAAGAGTATCATCTCCTGCCTTCAGAACAATGTTAATCGATCGCTCTTTTTGGGATGAGGGAATTAGTATAAGCATCTCCGCTTTATTTTCGGTCGAATAGAAGTTATATCGGGAATATATCCGGAATGAAACGGAATCAACCTGTTGCCCATTGAGAAACTGACAGAAAGAAAAAGGAATTGCAAAAATTATAAAGATGGTTTTATGTAGCATGAGAAATTATCCGGTTTGACAAGGCCAAATTTATATTAAAAGATAAAATATGAAAGCAAAAATGCATAAGTTTAAAATATGCAATACGCTGAATTTAAACGTACATTGAAGTCATCATATTTCACTAACTTTATAATATAGTTTGAATATCCGGGAAGAGCTGAAATAATCCTCACGTTAATCCGGTTTTTCATTTATTTTTTCATGTTTTTTGAGTTCGTTAAGATTTATCAGCCTGATGAATGCAATTATTATAGTTATATGTGCATTGCTTCTTCTCTCTTATCTTGGAGAGATAAGCTCCGAGCGCACAAAAATCCCAACTGTGATTTTACTCCTCCTTATGGGTTGGCTGGTGCGACAGGCTCTTTTTCTGCTGAAGCTGGGTACTCCCGATCTTAACCCCATACTTCCATTTCTTGGGACAATCGGGCTTATTTTAATTGTTCTTGAAGGCACACTTGAATTGCGACTCAACAGATCAAAGATCAAAGTCATAAGGGATTCATTCTTAATGGCATTACTTCCAATGTTGTTTATAACAACAGTATTTGCAACAATACTCCTTTTGTTCCTGAAAGTTCCTTTACATACGGCACTTGTGAACGCTTTACCTTTTGCTGTTGTAAGCAGTTCAATAGCTATTCCAAGCACAAAAAACATTTCACGGACTAACAGGGAATTTGTTATATACGAAAGCAGCCTGTCTGATATTGCAGGCGTGCTACTCTTCAATTTCATTCTCGTAAACGAGCGTTTCACTGTAGGATCAGTAGGTCTCTTTTTCCTGCAGATACTCCTGATCACACTTATATCATTCTTTTCAGTAATAGGATTATCATATTTACTTGGAAAAATAAAGAACCACGTTACCTACACTCCAATAATTGTTCTTGTAATACTGGTCTATTCAATTGCAAAAGCTTTCGATCTCTCAGGGCTTGTTTTTATAATGGTTCTGGGTTTGTTTCTTGGTAACATTTCCGACATTATGGGTTTCTCATTATTCAAAGAGATTGTTGACAGGGTAGATTCCGAACGTTTGGATAATGAAGTAAAGAAGTTCAGAACAATAACAATAGAAGCCACTTTTCTCGTCAGATCCTTATTTTTTCTTCTTTTTGGTTATCTGATGGGCACTGACGAATTTCTGAATATTCAAACTCTTCCCTGGGCTGTCGGAATTGTAGTCCTGATTTTCGGAAGCCGCTGGGTTTTCCTGAAACTTTTAAGATTACATGTTTCCCCATTGTTATTCTTTTCTCCAAGAGGGTTGATTACAATACTCCTGTTTATGTCAATCGGAGCGAAACTTAGTATCAATATTGTCAATAAATCCCTTATTATTCAGGTAGTTATATTATCTGTCCTTGCAATGACTGCCGGTCTTTTGCGTCACCGGAAAGTTGAAATCTGATATTTAGCGAAGATTCAATAACCTTCAAATTTCTGAAATCGCGAATTGGTCATATTCAGGTGAACAATTTTTTATCTGCGAGGCAAAAACTTTTTATTGCGAATCTTGTTAAATAATTAGTTTTCTGAATTCCACAAAAATTAAAGTCTGATCACATATTCTAAAATGATGAAGGAAGTACTTATTACGGGAGGGGCCGGTTTTATCGGATCGCATCTTTGCGATGAATTGTTGAGAAAAGGATATAATGTAAAAGTACTTGACAACCTCAGCGAGCAGGTTCACGGCAGAGACAGGCAAAGGCCTGAATACCTGGATCCTTCTGTAGAATTAATAATCGGCGATGTCAGGGATGCTGAAGCAGTTGGCAAAGCTCTTGAGAATACGGACATTGTTTATCATTTTGCGGCAAAAGTAGGAGTTGGTCAGAGCATGTATGAGATAGCCGGGTATACCGATGTGAATAATACCGGTACCGCAGTATTGCTTGAAGCTCTTATTAAGAAACCTGTTGAAAAGCTGATTGTCGCATCAAGTATGAGCGTATACGGTGAGGGATTATATAAAAAAACCGATGGGGAGATCATCCCCGGTTTTGAAAGAAAGCTCGACGACCTGCGACAGGGAAAATGGGAATTATATGATGAAAAGAACAACGTTCTTCATCCTGTCCCTACAAATGAAGAAAAAGCTGCTTCATTGAGCTCTGTTTATGCATTGTCGAAATTTGACCAGGAAAGATTATGCCTTCTGACAGGACGCTCTTATGGCATTCCTGTAACAGCCCTTCGTTTTTTCAATGTTTATGGAACGCGCCAGGCATTGTCGAATCCATATACAGGCGTACTTGCAATTTTTGCATCGAGATTATTGAATGGAAATAAGCCTCTTGTTTATGAAGATGGTAACCAGAAAAGGGATTTTGTAAATGTGAAAGATGTTGCGCGGGCATGCGTTCTTGCATGTGAAAGGAGTGAAACAAACGGTGAAGTAATAAATATCGGCAGCGGGAAAGCATATCCGATAGTCGAAATTGCCGGCAGGCTTGCTTCTGTTATGAACATGCCGGAATTGAAACCCGTGATTACATCAAATTACAGGGCAGGCGACATAAGGCATTGTTATTCCGATATCAGTAAGGCGAAGCATCTGTTAGGTTATTCACCAGAAGTTGACCTTGAGACCGGACTGAAAGAGCTTACAGACTGGTTGAGCAGGCAGCAGGCTGTAGATGGTTTCGAAACTGCAGGCAGGGAACTTGAGAGCAGAGGATTGATAGTGAAATAAGCAGGATTTATTAACCTGTAAAAGAAAGGGAAAATCATGGGAGAGTTTGTCACGGTTGTGCCTCAGATAGGAATACTTGAATGGTTTTACATGAACGATTTTGATCGTGTTGAAAGAGCAGTTAATTGTCTGAAGATACTTGGTGTAAAGGAATTGCGTACAGGCGTATCATGGGCTGATTACATAACCCCTGAAGGCGAAAAATGGTACAACTGGCTGATTCCGCATCTTGCAACAAGTTTTAATCTGTTGCCATGTTTCATCTATACCCCTCCATCCCTTGGGATTGTTCCTGATGTGGCATCACCGCCAAAAGATCCACAGTCTTTCGCCGGTTTTGTCGACAGTTTTACTGAACGTTTCACTAATTATTTTGATTATGTGGAGCTATGGAATGAGCCAAATAACAGGGGGAAATATGATTATACTCTCGATGGCTCTTTCGATATCTTCAGCAGGATGATAATTGGAGCCGCCGCTGTTGCAAAAAGCCGTAAGAAAAAAATTGTCCTTGGAGGCATCAGCCCCATCGATCCGGGTTTTATAAAAAGAATGGGAGACAAACAGGTTCTTGAACATGTTGATATTATCGGTATACATGGCTTTCCGGATGTGTTCGATTCTCACTGGCGAAGCTGGGAAGAGAGCATCGATTCAATACAGAATGCATTGAGCCAGTACAATTCAAAAGCTGAAATCTGGATTACTGAAACCGGCTATTCAACATGGCGGTACGATGAAAGAAAACAGGTTGAGAAATTTATAAAAGTACTTACAACGCCTGTTAAACGGGTATACTGGTACGCATTGAATGATATTCCTTTCCATCTGCCTGCAAATGGAGGACATCATACAGATGAAAGGGAGTATCATTTCGGAATGATAAATGAAGATGGCGCACCCAAGCTTCTGTACCGTTTGTGGGAGACAGGTGGAATAAAGAACGTTATCAAAAATCAGTGGATGGCATCTTTCTCAACACGAACATACAGGAGCAGCAGCGACCCTGTTCTGATTACAGGTGGGGCTGGCTTTATAGGGACAAACCTTACAAACAGGCTCATAATGCTCGGTCACCCGGTTTACATTTACGATAATCTCTCAAGACCCGGAGTTGAAAACAATCTTAAATGGCTGAAACAGCAGCACAGGAATAAGCTGAATATAATTATTGCCGATGTCCGCGACCGTCTTGCACTCGAGGAAGCAATCGGGCATGTATCGCACGTGTTTCACCTTGCTGCTCAGGTAGCTGTTACAACAAGCCTTGTTAATCCAGCTTACGATTATTCAGTAAATGTAAGGGGAACTCTGAACCTTCTTGAAGCAATAAGAAATTCCTCGCATAAACCTTCACTGATATTCACATCGACAAATAAAGTGTACGGTAATCTCAGTGATGTCCGGATAGTTAAAAATACATCGAGGTATCTCCCTGGTGACAACGGTATAAATAAGAACGGTATTAATGAGCTGAGAAGGCTCGATTTCCACAGCCCTTACGGCAGTTCGAAAGGCGCCGCAGATCAATATATTCTTGATTATGCAAGATCATTCGGCCTTAAAAATGTTGTGTTCAGGATGAGTTGCATTTATGGGGAACACCAGTTTGGAACCGAGGATCAGGGATGGGTTGCTCATTTCATCCTTAAAGCTCTTAAGAATGAAAAAATTGTTGTTTACGGCGATGGGATGCAGGTGCGTGATGTACTTTTTGTCGAGGACCTTGTCGAAGCCTTTCTCCTTGCCTGGAAAGATATTGACAAATTCCAGGGTGAAGCATTCAATATGGGAGGGGGACCTGAAAACTCAATAAGCCTGCTTGAGCTTATGGATATGCTCGAAAACCTGCTTGGAAGACCTGTAAGGAAAACATTCTCTGAATGGAGAAAAGGCGATCAGAAATATTACATTTCTGACACCTCAAAGTTCAGGAATGCAACAGGATGGAAACCTGTAATACCCGTTAAGGAAGGCATGAGAATACTATATGACTGGCTAAACGGTTTTCATAACCTTAATGTCATTCACAGACCTGTTACAGAATATCAGGAGTAGATTGTTTCATGATAAGATATTTACGACATGAAGACATCAGTTTTTGAGTCTCCTTTCAATATTGTTATACATGATACGGACATACCCGAAACAGGGGACGAGGAGATTCTTGTAAAGCTCGAAGGAACAGGAGTATGTGCATCGAATCTTCCTGTGTGGGAAGGGCGCGAATGGTTTAAGTATCCATTTGAAGCCGGCGCTCCCGGGCATGAAGGTTATGGAAAAGTAGCTGCAACAGGAAGAAGAGTAAAGGATCTGTCTCCCGGTGACAGGGTCTCTCTCATTTCATATCATGCTTATGCAGAATATGATAAAGCACATTTTTCAAATGTTGTAAGGATGCCAGATACGGCTGATGGAATTGCTTTCCCTGGTGAACCTGCAGCTTGTGCTGTTAATGTATTTAAGAGAAGCGGGATCAAAGCGGGCGATAAAGTTCTCATAATAGGCGCTGGTTATCTCGGATGCCTGCTGGTTCAGCTTGTAAAAAGCACAGGAGCTGAGGTGACAGTTGTTTCACGGAGGAACACCTCACTCAGATTTGCTGAAGCCGCAGGGGCAGATAACCTTGAAGAGCTTAAAGATTATTATTCAACACTCGGATCATTAAAGAAACTATTCCCTGATGGGATAGGAATTATTATAGAAGCTACCGGAATGCAGTCTTCAATCGATCTTGCAACTGAAATTATAGGGATCAGGGGCCGGCTCGTAATAGCAGGATACCATCAGGACGGCCTGAGAAACGTAAATATGCAGGTGTGGAACTGGAAGGGGATCGATGTTATAAATGCCCATGAACGCGACCAGGCGGTTTACATTGAGGGACTGAAAGAAGCAATTGAATTCAGGCGGAAGAAGATACTTCAACCTGAAAAATTCATTACTCATTTTGTAACGCTCAATAATATAAATGATGCTTTCAGGATGCTGAAAGAAAGACCTGAAAATTTTCTTAAAGCCGTAGTAACATATTAATATGAGTAATGCTGTTTTAAATAAGGTCAGATCGGAAATTGCATTTATAGGGACAGGCTGGATTGGACTGAACAGGATGAAGTCGTTGCTCGATGCAGACGTATGTCATCCTGTCGGGATTTATGAGCCTGATAATGTCAATGCCCGGAAGGCATACGATATTGCTCCCGATGCAATTATTTACCGTGATTTCGATGATCTCCTTGACAGTAATCCCGATGGCGTTGTAATTGCCAGTCCGAGCGCTCTTCATGCTACGCAGTGCATAAAAGCTTTTCAGAAAGGCATTGCAGTATTCTGTCAGAAACCTCTTGCAAGAACGGCAGCTGAAACACGTAAGGTAATCTCCGCGGCTTACGTAGCAAACCGTCATCTCGGAGTAGATCTTTCATACAGGTACACCGACGGCATAAGTAAAATATATTCGACATACAGGAAACAGATAAGCCGGATTTTCGCAGTCGATCTTGTATTCAATAATGCTTATGGGCCTGATAAGTCATGGTTCTATAATCCTGCTCTTTCAGGCGGAGGATGCCTTGTCGATCTCGGCGTTCACCTTATTGATCTTGCCTTATGGATGCTTGATTTCCCTGAAATAACTAAAGTCTCTTCGACTCTCATGTCAAAAGGCGCAATAATTGAATGTGACCGGGATAGTGTTGAGGATTACGTCTCTGCCCAGATTGAAACAGGTGACGGTACTCTTATAAGACTTGTTTGCAGCTGGAATCTTCCAGCAGGACAGGATGCTGAAATAAGAGCTTCTTTCTATGGGACAGAAGGTTCCGCTCTCTTCTATAATGTCAACGGATCATTTTACGACTTTGAGGCTGTTATCTGCCATGGCACATCAAGGGAAATAATCAGCAAGCCACCTGATGACTGGGGGGGGAGGGCGCTTGTAAACTGGACAATGGAGCTCCAGGAAGACAGAGGCTTCAGAAAATCGTCCTTCTATCATTATAATACTGCAGAACTGATAGACAGGATTTATCGCAGATACATACAAATTAAACCTGTTTGGAATGAAGATCCTGCTAACTACTGATAATATAGGGGGAGTCTGGACTTATTCCCTGAATCTTGCCGGCGGTCTCATAAAAAACGGTATTGATGTTTCAATCGTTGTCATCGGAAATGATTTGACGGAATATCAGAAAATGGAGCTGGATTTTGTTCCATGGTATTTCATCAGATCAAAACAGGAATGGATGGATGATCCTTGGGATGATATAGAAAATGCCGGTTATGAGCTGAAGGAAATCGCGAAAGCAGTTCAACCTGATGTTGTGCATCTCAATTCTTTCAGCTTTGGCGCCCTCGGATGGAATGTGCCTGTCGTGGTGACGGCTCATTCATGCGTTTTATCATGGTGGGAAGCAGTCAGGCATGAAACTGCCCCCGGATCATGGAACATCTACAGGGAGTTTGCGGGAAAGGGAATAAGAAACGCGGACGCTGTTGTTGCGCCAGGTTTCACAATGATGCGGTATGTTGAAAAATATTATCAGCCTTTAAAATACAGGGCTGTGATTAATAATGGAGCTGAAGCTTCGGGATTCAGGATCGCTCCAAAGGAAAATTTTGTTTTTTCAATGGGAAGGCTTTGGGATGAAGCAAAGAACATAAAGCTTCTGGTCAGGGCCTCTGAAGATATCGGGTACCCTGTTTTCATTGCAGGTGAACATGATGGGATGATAACGTCAGATGCTCCAAATAATGTTCATTTTCTCGGAAGACTTACACAGGCGCAGATAGCAGGCTGGCTTTCCGAAGCAGCTTTGTATGTTCTCCCTGTTCTTTATGAACCGTTCGGCTATACTTTTCTCGAGGCTGCGCTTTCAGGATGTGCTGTTGTCACCGGCGATATTGATTCAATGAGAGAGCTGTGGCCGGACTCGGTTGCTTTTGTTGATCCGAAAAACAGCAAAGAGCTTGCAGATACTGTTAATTCGCTGATGATCGACAGGGAAAGACGAGAATTACTTGGGCGGAAAGCATACGATATAGCTTTATCACGGTATAGCCTTGGAAGGATGGTTTCCGAATATAGCAGCTTGTACTCAAATGTTTTAAAGGAATCAAGTAAAAACCTCAGATACCAGGAATTGTGAAAATACGACTTTTTTATCATTCGGTTTTATCCGATTGGAATCATGGGAATGCACATTTTTTAAGAGGGATGATAAGTTCACTCCATTCACTCGGACATGATGTGAAGGTTTTTGAGCCTGAAGGAGGATGGAGCCTGAAAAATCTCCTCATAGATAAGGGGAAAAAAGCTCTCAACTACTTCAATGATTTCTTCCCCGTCCATGCTCCTGTTTTTTATTTGGAGGACAGTTTTGATGCATCCACTTTTCTTGATGATGCAGACCTTGTGATAGTGCATGAATGGAATGATCCGTGGCTTGTGAAAGCAATTGGTGATTTCAGGTCCTGCGGAAAAGATTTCATACTACTGTTCCATGACACTCATCATCGTTCTGTTACGGCCCCTGCCGAGATGAAGAGGTTTGATCTCACCAATTATGACGGAGTTCTTGCTTTCGGCGAAGTTATAAGACAGATCTATCTTGAAAATGGCTGGGCAGGGAATGTATGGACATGGCATGAGGCGGCCGATGACAGGATCTTCCATCCTGTGATTTCAGATGAGAAGGAAGGCGACCTTGTATGGATCGGCAACTGGGGCGATGACGAGAGAACCCGGGAACTTCGGGAATTCATAATAAAGCCTTCTGTTGAACTTGGCCTGAAAACCTGCTTCTATGGTGTACGATATCCAAAGGACGCTGTAAAAATGCTCAGGAAAGCTGGAATTGAATACAGGGGGTGGCTTCCGAATTATCTTGTACCTGAGGTTTTCGGAAGATACAGGGTTACTGTTCATGTTCCCAGGAGACCGTATGTTGAAAGACTTCCCGGGATACCCACAATCCGGCCATTTGAAGCTATGTCGTGCTGCATACCACTTATATGCTCTCCATGGAATGACAGCGAACGTCTGTTCACCCCTGGTGAGGATTTTCTTGTTGCGCACGATGCAGATGAAATGAAGATGCACATCGGTAAAATCCTGAATGATGAAGATTACGCAGAAGGATTATCAGCTCATGCATTAAAAACTATAAGAGAAAGACATACTTGTGATCGCAGGGCGCTGGAACTGATGCAGATTGTCAGGGAGATCAGGGAGGGCGCAGTAATGATCCATGAAGAGATGAGATTCTGATTATTAAAACTTTACAGAGATTATCAATATGAGCAAAAAACCAACAATTGCATTCTTCGGTTCAAGTCTCGTTTCTGCTTACTGGAACGGAGCAGCGACTTATTACCGGGGCATTATAAAATATCTTCACAGGCTTGGATATAACGTAACATTTTATGAACCAGATGCATACGGCAGGCAGGAACATCGCGATATTGATGATCCTGAATGGGCCAAAGTCGTTGTTTATTCAAACAGCAGGACTGCTCTTGACCAGGCTCTTGAACTTGGCTGCAGGGCTGATATAATAATCAAAGCCAGCGGTGTGGGCGTTTTTGACGATGTTCTTGAGAGATCAGTGACTGAATTAAGAAAACCTCATCAGAAGATTATTTTCTGGGATGTGGATGCACCTGCAACTCTCGACACTGTCATCGGTCATCCATGTGCAGCTTTTCGCAGTCTTATTCCACAGTACGATTATATTCTTACATACGGGGGAGGTGATCCAGTAGTGAATGCTTACAAGTCTTTGGGGGCAAGGGAATGCATTCCTGTTTATAACGCAATGGATCCTGAAACCCATTATCCTGTAGATCCGGATGATAGGTTCGTATGTGACATATCTTTCCTTGGAAATCGGCTTCCGGACAGGGAGGAACGAGTGAAAACTTTCTTTTTCAATGTGGCCCGGTCTTTTCCGGGTAAGCAATTCCTGCTTGGTGGAAACGGATGGGGTGATATCTCGTTTCAATCTAACATCAGGTATGTAGATCATGTATACAGCAAAGATCATAACGCTTTCAATTCGTCGTCGGTATTTGTTTTGAACATAAGCCGGCAGAGCATGGCCGATTACGGGTATTCTCCGGCAACAAGAGTGTTTGAGGCTGCCGGTGCAGGCGCTTGTATTATTACTGATTACTGGAAGGGAATAGATGAGTTCTTTTTGCCCGGGAAGGAAATTCTTGTTGCCCGTGATGCGAATGAAACAGGATATTTCCTTTCGGACATCGGTAAGGAAGAAGCCGCCGAGATTGGCAGGGCAGCGCTTCAACGAGTCCTGGCTGACCATACTTATGAAAAAAGAGCCCACTTGTTAAACCGGGTTTTTTCCGAGCAGGAAGTTCTTTATTAATTAACTGTTATGAAAATAACAATACTTGGCCTGTCTATAACCTCTTCATGGGGTAACGGGCATGCCACAACTTACAGGAGCCTTGTCAAAGGACTCAATAAAAGAGGACACCGTGTGACCTTTCTCGAAAGAGATATGCCCTGGTACTCATCAAACAGGGACATGCCTGAATCAGAATTTTGCAGGATTATTCTTTACACTTCTGTAGCTCAGCTTAAAAAAGAATTCATTAATGAAATTGCTCAGGCTGATGCAGTAATTGTCGGATCGTATGTTCCCGATGGCATTGAAGCCGGTCAATGGGTAATTAACACTGCAAAAGGTGTAAAAGCTTTTTATGATATCGATACTCCTGTAACACTCACAAAGCTGAGGAATTCAACTTGCAGCTATCTTTCATCAAAGCTTGTAGCTGAATATGATCTTTACTTGTCTTTTACTGCAGGGAAATGCCTTACTATATTTGAAAACGAGTTCGGGTCTCCTGCAGCACGACAGTTTTATTGTTCAGTCGATCCGGACCTATACTATCCTTCAAAGCTTGCAAAGAAGTGGGATCTGGGTTACCTGGGTACATACAGTGATGACAGGCAGCCGGCTCTCAATGAGCTTATGCTTAACGCTGCAAAGAAATACTCAAAAGGACGGTTTGTCGTTGCTGGTCCGCAATATCCTCAAATAATTGAATGGCCATCAAATGTTGAACGTATAGAGCATATGCCGCCTGATCTGCACGTGGGCTTTTATAATAATCAACGCTATACACTAAATATTACAAGGCAGGACATGGTAAAGATGGGTTTCTCTCCGAGTGTCAGGTTGTTTGAGGCTGCCGCCTGCGGAGTAGCGATAATAAGCGACTGGTGGGAGGGCCTGGATACAATTTTTAAACCAGGGGAAGATATTTTTATTTCAGGATCTTCAGAAGAAACACTTGAAATACTTACCGGCACTTCAGATGACAGGAGAATTCAGACAGGCGAAAACGCGCGATCGTTAGTTCTGAAAAATCATACTGGATACCAGAGAGCCATGGAGTTAGAAAATTATGTAAAGGAAGTTAAGTCAGGGAAAAGGAAGAAAGTGCTGAATGAACAACATTAACGAAAGACTATCCTTAATCTTACCTCGTCATCAGTAGCCTCGCCGTTCCTCAAAGCAGGTTTCCATGAAGGGCCGGCTTTGATTAACCTGATTGCCTCGTCTGAGAAAGATTTGTCGGGGCTCCGGATTATCTTAATGCTGTCGATAGTTCCATCGGAGAGTACTTTGAATGATGTTACGACTACTACTCTTTGTCCGGCAGTCGAAGTATCGGGTCTGTGGATGTTGTTTTTAATATATTCATCAAAGGCTTTCCTTCCGGTCATGGGTACAGGTGGTATATAGTCAACAGCATCTTCAGCGTCTTCAGCATCTTTCTTTTCCGAAATCCCATAACCGACGACAACTACCTCCTCTAAAGCCGCTGCATCAGGCATCATTACTATTTCAGTATTCTCATCAGTTTTAGCTTCAACTTCTTCCGTTTTCATTCCGATAAAACTCGCAACAAGGTTTACTGAATCATTTTGCGGGGCTATTATCGCAAATCTGCCTTCACTGTCAGTTGTAACAGAATTCTGTGAACCTTTTAATGTGACTGATGCACCCGCAACCGGCATGTTATCCTCACCGGATAGTACTATCCCGCTGATAGTACCTGCCGTTGCAGATTTCCTTCGCAACTGTTCAGCCCTGGAGGGAGGTGTAATCTCGGAGCTTACTTTATTGTCTTCAACAGGTCTGAGCCCTGTGTCAGAGAGGTCAGGTAATATTTCTGCTTCATCATAAACTGTTTTCTGATCAGGTATTATTGCTTGAGCTGATTGTTTTTCCTTAGTTGCTTTTGCTGTTTCAACAGGCTTGTCTGATTCAGGTTTTATGACAGGCTCGGCTGTGGCAATCTCGAACGGAACATTTTGAACAGCTTTTGATTCAGGTTTTATTGTATTCTTCTCATTTAAAATGAAAAAAACTGAAGATATAACAGCAAGCACAGCGACGGATGCAGCTATCTTAAAGTAAACGCTGAAATTTCTTCGTGAAGTTCTTTTATTGAGGTCATTCTTGAGAATCTGAAGGTCGGTATTAAGATCAGCGGGATCGATCAGATCAAATCCCTCCTGTGCTTCTTCAGCAAAAGCATCCCTCTGGAGCTGTTTCTCAAAAGAGTTTCTCTCAGGGTTGCTCATTTCACCTCTTTTATAACGGAGGAAGTCAGGAAAGCCTGTCTTTTTATGTTTATTCCTCTGTTTCATTCCTGTTTTCAATGCATATTTTCAGGTTTCTCTTTGCATTCTGAAGATAGCTTTTGACCTTTTTTTCTTCTATGTTCATTGCAAGAGCTATCTCAGAATAACATTTATTCCTGAAATAAAACTGTTCGATACATGCCTTCTGTTCATTCTTTAATCTGCCTATACAATCCATAAGTCTCAGATCAAGCTCCGGCGCCTCTTCATCAACAGGATGCAAAACAGGCTCATTTTCCATAAGAATTACAGAATTATTTATCCATTCCTGTATCTTTTCATCCCTTGTTTTTTCTGAGCGAAGCTGCATCAGGCAGAAGTTCTTTGAAACAACGTGAAGCCAGCTTTTGAAATTTTCAATTCTTTGTTTCGGAATGTCTGTGAAAAGCTTTTCAAATATCTGCATAACCCCGTCCATTGATTTTTCTCTTTCTTTCAGGTATTTCAGACAGACTCCGTAAACAAGATGCATATACCTTGAATAAAGTTCACCGAGTACATCAGGATCGCCTGAAGACGTGAATTCTTCAAGAAGCTCCTCATCTGTGCTTTCTGACTTTTTGTTTGAAATCCTGAAAAACATTAGAAAGACTTAATCGTAAAATCCGAAAAAATAAATATCTGAATTTTTTTCAAGCTTTTTATGGAATTTCTGGAAATGCGGCATCATAAGAGAAATGTTCAACAAATATTTGAAATCATGAAAACACTCTTACATTTCTTTGGAATAATTGTAATTGCATCCTTTGTGATGTCATTCACACAATCAAGAACTATAACAGGGAAGGTTACCGATGAATCGGGCAATCCCCTTCCGGGCGTCTCGGTTGTTACTGTACCTGCATTTTCAGCAGCAACAACAGCATCTGATGGTTCATACAGGATAAACATCAGTGAAAAAACAAAAAAGCTTTTTTTCTCTTTTTTGGGCTATTCAGGCACTGAAGCTGGCATAACTGATAAAAATATTATCAATGTTATTCTGACTCCTGAAGTAACGGATTTAGAAGAATGCGTTGTAACAGGTTACAATGCACCTGCAAAATCAATGGCAAGGTCAGCAAGATACGATGCAGCACCATTTAACAGGTATAATTACAATTTCAATACTGAAGGGTACTCATCTGTAAATGAAAACGGATTCAGGAATGTACAGGCTAACCCCTTATCGACTTTCTCAATTGATGTTGACAATGCATCTTACTCAAACATCAGGAGGTTCATAAACAACGGACAGTTACCGCCTGCCGATGCAGTTAGAATTGAGGAGATGATAAATTATTTCAGGTATGATTATCCCGAACCTTCAGGAGAACATCCTTTTTCAGTTTACACAGAGCTGGCTTCTTGTCCCTGGAACACGAAGCATCAGCTGCTTCATGTTGGCCTTAAAGGAAAAAGCATCAGGAAAGCTTCTCTTCCTCCTGCAAACCTTGTATTCCTGATCGATGTCTCTGGTTCCATGTCCGATCCGAATAAACTTCCATTGCTTAAATCCGCATTTGGTCTGCTTGTAAATGAGCTCAGGGCTGAAGACAGGGTGGCAATTGTTGTATATGCCGGCGCTGCAGGCCTCGTGCTTGAATCGACACCCGGTGACAGGAAAGAGAAGATCATGGCTGCAATAGATAACCTTGAGGCCGGTGGGTCCACGGCCGGAGGAGCAGGACTAAAGCTGGCGTACAGGGAAGCAGAAAAGAATTTTGTAAAGAATGGTAATAACAGGATAATCCTCGCAACAGACGGTGATTTTAATGTTGGTGAATCGAGTAACGGAGGAATGGAGAGGCTTGTTGAAGAGAAAAGGAATGCAGGTGTTTTTATTACAGTTCTCGGGTTTGGGATGGGTAACGTGAAGGATGATAAGATGGAGATAATTGCCGATAAGGGGAACGGTAATTATTCATACATAGACAATCTTCAGGAGGCCAGGAGAGTACTTGTAAGCGAATTTGGAGGAACTCTCTTCACAATTGCAAAGGATGTGAAGTTCCAGGTCGAGTTCAATCCTGCCAAAGTGGAATCCTACAGGCTCATAGGTTATGAAAACAGGTTATTGAATGAGGAAGACTTCAATGATGACACAAAGGATGCAGGTGAAATGGGTTCAGGACATAATGTAACCGCCCTTTATGAGCTTGTTCCTGCAGGATCAGGAGAAAGCAGACCGCGCGTCGATCCTTTGAAGTATCAGAGCAGGACACAGGAAAAACCCGTAAACCAGGGTCTTTCCGGTGAATATCTTACTGTTAAGCTCCGGTATAAACAACCTGACGGGATCACAAGCAGGATGTTTGAAAAACCTGTGAAAGGTTATGTTACGGATATGGAGGATACTTCTGATAACTTCAGGTTTGCGGCAGCGGTTGCGGAATTTGGTATGATACTGAGGAATTCTGAATTCAGGGGAAACTCGACGGCTGAATCAGCCTCGGAGCTTGCCAGATCGGCAAGGGGAGAGGATGAAGATGGTTACAGGTCTGAGATGATAAGGCTGATAAAAACTGCCAGGGACCTTGGGATGACTGCTGAAAAGTAAAACGCCTAAAGTCAGCGACTATATACCACTGGATTTTTCAATAGATCGTCCAAATGAAAAAAAGCCACCAGGGCTCAAAGACACCAGGATACACCAGGTATTGATCTTTGACCCTGGTGGTTTTTAGAGCCTTTGTTACTTTGTGTCAAAAAGGCAAATATGTATATTATAGCTTCAGTTTTGCGAAAAGATTGTCGCGATATGTATTGCTCACAGGTATTCTCTGATCGCCTATTCTTATAACTCCCCTTTCGACAGATTTTATTTTATCAATAGCAACTATGTATGATTTATGTACCCGGATAAATCTGTTTTCGCCGAGATTCTCTCCTAATTTGGAAAAACTCTGTAATGTCATAATCTTCCTGTTGTTGCAGACAATTCTAAGATAATCCTTCATGCCTTCGATATAGAGTATTTCGTCGAGATCGACTCTTTCAAACCTGTATTCTGTTTTCACAAAAATATAATCCTCCTTAACATTAGCATCATTACACTGACCCTTTGCCACATAATAATCCATTACCTTGTTAACTGCCTGTACAAATCTCTGAAATGAATATGGTTTCAGAAGGTAGTCCGTTACATTCAGCTCATAGCCTTTAATCGCATATTGATCATAGGCCGAGATGATAATTATCCTTGCATCTGTCCCTGTGGCTTCGATGAACTCTATTCCTGTAAGAGAAGCCATCTGTATATCAAGAAAGATGAGGTCGACAGCATTTTCCCTGATCCAGCCTATAGAAGCAACAGGATCATCAAAAGTTGTGATGAGATTTAACCCCGGAACTCTTTTTGCAAAGTCACATACCTTTGTAAGTGCAAGCGGTTCGTCATCTATTGCAATACAGCTTATCTGCATTATAGCTCAATTATTAACCTGGCATTATAAAGATAGTCTTTATCTGAAATCTCAAGCAAATGTTTTCCGGGATAGATCAGTTCAAGTCTTTTTCTAAGGTTGGCAAGACCGTATCCGGCAGCATCTGAATTCCTGAGATTATTTGTGTATGTATTTGAAATATTGAAATCTATTCTGTTGTTTTCCGAAATAATGCTTATCTCAATACATGGTTTTGAATTTCCATTACACCCGTATTTGAATGCATTCTCAACGAGCGGGATGAAGAGGGCTGGAGCAATCATGGTGTTGGTGTCTCCTTTGAAGCTGAAGCTTATTTTCTCAGCTTCCCGGATCCTTATTTTCTGAAGGTCGATGAAATTTCTGATATAATCTGTTTCCTTACTGATACTTACCTTATCTCCTGTAGTCTCGTATGTAAGATATCTCATCATTCCCGATAGTTTCACGAGCGCTGAAGAAGCTTCTTCGGGATCATGCCTTATTAAAGAATCAATGTTGTTAAGTGTATTGAACAGAAAATGAGGGTTTAGCTTGCTTTTTAAAAGATCGAGCTCAATTGAAAGCTTCTGCCTTAGTATCTCAGAATTCTGTTCTATTGTTTTGAACCAGTTTATGATCACACTGAACAACGAACCGAAAACTGCAGATGTGAGCAAAGGATAAAAAGCGCTCATGTGTGTTTTCAATGAGTATCCCTCATAAAATCCCTTGAACGTTCTGTTGAAAACTGCCCTTGAAAGATACAGTAATGTATATCCGAAAAAAGGCATTATCAGAATCACGATCAGAGAAGACATGAGGAAGCCGGTCAGCTTTTTCTTTTTAAGAAATTTCGGGACGATTAGAAGATAGAACAGGTAAAAGACAACAACAAGGTATAAGAAAGCAATAACGTATGAAACAAGCATTTCCGGAACCAGCTTTCCACCGAACATTTTATACGGAAGATTCACGAAAATGGCAAACAGCCAGATAAAAATGTGGAGGTATTTTACCCGTTTAGGATCCATTAGAGATCATTTCTTATCAAAATTAGTTAAACATTGCCATTATGCAAAAGCAATATACAGCCGATCGGATTCAATCGACAAGACCTGTAATTCTATCCGTGAAAATTTCTTTTTGTTGAGATAAACCTGGTAAGGTGAGTCTCAATTAAATGCAGAGGACGCCGAATTAAATTCCGCAGAGGACGCAGAGAGTTTCACTATTTACCTCTATCTGCGAACTCAGCGTTTTTAATCTCAGCGTTCCCAGCGTTAAAACTCTTGATCATGTGCGAAAAACTACCTGATTCTCAGGAATCTTTCTATTTCTGAAGCGGCCTTTCGTCCGGAAGCGATAGCATTCACAACAAGGCTGGCTCCTGAGGCGGCATCCCCTGCTGCAAATACCTTATCCACGCTTGTTCTGCAACTCTCAGACTTAATGTTGCCACGGCTGTCTGTTTCGATCCCGAGCTCGCTTATAATACCTTCATGTGCTGTGTGCACGAATCCCATTGCAAGAAGAACCAGTTGAGCCTTGAAGTTTTTACTTGTTCCGGGTCTGGATTCCATCCTGTATTGTCCTCCTTCATTTTTCCATTCAACTTCTTCCGTTTCAACACCTGCCACACACCCATTTTCTCCTTTAAAATTTACTGCCGAAATGTTCCAGTACCTGTTACAGCCTTCTTCATGCGATGTTGATGTTTTCAGTACCTTGGCATAATATGGCCATGGATTGTTTTCAGTCCGGGTAAGAGGAGGTTTCGGCATTATCTCGATTTGTGTGACGCTTAAAGCTTTTTGTCTTATTGCAGTACCGACGCAATCTGATCCTGTATCACCTCCTCCGATAACAAGCACATCTTTTCCTTCAGCGCTGACTGGTATTGCTGAGCCTTGAATTATCCCTGCATTCATCCTGTTCTGACCTGTGAGGAATTCCATTGCAAAATGGATTCCTTTGAGCTCACGACCCTGAATATCAAGGTTACGGGGCACCGATGATCCAGTGGCGATACAGACAGCGTCGAACGAGTTGATAAGTTCTTTACCGCTTATATCCTTACCGATATTTGTGCCTGTTCTGACAATAAGCCCCTCTTTCAGAAGTATATCGAGCCTCCTGTCTATTACCTGCTTGGCAAGCTTGAAATCAGGTATGCCAAATCTAAGAATGCCGCCGACTTTTTCATCTTTCTCGAACAAAGTCACGAGATGGCCGGCTTTGTTAAGCAGGTCGGCTGCAGCCATACCTGCAGGTCCGCTGCCGATAACAGCCACTTTCTTTCCTGTTCTTGATCTTGGAGGTTCCGGCTTAACATAGCCTTCAAGGAAAGCTCTTTCGGCAATTGCTACTTCGTTTTCCCTTATTGTGACAGGTTCAAACCCGATATTGAGAACACATGCATGCTCGCATATTGCAGGGCAGATCCTTCCTGTGAACTCGGGGAAATTATTCGTTTCAGCAAGCCTTGAATATGCTGCTTTCCATTCACCCCTGTAAAGGAGATCATTCCATTCGGGAATAAGATTATCGACGGGACATCCCCAATGGCAGAAAGGAACGCCGCAATCCATGCATCGTGATGCCTGCAGCATCCTGTCTTCACTGTTGAGTATCTGTTCAATTTCACTGTAATCGCAAATTCTTTCAACCACCGGCCTGTTGCCGGCTTCTTTCCTTTTTATCTTAAGGAAACCATTTATATCGGCCATTTTTTTTCTTTTAATTCAGTCATTAAATTCATGAAGTCGCCTATCTACACTGTCCCTATTTCAAGGTCAAGTTCAACATCTGCGATTTTCTTCCTGAGCTCCTCAAGTTTCTGTTCCTGCAGTACTTTCTTGTAATCATAAGGAATTACCTTTATGAACAGAGGCATATATTTATCAGGATCATCAAGTATAAGTTTTGCTTTCTTGCTTCCGGTAAAATGATAATGCCTTCTGATAAGATGTGTAAGTTCGTTTACATCGCTGTATTCTTCAACAAGGGAAAGTTCAACCATTCCCATGTTACAGAAATAATCGAAATCGCCCTTTTCGTTCAGCACGTATGCAATACCACCGCTCATGCCGGCGCCGAAGTTGTTCCCTGTTGAACCGAGAACAACAACTCTTCCACCTGTCATATATTCGCAACAGTGATTCCCAACACCTTCAACCACTGCGACTGCACCGCTGTTTCGTACTCCAAATCGTTCACCTGCCACACCCGAGATATATATTTCGCCCCTTGTGGCGCCATACAGTACTGTATTACCTATTATTATATTCTTATCCGGTTCGAATTTCGATCCTTTAGGAGGTACAACAACAATCCTTCCACCCGACAGGCCCTTGCCAAGATAATCGTTTGATTCTCCCTCGAGGTATAATTCTATTCCGGGAGCAAGGAAAGCTCCGAAACTCTGACCTGCAGAACCTGAAAAGCAGCATTTTATTGTGCCGTCAGGTAATCCTTCCGGACCGTACTGCCTGACTATTTTCCCCGAAAGCATTGCTCCTGTAGTTCTGTCAGTGTTCTTTATAATTCTGTTTATCAGAACTGATTTTTTAACTGAAAGAGCAGGTTCAGCTTCTTTGATGAGCCCCATATCCATAACATTTGCAAGCTTTATCTCCTGTGCAGCGCAGAAATGAATCGGATTCTCTTTTGATTCTGCAGGCATGCAAAGCAAACCTGAAAGATCGATGTTCTTTGTTTTCCAGTTCCCGATTTTCGGATCTCTTTCAAGGAGATCTGAGCGTCCTATTATATCATCCATCTTTGTGAATCCAAGCTCAGCAAGGAGCTCACGGACCTCTTCGGCAATGAACCTGAAGAATGTGACGATATTATCTGCCTTACCCCTGAACTGCTTCCTGAGCTCGGGGTTCTGGGTGGCAATTCCGGCAGGACAGGTGTTAAGATGACATTTACGCATCATCACGCAACCCATTACAATCAGGGCGGATGTTGCAAAACCGAACTCTTCTGCTCCAAGTAAAGCAGCAATAATTACGTCTTTGCCTGTTTTCAATTGACCGTCAGTCTGCAATACAACTCTTTTCCGGAGATTATTCATTACAAGAGTCTGTTGTGTTTCGGCAAGGCCGAGCTCAAGTGGCAATCCTGCATGCCTTATCGATGAAGCGGGACTTGCCCCGGTGCCGCCCTCATAACCGCTGATTGTTATCAGGTCTGCTCCAGCTTTTGAGACGCCTGCCGCTATCGTTCCAACACCGCTTTCCGAGACAAGCTTCACGCTTATTTTTGCATGCGGATTAACATTCCGCAGATCGAAGATCAACTGTGAAAGATCTTCAATAGAGTAAATGTCATGATGAGGAGGAGGTGAAATAAGTGTTATACCCGGAATTGAATATCTTGTCTTAGCAATTATCTTATCTACTTTATGACCGGGTAACTGTCCTCCTTCCCCCGGTTTCGCGCCCTGGGCGATCTTTATCTGTATCTCATCGGCATTGATAAGGTATTCGGCAGTAACTCCAAACCGTCCGCTTGCGACCTGCTTTATAGAGCTTCTGAGGCTAATGCCTCCCGGCATGGGTATGAACCTTGCAGGATCTTCACCTCCTTCGCCAGTATTGCTTCTGCCGCCAATCCTGTTCATGGCAATAGCCATTGTTTCATGAGCTTCCCTGCTTATTGAACCGAACGACATTGCGCCTGTGACAAACCTTTTCATTATGTTTTCAACAGGCTCTACTTTTTCAACAGGTATCGGATTTGTCTTTGTTTTTAGCAAACCTCTTATGAATCCAGGCCGTGAATTGTTTGCGTCAACAATCCTGCTGAATTCTTTAAATTTCCTGTAATCGGATGTGCGTGTGCTCCATTGCAGCAGGGCAATAGTCTCGGGATTCCAGGCATGATGTTCTCCTTTCTTCCTGAATGAATACAGACCTGCAGACAATGTAAAATGATTATCTTTTGAAAAGGCTTTTGAGTGAGGTATTATTGCCTCCTGTGCAATAACCTCCATGCCGATGCCACCGATTCTCGATACTGTTCCATCAAAATACCGGCCTGTAACCGATGGATCAATTCCAATAGCCTCAAATATCTGTGATGAACGGTAGCTCCTCAGAGTACTTATGCCCATCTTTGACATTATCTTAAGTATCCCTTTGTTTATAGAGTTGATATAATTTCCCTCGGCTTTCTGATAGTCTAGTTGAATTGCCTTCTGCTTCACAAGCTTATCAACAACGGCAAGACTGAGATATGGATTTATTATACTGGCGCCATAACCGAACAGAAGGGCAAAGTGCATTACTTCCCGCGGTTCAGCGGATTCAATTACAAGGTCGATCTGCATCCTCTTTCTTTTGCGGATAAGGTGATGGTGAACGGCTGAAACAGCAAGCAGGGATGGGATAGGAGCAAGATCTGCATTTATTCCCCTGTCAGACAGGATGATGTAGTTTTTTCCTTCATCGACTGCCCTTTCTGCATCTTCGCAGAGACGTTTTACGGCTTCTTCAAGACCTGATGCTCCTTTTGAAGCTTCAAAATGAAGTGGCAGAACTGTATTTGAAAAACCTTTATACCTGAGGTTCTTAACAAGCTGGAAAGTTGTGTTTGAAATTACTGGGTTCCTGAATCTTACCATTTTTACATGTGCCGGGCAGGTCTCGAGAAGATTGTCCTGGAATGAACCTAGATATCCTGAGAGAGTCATCACAAGCTCTTCTCTTATAGGATCAATAGGCGGATTTGTTACCTGTGCAAAGATCTGCTTGAAATAGCTGAAAAGTCGTTGAGGCTTTTCTGAAAGAACGGCAACAGGTACATCATTGCCCATCGAACTGACAGGTTCCTTGCCGGTTGCAGCCATTTCCCGGAGTATTTTCTCGATTTCTTCACCTGTATAGTTGAAAGCAGTTATGTACTTTTCATAATCCTGGCCCATATCGGGGTTTTCAGAGTGGCTTACCTCAATCTTTTCCAGCTTGACCATATTGCGTGAGATCCATTCTTCATACGGATACTCAGATGCAAGTTGCGCCTTAAGCTCCTTATCATAATGTATTTTGCCTTCAAATGTATCAACAAGAAGCATCTTACCCGGTCTTAGCCGTCCTTTCTCACGGATGTCACCGGCTTCGAATGTCTGCACTCCTGCTTCAGAACCCAGTACAATAAGGTCGTTGTTTGTTATGACGTATCTTGATGGTCTGAGCCCGTTCCTGTCGAGCATGCCTCCAATAAATCTTCCGTCGGAGAATATAAGAGAAGCCGGACCATCCCAGGGTTCCATGAATGTTGAATGATACTTGTAAAATGCCCTTAAATCCGGTGGAATAGGATTCTTGTCATTTATTGACTCAGGAACAAGGATCGACAAAGCATAGGGTATTGATTTACCACTCATGACAAGGAATTCAAGCACATTATCGAGAGATGCAGAATCGCTCTTTCCAGGCTCGATTATCGGGAACAGTCTTGAAAGATCGCCAAGCTTATCAGATTTGAGTATTGACTCTCTTGCTTCCATCCACATCCTGTTTCCTTTAATTGTATTTATCTCCCCGTTATGTCCAAGCATCCTGAACGGCTGTGCAAGATCCCAGCTCGGGAAAGTATTTGTGCTGAAACGGGAGTGAACGAGTGCGATTGCGCTTTGAAGTCTTTCATCCTGCAGATCTGTATAGTATTCACGGAGCTGGCAGGATGTGAACATACCTTTATATATAAGTACTTTTGTTGAAAGACTTGGTATATAGAAGAGATTCTTCTGAGACAGGTCTGATTTCCTTATCTCATTCTCAGCGAGCTTTCTTATGATATACAGTTTTCTTTCAAGATCTTCCTGCTGCAAATCCGCTCCGACAAGGATCTGAATAATCTGAGGTTCAGCTGCGCGTGCAATTTCACCTATAACGTCGTTGTTCTTTGGGACATCCCTGACTCCAATAAGATCAACACCTTCATTTTTAATATGTTTCACAAGTATATTCCTGCATTCATCAGCCTGTCTGTTATCCTGGGGAAGGAATACAAGACCTGTTCCGAACTGGCCTTCCGGAGGAAGGGAATAACCCTGAATAAGATAAAAATCCCTTGGCACCTGGATCAGGATACCTGCACCATCGCCGCTTTTACTGTCGGCTCCCTCGGCACCACGATGTGTCATGCTGGCAAGGACATCGAGTCCCTGCTTAATTATTGAATGTGATTTCTTTCCCTTCAGATGTGCAACAAAACCAATTCCGCAACTTCCATGCTCGAACTCCTGTCTGTACAATCCCTGATCTTCCGGTCTTTCTCTTTTCATCGTTTAATCGTTTAAAAAAAGCCGCTCCCAAAAACTGAGAACGGCTTCTTCATTTTCTTTTATATCCAATTCTCAAACAGACTCATAAAACCGCCTGTTAATCCTTTTTAATATATTTACGTGAATACTGCTCATTTGATTTAAATTCGCTGCCAAAATAATCAATTTCTTTAATATTTTATAAAAATCCCAAAAAATGTTGATAATTTTTAATAATGTTACAATTCAGAACCGGAACAATTCACATTCTTATCAGTTAACCTTTTAACTTTGTGAACTGTAATAGATTCACATAAACTTAACTTTCATGAAACGACCCGGTAATCTTATAATTGTGATCTTTGGCGCTTCAGGCGACCTGACATCGAGAAAGTTGATGCCTGCGATATTCTCGCTTGAAACACAGAAACTTATGCCTGCTGGCTATGCTATTGCAGGAATTGGCAGAACAAAACTTGATACCGGGGAGTTCAGGGACAAGATGCGGCAGGCAATTCTTGATAATTCTGACGAAAAGGTTTCTGATCAAAAATTATTGGATGACTTTGTAGGTAATCTGTATTATTATTCAATGAATTATGATGATGAATCATCGTATTCTGATTTGAAGAAATATCTTCTTTCGATGTGTCCAAAGTATTCTTCGGAAGGAAACTTTATTTTTTATTTTGCCACACCTCCGAATGCGTATGAAAATGTTGCAGTAAATATTGCCAGATCTGGCATGTCTGCTCAGGATAAAGGGTTCAGAAGATTCATAATTGAGAAACCTTTCGGATATGATTTTGAATCTGCACAAAGGCTGAACGGTCGCCTGCATGAGTTTATAGCTGAAGATCAGATATACAGGATCGATCATTACCTGGGAAAAGAGACTGTTCAGAATCTGCTTGTTACACGTTTTGCAAACGGCATCTTCGAGCCGTTATGGAACAGGAATTATGTTCACAGGATTGAGATTACATCGGCTGAAAGTATTGGTGTTGAGGAAAGAGGAGGATACTATGATGAGTCTGGCGCTTTACGCGATATGGTACAGAATCACATTCTTCAGATGGTCGGGATGATTGCAATGGAACCGCCATCTTCACTCGATCCTGATGCTATACGTAATGAAGTTCTTAAAGTATTCCAGTCTCTTCAGCCAATAAAGGAATCTGATGTTCCTCATATAGTTGTAAGGGGCCAGTATACTGAATCAGTTATAAGAGGACAGAAAGTACCGGGTTACCGTAATGAAAACAAAGTGCCACATGATTCAAGAACAGAAACCTATGTCGCAATGAAGTTTTATATAAACAACTGGCGCTGGGGCGGTGTTCCATTTTATATCCGTACAGGAAAAAGGCTTCCGACAAGGGTAACCGAGGTTGTAATACATTTCAAGCATACACCACATCACCTTTTCCGAAGGGAAAACGGTAAGTACCCCGGAAATCAGCTTATAGTTCGTATTCAGCCTGATGAAGGTATCCTGTTCAGGTTTGATATGAAAGAGCCCGGCGCAGGTTTCAATGTAAAGAATGTTAGCATGGACTTTCATTACCGCGATCTTGCAAATACAAGGATGCCGTCAGCTTATGAGAGGCTTCTTAATGATGTTATGCTTGGTGATTCAACCCTGTTCTCGCGTGATGATGAGGTGGAGACTGCCTGGAAGTTCCTTGAACCTGTTCAGAACGCCTGGACACACAACCCTTCTATAAAGATGTTTGGATACCCTGCAGGTACATGGGGACCTGAACATGCAGACGACCTTTTCGGAACTGAAGGAATAACATGGAGGCACCCATGCAAGAACCTTACTGAAGATAATGACTATTGCGAGCTGTAATTCATGAAGATGTGATGAAAAGTTCAGTAAAAATATACGACAGTGCCGCCGAAACGTCGTTGAAGCTGGCTGATGATATTATCCGCAGAATTGTTGCTTCGGCAACCAGCGAGAAACCATTTTCAATCGCGTTGTCCGGAGGCTCAACTCCTGAATTGTTGTATTCTATGTTGTTTGGTGAAATGGCAGATTCTGTTCCATGGGATTTTGTTCACCTTTATTGGGGCGATGAGCGGTGTGTTCCGGCCGGGAGCGCTGATAGCAACTACGGTCTTGTACATAAATATCTGAGAGATGACACAGGTTTGCCGGCCGCAAATATTCACAGGATGAAAGGAGAGGAGGAACCCGCTGCAGAAGCGATTCGTTATTCAGGCGAATTATCCTCGACTCTTTTGTTGCGCAACGGAGTTCCTGTCATTGACCTCATCCTGTTAGGCATGGGAGATGACGGACATACAGCCTCTATCTTTCCTGATCAGATAGGTTTTTTTAATTCTGACAATTTTTGTGAAGTTGCTACTCATCCGGTTACAGGGCAGAAGAGAATAACACTTACAGGAAAAGTAATAAACAATGCTGAAGCTGTTGTGTTCCTCATCACGGGAAAGAAAAAAGCGGAAATTATAAGACAGATTTTGAGGGGGGATCCTGAATCAATAACGTATCCGGCATCGCATGTCAAACCTGTCTATGGCAGCCTTGATTTTTATCTTGACAATGAAGCAGTCGGAATGTTATGATCAGTATTTGTTTTCTGCTTTATGAAAATCTGATTTTTGAACTTTGATGCCTGAATATTATTTTTCTTATATTTGGTTGTTAACCTTCTAAAAAGTTAAGTCATGTCACACGAAAAAGCAAAAGAACAGACAAAACACAAAAAAGAGCCTACTAAGTCTCTTAAAGAGAAGCGTTTAGCTAAGAAAGCGAAAAAAGAAGAGAAAAGCAGGCAGTAGAATATATTCTGGCTGTTTTTTCAATTGTAATTAACTTTAAAATTATTTGTACAAAAAAAGTCCCGCACAGGCGGGACTTCTTATGATAATAAATCTTTGTATAATAAAATTATGCAAGTTTTACATTAACTGCATTAATTCCTTTTCTCCCTTCAGCAAGTTCAAATGTTACAACGTCATTCTCCTTGATCTGATCTTTCAGACCAGATACATGTACAAAATATTCATTATCCGAATCGGCATCTTTAATGAATCCGAAACCTTTGGACACATTAAAAAATTTTACTGTTCCTTTGTTCATTTTATTGTGTGTTTAAAAATTAATGGGCGCAATGTACGCATTTTTATTTATATAATTGAAAACCCTTATCATTTTCATTCAATGATGAACACTTTAGGCATTAATGAATTATTAAGATGAACACAATTTATTAATTATAGTTTTACGTAAAAATTCCGGTTATGAAACGTTTCCTGTTCACGCTCCTGACAACTGCTGTGTTTTCAATACAGGCTTCACTACAGTCATCATTCCTGACAAAAGCCGAAAGCTCTGATTTTAAGTCGACATCAACTTACGGGGATGTGATGAGCTTTATTGAAAGTCTTAAAAAATCATCCCCGTTTATCCGTGTTGAAACAATTGCAACATCTGTTGAAGGAAGACAGATCCCCCTGGCTGTAATTGGCAATCCTTTACCGGCATCAATCAGCGATGTTGTTAAGGATAAAAGGACTGTGGTCTATATTCAGGCCAATATTCATGCAGGCGAGGTTGAAGGAAAAGAAGCCACTTTAATGTATGCACGTGACCTTTTAAAAGACAGGAATCCTGCCGTTTTGAAGAACACTGTCATACTCATCTGCCCCATTATCAATCCCGATGGGAACGAAAAGTTCAGCGTAAATAACAGAACAGACCAGAATGGACCTGTCAATGGTGTCGGAGTAAGATATAACGGCCAGTTTCTTGATATAAACCGAGACGGCATGAAAGCTGAATCACCCGAGATGCAGGGCTTGCTTAAAAATGTATTCAATAAATGGGATCCAGCAGTATTCATGGATTGTCATACCACCAACGGATCATATCATATAGAGCCGACAACATTTACGTGGGCAGTCAACCCTAATGGCAACAACAAGCTGACAGCATATATGCGCGATAAGATGATGCCTGAGGTGCACAATACACTCTTGAATAAATATAAAACTGAAAACTGCTTCTACGGTGAGTTTATAGATATGCTTGAACCGGAGAAAGGATGGATACTCGATGCTTCCGAACCACGATACCTGAGTAACTATTATGGTATAAGGAACAGGCTCGGGATCCTGAATGAGAACTATATCTATGCTGATTTCAAGTCGAGGGTGATGGGATGCTATTACCTGATACATTCGCTTATCGATTACGTTTCCCTTCACGGAACTGAGATAAATGAAATGCTCAGGGAGACAGATAACAGAACAATCAGCCGGGGATTGGAACCTTCACTGCTGGATTCTTTTGCAATAAAATATAACGTAAGACCTGCTCCTGAAAAAGTTCTTATAAAAACTTTTGAAGCTGAATTTGTGAATGAAACAGAGGGCTGGAAAAATTACAGGAAGACCGACAGGAGAAAAGATGTTACAGTTCCATATTTTATAGATTACTATCCTGTCAGAAGTGTCAGCTTTCCTTATGCTTACATGCTTACTGTTCCGGATCCCGCTATAATAAGCCTGCTTAAGGCTCATGGAATCAGTGTGGAAAAGCTTTCTTCGGAGATTACAGCAGATGCAGAAAGTTTCACAATAACAGGTATAAATCCTGCAGGAAGGTTGAACCAGGGACATTATACAAACACAATCACAGGAAATTATGAGATGAAACCAGTGACCTTCCCGGAAGGAACGATTGTTGTAAGGACATCACAACCTCTTGCAAATGTGGCAGCATACCTTCTTGAACCTGAATCAAATGATGGTCTTGTTTTCTGGAACTATTTTGATAAATATCTTGTTCCCCAATGGGGATCCGGTTTCAATCCGTTCCCGGTTTACCGTTTACTGAAAAAAACCGGATTAAAGACAGTTCCTTATTAAACATGTTTTTACAGAAACAAGTATCATTTGTTGTTCATTTGTATAACACTTTTTTTTTTGTGACCTTTGCGGTTTTATTCACAATAATCTAATTGACTGATCATGAGAAAATGGAGGGTTGAAGATTCAGCAGAACTCTACAATATTAACGGTTGGGGAATCAACTATTTTTCAATAAACGAGAAAGGCAATGTAATTGTTACTCCACGTGAAGGTCATGCCTCCGTTGACCTTAAGGATCTGCTTGATGAGCTTATGCTTACTGATGTTTCAACTCCGGTACTTGTAAGGTTTCCCGATATCCTTGACGATCGTATTATTAAGATTTCAAATTGTTTTAAGTCTGCCTCGGAAGAGTACGGGTACAAGGCGCAGAATTTCATAATTTATCCAATAAAGGTAAATCAGATGAGACCTGTTGTTGAAGAGATTGTCAGTCATGGCAAAAAGTTCAACATCGGGCTTGAAGCAGGATCGAAGCCCGAGCTTCATGCAGTAATTGCGATCAATACCGACCCGGAATCTCTTATAATCTGCAATGGTTATAAAGATGAAGATTATATAGAGCTGGCACTGCTTGCACAGAAAATGGGCAAGAGAATATTCCTTGTTGTTGAGAAGCTGAACGAGCTTAAGCTCATCCTTAATATATCACGCAGGCTTAAAGTAAAGCCAAATCTTGGAATCAGGATTAAGCTTGCAAGCGTGGGAAGCGGTAAATGGGAAGATTCGGGCGGCGATATAAGCAAATTCGGTCTTACATCGAGCGAGTTGCTTGAAGCAATCGATTTTATAGAGAGGAACAAGATGAAAGACTGTGTGAAGCTCATTCATTTTCACATAGGCAGCCAGGTGACAAAAATACGGCGTATCAAAGTCGCACTGCGAGAAGCTTCGCAGTTTTATGTTCAGATGTCGAAACTTGGATTCAATATTGAATTTGTCGATATCGGCGGCGGACTTGGTGTGGACTATGACGGTACAGGTTCATCTAACAGCGAAAGCAGTGTCAATTATACAATCCAGGAATATGTGAATGACTCTGTAAGCACATTCGTGGATGCTGCCAATAAAAACAACATACAACATCCTAACGTAATAACAGAGTCGGGCCGGTCGCTTACCGCTCATCATTCGGTTCTTATATTTGAAGTTCTTGAAACAACAACGCTTCCTTCCTGGGATGAAGAGGAGGAAATCACAGATAATGATCATGAGCTTGTAAAAGATCTCTTTGTATTGTGGGATAATTTCAACCAGTCAAGAATGCTTGAGACCTGGCATGATGCCCAGCAGATCAGGGAGGAAGCTCTTGACAGATTCAGCTTCGGACTCGTTGACCTTAAAACAAGAGCACAGATAGAAAGACTCTTCTGGTCGATCGCAAGAAAAGTTTACCGTATGGCCAGCTCAACAAAGCATGTTCCGGATGAGTTGAAACAGATTTCACGAATATTATCGGATAAATACTTCTGTAATTTTTCGTTATTCCAGTCGCTGCCCGATGCCTGGGCTATTGACCAGATATTTCCTATAATGCCGATTCACAGATTGAATGATGAGCCCGTGGTGAATGCAACAATACAGGATATGACATGTGATTCGGATGGCAAAATAGATAACTTCATTTCAACAAAGAACTCATCACACCAGATACCAATTCACCCACTCAAAGGAAAAGAACCCTATTATCTTGGAGTATTCCTCGTTGGCGCTTACCAGGAAATACTTGGTGATCTTCATAATCTTTTTGGCGATACAAATGCTGTCCACGTTACAGTTGATGAGGACGGTTATAAAATTGACCAGGTTATTGATGGAGAGACAGTCGCTGAAGTTCTTGATTATGTGCAGTATAATCCAAAGAAGATGGTACGTACTGTTGAGACATGGGTAACATCCTCTGTTAAGGCGGGGATTATTTCACTTGAGGAAGGAAAGGAATTTCTCTCAAATTACAGATCGGGACTTTACGGCTATACATACCTTGAGTAATGCCGTACTTTATTTCAGTTTTCGTTTGTCGGATTTTATTTCTAATTTGTGTTTGAAATATTATTTGAAAACCTAACCCCTTAAAACTGATTTAATCATGAGTAACGGAAGCTTTGACATTAACGAGTTCGTAAAAGACTCGAAGGCTGTTCTTACAGAGCCCAATTATTTCGCAACAATGAAGACTTCAGGCGGGATGACTGAGCCTCTGATAAAGGCGGTGATCTATGGAGCAATCTCAGGCGTTTTTATATTTCTGTGGAGCGTGCTTCACGTAGGACCTGTGACAGGGGGCCTTTTTGGAGGAGCAATCGGAGTTATGGCATTTATATGGGCGGTTGTCGGCGCTGTGATAGGCTTATTTATTGGAGCTGTAATCCTGATGATTCTTTCATCTATTTGTAAAGGCAATACAGATTTTGAGGCTAATGCAAGAGTGATAGCAGCAGTCATGATCGTTATGCCGATAAGCTCTGCTCTCAGTTTTTTTAGCGGAATAAATTTTTATCTTGGCATCATCGTCGGACTCATTGTGAATATTTTTGCAATCTGGCTGACATACAAGGGTTTGGTACAGGCATTGAAGGCCAAACCCGATACGGCAAAGATAGTTTTATATGTTCTGATTGCTATTTTTGTGATTTTTACACTGGCGGGACTTGGTGCAAAAAGAAGGGCTAACCAGATTCTGAACGATTTAAACAGTTCGGATTTTAAGGAGCTGATTGAAAAAGCGCCGGAGAACTAAGAAATTAAAGCAGATGACAATAAACGCCAGGTCAAATAGGAAGGCATTCAAAATGACCTGGCGTTAAAATTTTACATATTTGAAGTAATGAGGGATCTTACAGGCTGGTTGAAAAGAGGGAATATATATCCTGTTTTTGCTTACAGGATGATTCTTATAATGTTGTTGTTTTCACTAAGCCGGGCAGGTTTTTTCCTTTTTAATCACAGGATGTTCCCCGGTGTTGACATCAGCCAGTTCTTAACAATGATGAAAGGCGGATTCGTTTTCGATCTGTCGGCTGTAGTATATATCAACATGCTCTACATACTCCTGATCATTGTTCCTTTTGATTTCAGGTACAGGGGCGGATATGAAACAATGCTTAAATATGTCTTCCTCATTACAAATGGTATTGCTCTTGCAATAAGCGGGATGGATTATGTTTATTACAGGTTCATAGGAAAAAGAGCTACTGCCGAAGTATTTCAGACATTCAGCAATGAGGAGCATATATCAAAAATGTTTTTCCGCTTCCTTATTGATTACTGGCAGGCAACACTGTTCACAATGTTCCTTATTGTTCTGATGGTTTTCCTTTATATAAAGGTTAAGGTTGTAAAACCTGAGCCAAAAGGAAAGATTCGCAGGTTCATGTTCAGTTTTCTTATGATGCCTGTTGTTGCAGCGCTTGTCATAGGAGCTGCAAGGGGAGGGTATAAACATTCAACACGTCCTATTACAATAAGTAATGCAACGAAGTATGTTGAAAACCCGCAGAATGTTGCTGTTGTCCTCAATACACCCTTCAGCCTGTTAAGGACTTACGATAAGAAGGCTCTCACAAGGTATAGGTTCTTCGATGAGCAGAAGCTTACGCGGTTGTATAATCCTCATTATGTTCCATCAGGAAGCAAATCATTCATACCTGATAATGTTATAATAATAATACTTGAAAGTTTTGCCAGGGAGTATATTGGCTCACTTAATCCCGTTCTTGAAGGCGGAAAATATGAAGGTTATACGCCTTTCATTGATTCACTCGTTAAAGTCGGGCTTACATTTGATGTGTCAGTTTCGAACGGGAGGAAGTCGATTGACGCAATGCCTTCGATTCTCGCATCTATTCCTTCTCTTGAAACACCTTACATTATTTCACATTATGCAAACAACCAGATAAACGGCCTTCCGTTCCTCCTCAGGAAGAAGGGTTATTATTCTGCATTTTTCCATGGCGCCCCAAACGGGTCGATGGGTTTCGATTCATTTGCAAAACTGGCAGGTTTTGAAGATTATTTCGGATTGAATGAGTATCCCGACAAATCAGATTTTGACGGCATGTGGGGCGTCTGGGATGAACCTTTTTTACAATTCTTTGCATCAAAGCTCAATACTTTCAGGCAGCCTTTTATTGCATCAATATTCACAGTGTCTTCCCATCATCCGTTTGAAGTACCGGTTCAGTATAAGGGGAAATTCAAAAAGGGTCCGGCCCCGATCTGTGAGGTTGTAGGATATTCTGATTATTCCCTGAGGAGATTTTTCAATACAATATCCAAAAACGACTGGTATAATAATACTTTGTTTGTGATTACGGCAGATCATACAAATGAATCAGTGCACACGGAATACCAGAATGATTACGGTGTATACAGCATTCCGATAATTTTGTACAAGCCGGGAAGTGAATTGAAGGGGATGAAAAAGAGGATCGCTCAGCAGATTGATATAATGCCGACAGTTCTTAACTATCTTGGATATGATGATGAATTCATTGCTTTTGGCAATGACCTGCTCGACGATTCAGGAGAATCGTTTGCATTCAACACAAACGGAAGCAATTATCACCTTTATATGAGAGACCATCTTCTTGAGATGACAGACATGAATCTTACAGGCTTTTTTAATTATAAGAGCGACACTTTTCTTAAAGATAATCTCCTCGGAAAAGAACCTGATCTACAGAATGAAATGCAGGAGAAGCTTAAAGCAATAATACAAACATATAACAGCCGACTTCTTGATAATAACATGACAATCAAAAAATAAAATCCGGATCTATGAAAACACGAAGACAATTCCTTAAAGTAAGCGCCATCGGTGCTATCGGCGCAAGCCTGCCGTTGACGAAAGTTGAAGCCGCTCCTGTTGAGTCGAATAAATCAGGCAATCCGTTCACTCTTGGCTTTGCAGGATATACTTTTGTAAGGCTCAGCATAGACAAATCAATCGAAATCATGAAAAAAACCGGCGTGAAAAACCTATCTATTAAGGATTTCCACATGCCATATAAGAGTACAGCTGAAGAAATAAATGAAATTACCGGGAAGTTCAAGGCAGAAGGACTTAATATTTATGGCGTCGGCGTTGTATACATGACAACGAAGGAGTTTGTCGACCAGGCATTTGAATATGCAAGGATGGCAGGTGCAAAGGTTATGATCTGCGCTCCCAATTATGAATTGCTGCCTTACGTGAATGAAAAGGTGAAGTCGGCTGATTTCAAACTTGCAATCCACAATCATGGACCAGACAATACTCTTTATCCTAATGCCACCGATATCTGGGACCATATAAAAGACCTCGATCCGAAGATCGGGATATGTATCGATATAGGTCATACGACCCGGGACGGTCAGGATCCTGTGAAAGATATTCTTCGTTACAAAACAAGAATTTACGATGTGCACATAAAAGATGTCGATAAGGCTTCAAAGGAAGGTAAAACAGTAGAGATGGGGAGGGGTATTATTGATATTCCGGGTGTTGTAAATGCTTTGAGGAAAATTAATTTCACCGGAAGCTGCAGCCTTGAATATGAGAAGGATATGGCAGATCCACTCGGAGGAATTGCCGAGTCTATTGGGTACTGGAAGGGAGTTTCTGCGTGTAAGTGAAGAACTTACACAGAGGATCACAGAGAACCACAGAGCGGCACAGAGTTTAGTTTTAAATCTCTCCTCATACGGCCTATCTGTACAAGCGGTGACGTGAATTAATTCACATACGGCTAGGGTATCAGGTCGAATTATATGTTATTCGTTGATTTTAATAGTCTATAATTATCAGATACCTATTTATCAACGAGATTGTTCCCCTCGCACTTCAGGAGAGGGGAATTCAAGGGGAGAGGCCGGGATAAAGTCGGGCTCTCTTTAATCAGAATCAGGATGAATTCAATGGGTGAAGCCGCATCGTTATACGGCCTCTCTCCAACCTCTCCCCTGAAGAGGGAGAGGCTTGGTCTTTAGGATATCAGGTCGAATTATCTGTTATTCGTTGATTGGGATAGTTTTAGTATTTCTTCAACAGATCGAGCAGCCTTGAGTCGAGCTTGTGACCATACCAGTCCTTATACGCAACATCGGCTCTTCCGGAGTCGAGTATGCCGAAATCTCCCCTGAGATTCCACAAAGCATACCCGATGCCATTTGATGTAAGAATTCCTATCACATCCTCAAACCACGAAAGAAAGACATCATGAGGCGTCTTATTATAGCACCCGCATTCCCCGCAGTGTACACCAACGCCCTTGTCCTTTAGCTCAATCCAGGGTTTATAGAATTCTTCAAGCTGCTGTCTGCCGTAATATTTCCCATCAATGTTCCCTGGCCATGCAGGTTTTGGAGCCTGTGACGGATCTTTCCAAACCCATGAAGCCTGATAATGTGATACAAGTCCGGGCCAGTACCCGCGGCAGCTCTGCCCAAGTCCGAGATCAGCAAGCTCGGGGATCACATTATTACCACCGCCATTCCCGTCGGCAATTATAAGACGATCGGGAGTCACTTCTCTTATTGCTCTGGAGGCGCCTTCAGCAACCTTTCTGTAGATATCTCCAGGAACAGGCCCCTTTTGTGCATACTGATCATTCATATCCTCGATATAGGCAGGCTCATTGAGGAGATCGAAGCTGAGCTTTTCAGAGCTTATGCCCTTATAACGCTCTGCCCACATTCGCCAGTGATAATTGAAAGCATCCTGTGCATCTTTATCTTTCCATAGATTAAAAGGTTCATGAAAGCCTGCATTTATACAGTAACCAGGCCCGCGATGAAGATTAAGGCTTACATGCAAACCGTATTTCTGCGCAGTAAAAACGAGATTGTCGATCTCATCGAGAACAGCATTGTCCATCTTGTAAACTTCGTCTTTTGTTATGTCTCTTGTCCTGTCAAATGAAAGGTACCTTGGATATGCCATGGGTATCCTTACAAAATCAAAGCCCCAGTCTGCCATCCATTTAAAATCATCTTCGGTGCTTTTATTTAATGAACCATTCCTAGGAGGAAAAGGGCTGAAAAAATCAAGGAGGTTAAATCCTTTCCAGCGTGGAAGCCTGTTAGCAGCTACAACGGAGAAATCTTTTAGAGGGAACGATGCTGCAACTGCCGCAAGCGATGTATTCCTTATGAAATTACGGCGTGATATGTTCTTATTCATGTCATTGAGAGTTTTGTCATGAATAAAATTAAGAAAAATTGTTAATGAAATAACAATGCTCAGGATTGTTCCCTGGAATCAGCCTTATCTTCTGAGATAATGAGAGGTTTCCCACAATGTGGACAGAAATTACCATTAACTGCAGCTTCACGACCCTTTTTCCTGTCAAGACCGCTTAACTTCTCTGTGAATCCGGCGCTGAGGATACCTGTTGGAAGCGCTATGAGCCCTATGCCTATTATTGCAACTATTGCGCTTATTACCTTCCCTGCATTAGAAATGGGTTCGAATCCCCCGTAACCAAGAGGAGTAAGTGTTCCGACTGCCCACCAAAGAGCTGCAAAGATGTTACTGAACTTATCGGGCTGGTATGGTCCTTCGACGTAATACATCACGAAAGCCGAGACTAGAAGCAGAAGAAAGGATATGAAGAATGTCATTATGAACTCCGATTTCTTCTCCTTAATAACATCCCATATAAGCTGGAGTGTGAAATTATATCTCGAGAGCTTGAATATCCTGAAGAATCTTATCAGCCTGAGTATCCTGAGGAATCTCATATCTGCATGAATGATGAATGGTACATAGAAAGGAAGTATTGCAGCAAGATCAATGAGTCCGAAGAATGAGAACATGAATCTGAGAACCGACCTGAACCGTGTTGAAGCCGGATGTGTGAGGTCGGCAACATAAAGCCTCATTACATATTCAACCGAGAACATTGTAATCGAAAAGGCTTCAAAGATCCTGAGAGCCATGACCATTCCCGGGCTGAGCTGCCTGATTGTCTCAATACCTATTGAAATTACATTCAGAATTATCAGAGTAACAATGAAAACTTCGAATACCCTGTTTGCCTTTGATCCTTCCTTCTCAAGGATGTTATAAATTTTTGCCTTCATGGTTTAAGAATTAACAGTGAAATGAAGCCGCATACCGTAAACACTAAAGCATGTTGACTGTTCGTTTATTTGTTACAACACTTTAATTTGATTAACTTTATATAATCCTTTCAAAATATTTCAGGTAATGAGAACCAGAAGCGGTGAGCGTATTAAGGACATAATAATAGATCATGTTTACAGCCGGTGCTATGATGCTATTGCAAGGAAGATCGAAGGGGAAGATGCGGATGAAAAATATCCCGGTGATGATGCAGACATGCAAAAAATTTATGAGACTTTTATAAAAACATCGGGCGAAGTACGGATCTTTCATGACCTGAGGAGAGCCACCCATTGCAGGATAATTGTTGACAGATCTGTTGAGCCGCTCCTGACTGAAAAACTTGATTCTGAAGGATTTCAGTCAAACGCCAGGATGACGAGGAAGGTTGAAGATGCCCTTCGATTTCTTGTGAACAGGAGCTACCTGATTAAAAAGTATCCTGCAAACAGCGAGTATACCCTTACAACAAAAGGAGTGGAGCATTATTCATCGGGCAGGTCGTTTGAGGAAGCATATTTAAACGGCCGTACAGCGAAGATAGCGCTCACTTTCAGTATAGTTTCTGTTGTTGCGGCAGCAGCAGCAATAGCAATGAACCTTCCGTTATTTAAGTAGTGGTTTATTGTAAAAATATTCTTCCATTTTGGCATTTATATATTTTGCATAATCAAAAAATAGCTTATTTTTGCACCACGATTACAACTGGTGTGGTAGTTCAGTTGGTTAGAATATCGGCCTGTCACGCCGAGGGTCGCGGGTTCGAGTCCCGTCCACACCGCCCCGAAATACAAAACCGCTTTGAAAGGCGGTTTTTTTTGTTATATGGCAGGAAACAATGGATCAAGCGATAATTCTGGGGATTTGAATCAGAAAAACCTCAGGCTTACTGCCTTAAATTGAACTTAATTCAGTAGATCGGGTTGAACATGCATGGATTTCCTGAAACAATACGTTTTGGAGCAATGCAATTGAAATAGATTAAGCGGATCAATATGGTAATGCCACCTAGAAAAACTGATACTAACAATAGTATTGATGTAAAGCCTGAATGAAAACAATCATGATCGGAATAAATTGCTGTAATTCAGATTAAGATTTCTTATGTACTTTTATAGTTAAAAACTAATGACAAATGCCTTTTCTATTTCAGATAAGTGTAGTAAAGCGAATGAAAAAGATGCAAAACTTTTGCCTATGACATTGTGTATAAATACGCAGGAAATCAATAATTTGATAAACTAATTTCTCCCAGTTTAATCTATCCGCGGCTAAATGGTAACTAACTATCATAGCTCTTACAGTATGTAGAAATAACTTAAGTAAATAAATTTGTCCGCATGAAAGAAAAAATTAAGAAAATAATGAAAAAATATCCTGTTGTGGAAAGATATCTCAATATTTTGATAAAGAGGCAAAATATCAAAGAAACAAGAACTGTGAAGTTCGTAAAAGGAACCCACAATATTATAGAAATAGATAAATCTGCTATTCTAAAATGCTGCAAATTTGATATTATTGGAGATAAAAATAAAATAGAAGTTAATGAATCATCAAGTCTAAATAATGTGACATTTTTCATACGAGGGAATAGTAATCGAATAGTAATCGGAGACCGGGTAAGATTTAGTAGAGGAGGTTCTATTTGGATTGAGGACAATGAATGTGAAGCTATAATAGGAGAAAATACAACGTTTGAGGATTCGCACATAGCAGTTACAGAACCGAATTCTAAAATTCACATCGGAAGAGATTGTATGTTTGCCTATGACATAGATCTTCGAACTGGTGATTCTCATTCTATTATTGATTCCAGAACAAATGAGAGGATTAACTTCGCACAAAATATCAATATAGGTAATCATGTTTGGATCGCATCTCATGTTTCGATACTGAAAGGAGTGAATATCTCTGATAATACAGTAGTTGCAACAAGAGCTGTAGTTACTAAATCCTTTTCAGAGAATAATATTTTAATTGGAGGATTGCCTGCAAAAAAATTAAAAGAGAATATAAACTGGGATAGACATAGAATTTATAAATAGGCTAAAATTAATACATTCAGTTTCAAAAATTATTCAACTATCAATGAAACCTATATTGAACCCAAAGACCTTAGGTTAGTTTTTTGAATGATTTTCATTTGAGTAACATTTTGCAAAGGGAAAAACCTGTTTTTATTTGTAAAGGTCTTCTCATATAAAACAAATACAAACAATGGCGTTGACTTTCAAACATATTAGGCCTGCCAGTCTGCATCCTCAAGTTCAAAAACATCGTTCACAGATCGATTAAAAACATGGGCAATCTTCAAAGCAAGAATTGTAGACAGGTTGTATTTGCCTGTCTCAACTGCATTTATTGTCTGACGGCTGACATTAACCAGTTCGGCCAATTTTGCCTGGGTTATATCTTTCTTTGCTCTCTCCACTTTTATACTATTCTTCATCCCCAATCTGATTTTTTGTTTTATAAATAACCCAGCTAAAACGAATGATAAAGAAACCTAATACTGTAAACATGTTAAACACGAGGATCCAAAAGAAAGCAATGTTGTAAACGAAGATAATGGATAAGATCAGAATGAAATAGTTTAAATAAGTTGCCCATACTAATGATTCCAGTCTTATTTTTGAAATAAACTCATCCTCTGTTTTTTCTTTTGAGAAAGCTATCAGGAGCCCACCTGTAATTATAAGAATACCGATAATTTCATCCAAAATATTATTCTCCAGAAGCGAGAGATAATTAGTTGATCCGTCGAATGGTGATTGTTCTGCTATTGCAAATACAGTTACATTTAAAAAATCAAAGCCCGATTGCTTAATTAGAAGAAATACTCCCAGGATGATGCCAGAAACAAACAGGAACAAACCTGTCTTTTTAAACTGATGCGGTAATAAAAAGTTTGATTTCATAACTGCTGATTTAGAAGTTATAAAGCAAAAGTAAAGAAAACATGTCTAAAAGACAAGTAAACATTACATTGTTTTACATTTATTTTTTAAGTTTTTGATTTATGATCGTTATTTGTTCATTAATATTACGGTAAGCATTATGTATGCACAACATAAAACAACTATAGAGCATGACAAATGAAAAGACTTGCATTTTTAATATTGTTATCCGGATTTTATCTGATTTCTTCTTGTCAGGTCAGAAAAGATAATTATTCTTTTATGAAGCTTCTCGTAACAAATGAGAAAGGAGAAATTTTACTCCTTGGGGATAAGGACGGATTCGAAATAACCGGTGCAAGATATAACGACTCGTTGTCAGTAAAAGAATTTGTCAACTGGATGGGAGACCGAATGGGGATTAAGATAAAAAACATAAGACTTCGCGGATTATTAACCTTTCATTATGAAGGAAGAAGCAATCCGACATTGATGCATTACTATACAGCAGAATACGAAAGTGGAGATTTGGTTCTACCCGAGGGATGTGACAAGATAGAATGGGTGGAGATAAGCAAATCCGCAGAACTGATCCCTTTTGACGAAATGAATAAAATAATCGGAAAGATAAAGGAATGTGATTATTTGTTCGGAGGAAGTTTCCTTATATTGAAAACTGATCCTGTGACAGGAAAAAGAAAAAGTGAATTTATTGAGCCATTTTATAGGTTGAATTAAACCTCATGTGTCACATGCATGTGAGTTAATACTAACACAATAAATCACTTACTATGAAAATAGTTTACTTATTACCTTGTATTTTGTCACTTCTGCAACTTCTCTTTAGCTGTGTCAACCAGGAACAGGTAAAGAATACTGTTTTTCAACCTGATCTTGATGATTGTAAATCATCGATAGATCTTAAACTCAGCGATCTTGTTGATGATCTCAGGCTTGTTCCGATTGAAACAACAAATGAATCCATCCTGGGAGAATTCAGCAGTGTAATCAATATCTCTGGGGATTACATAATTATCTCTGACAGAATTAATGTTTACAAATTCTCAAATAAAGGAAAGTTCATCTCCAAGATACTAAAAAACGGCAGGGGGCCCGGTGAAATATCAACTTCATGCAGATATTTTTTCAACAAAAGCAATAATATTTTATACTTCGAAGATGACTATGTTGAAAATGAAAATATCAGATGCTATGATGTTGAGTCAGAAAAGTTTTTGCCTTCAATAAAAAAATGCTTCCCGGGAAAATGGTTTAATTTCATAGTAATTAAAGATACCCTTTTACTTGGATCTATAGAAGGAGTCTTAAGGGGCGAAAACAATCCCTATGCAATTTTCATTCAGGATTTTAAAGGAAAATTTATATGGGGTATAAAGAGCAACAAGACATTCATAATTCCAAGAAATGACATCAATGACAATGTATTACAAAGATTTATTATCTATCCCGGGAAGGAGTCAATATATCTTAAGTATCGTCATGATGATACACTATTTACTCTGGATGAAAAGAGCCTGACGACTTATTTGATTCCTAAATACAAAGATAAAGTACTGAAACCTAATATGATGACTTTTGAAGGAGACAGAATCATAAATTATGATCCCTGCCAGAATCCGGCTTTTATTATAATAAAGAATGGATTATTCACAGGCTGGACAACGGAAGGAAACTGGAACAGAGCCCACTATAATATGGATTATTATATCCTTAATAAATCAAATGGCGAGTATGCACTGATCGAATCATATACAGATGATTTTACTAATAAAAAATACAACCTTGGTAAATCTGTCCCCTGGACTCCTGGTGTTGACGAAATGCCTGCCTTTCCCAAAACTGCGCCTGATGGTTCATTATACACGATTTACTATCCACATGAACTTTCAGAGGACATCAAGGAACTGAAAAACAGCCCTTTTGAAAACCTGATGCCTCAGTTGGATGAAATATTAAAAGATCAGAAAGAAACGGATAATCCAACTCTGTTAATCGGCTACCCAAAAAAGAAATTGAGGATATTAAACTAATAAGTACGTCCTGGTTCATGCAGCATTTATGAGAAAGGTCAGTCCTTTCTAAAAAAATCATGAAAAATATATTTTTGTTTAGTCTGGTCCTATTATTTTCCGTTGAGTCAACAGCACAGGATAGCCAGGTTCAAAAGACAATTTTTACAAAGGATAGCCTGTTCTGGGCCGCATATAATGCATGCGATATTAGTAAAATGCAAATGCTTGTAGATGATAATGTTGAATTTTATCACGACAAGGGTGGAATTACTACAGGTAAAGATGCTTTAATGAAATCTATAAAAGACAACCTGTGTTCAAATACAAATTTTAAAACCCGCAGGGAAGCGATTCCTGAAACAGTAAAAATCTATGAGCTCAAAAATGGGAATGAGACTTATGGCGCAATAATTTCAGGTGAACATTATTTCTTCAATACTTATGACGGAAATCCTGAAAAGAGAGAAGGCATGGCCATGTTTTCACAATTATGGATTCTGAAAGACAATGAATGGAAAATGACCAGGATTTTTAGTTATGACCATCATGAGGCGCCTTATCAGAATTTAAAGAAAGAAATCCTTTTGTCAGACGAAGCTCTAGCCCGATACGAAGGTACTTATAATTCCCCCCAGGCAGGTCAATGTAATATTCTGAAGGGAAATAATTGTTTGTTTTTAAATATTGCCGATCAAAAATTCAAACTGATACCAGAAACCGAAACTACTTTCTTTATTAATGACAGGGATCTTACTTTTGAGTTCATCAAAAACGAGAAAGGTGAGATTCTTAAATTCATTATCAGGGAAAACGATAAGATTGTTGATGAGGCAATGAAAAAATAGATATCTGTCGGAACTCTTTCAAGCATTCTTTATAACAGGTACATGTCCTCCGAGTCCGGCAGAACTGAATCAGGAAGCACATGAACTGTTTCTTAACATGAAAATTGATCATTTTGTGCATTCAAACAGTCCTCAATAGAAGTATCAAATATTTGTTTTCATGAAAAGACCAACCTTCCTGTTTATATTCTTTTTACTGCGGCTTTGGATACCGAAGAGAATGGCATAAAAATTGTTCAGGTCTGAAAAACCTGACCTCCATGAAAAAATCTTTTATGCAAACAATTGGATTTCCCGTACTTATGATGGGTATAATCCTGATTAGTTTATCGGTTCCTTTCCAGAGTTGTGAGCCAAAAGATGATGAATGTGACAATGATTCAATAATAGTTTATAAGCCAAACATTTACCTGTATCCGGCAGAAGAATCACAGATCGATGTTAAATTGAGTTTTCCTTTAGGTGGCAGGATTGTTACATCGGTTCCTGCTTACGGAAATGGATGGCATGTTAATGCAGTTCCCTCAGGCATGATTGATGATAAATTTGAATACTTATTTTACGAAAGTGTCCAACCAGACATCTGGCAATTACAGGAAGGCTGGATTATAAGTAAATCTGAATTGAATTCATTTTTCTCCAATAATATGCACGAGTATGGTTTCAATGAGAGGGAGATAAAAGACTTTTTAGACTATTGGATTCCCAGGTTAGTTGATTTTAATTATTATGAAATTTATCCGCAACATTCAAACATTATCGAAACTGCAATAAAGCTTGAGATTCAAAAAAATCCTGATAATGTTCTGAGATTATTTTACGTCATTAAGGGTTCTGCTGACAGTTCTGACACAAGCATTAAAGCTCCGGGTAAAGTTTCCAAATTCAATAGGGAAGGATTTGTTGTAACAGAGTGGGGGGTAATAATAAAATAACAAGAATATTGCAGGTTTTTTATCGATTTTAGATTTACTTTATATAAAAATAACCATCAGGATCATACTGACAGAACATCAACTATAATGACAATGTAAAACCTTTGCAATTTGCGTCATAATAATGAATAGTAATACGGAAATAAAATTCAGACCGATGGCAAGGGATGACTGGGAAAGAGTATCAGCGATCTACCGTCAGGGCATCGAGACTCAGAATGCTACCTTTGAAACGCAGGTTCCTGACTGGGAAAAATGGGATTCTTCTCATCTTCAGTCATGCAGAATTGTCGCAACACATAATGGTCTTGTAGTCGGCTGGGCCGCTTTAATGCCTATTTCAGCAAGGAAAGTCTATGCAGGAGTCGGAGAAGTAAGTGTCTACATCTCAAAAGAATTCAGGGGATCAGGAATAGGAACCGGGTTATTGGGCATACTTATTGAATCCAGCGAGAATGAAGGATTCTGGACACTCCAGTCAGGAATATTTCCTGAGAACAGCGCGAGTGTTAAATTGCATCAACGACATGGTTTCAGAATCATCGGATACAGGGAGAAAATTGGTCAGATAAATGGTATATGGCGCGACACATTGCTTCTTGAAAGGAGGAGTAAAAAAAACTGACTCATTTCCGTACCCTGAAATAATTCTACATTCAATAATTTACCTGCTATGAAATACCACATCAGCATTATTTAAACTGCTTTTCTTACTTTGCTTCAATTTATGGGACAAGGGGATCAAACGGTGTCATTCTCATAAATCTGAAAAAGGCAAATGAGTATTTTGTAACAATTGTTACAATTTAATAAAATGCATTTTTGGTACTTCATATCCACAAACAAATATTCAGAACGAAATGAAATTACAGTCCAAGGAAGAAAATATATGGCGTGATTCATATTATCATAGATTATTCGGGCTAAAAGCCGCAAAAGAAGCCGAACGAGTTCTTAAATTCTTTGAGAAAGAAAGACCAGGTGACAGCCGCCCCAGGGAAGCAATTGATGCAATAAGGGAATGGTCTGAAAACAAGCGCATTCTTGGGATGAAGGAGGTTCGTAAGCTTTCTCTCAATGCTCATGCTGCCGCACGCGACGTAAAATCCGATGCTGCGAAATTTGCCGCTCACGCTGCAGGTCAGGCAGTGGCAACATGGCATGTTCCGACACATGCCCTTGGAGCTTTCGGATATGCAGGAAGATCAATTATTGCAGGAAAAACCAAAACGGGGATTAAGAAATATAAAAATTCCGTAATATCCGGAACAGGTTAAAATGGGTTCTTTCCCATAAAATTCACTGTATAAATAATTGTGGAAACAAATTAGCACAGATGATAAGGAAGATATTCATTATTTTAGCGGAAAGAAATGTAAATGAATTTAACAAGAATTTCCTTTGTTAAACATGGAAGAACTGCTAATATTTTGGATATATTCCGGGCAGGGAGTTTAGTTAAAGCAGCCGAAAAATGAGTGAAAAAATGGATATCTTTATCAGATGGGCAACCGAGCAGGATTTTCCCGCAATATTTTCAATAATAAAAGAGCTTGCTGCATTTGAAAATGCTTCCTCAACCCAGGTGACAAATTCAATCGAACAAATGAAAAGAGAACGGGATTTCTTCAGTTGTTTTGTTGCTGAGAAGGCTGATAAAGAAATTATTGGAATTGCCCTTTTTTATTTTGTATATTATACCTGGGTAGGTAAATCACTTTATCTTGAGGATTTCTTCGTTAAGGATGAATACAGAGGAAGGAATGTCGGTACTTCCCTTTTGGAAAAGGTTTTTGAGATTGCGAAAAAGGAAGATTGTAAAAGAATTCGGTGGCAGGTACTCAGATGGAATAAAGAAGCTATACGATTATACAGGAAATTCAATGCAGAAATTGATGATGAATGGTACAACTGCACTGTAAAACAACATGATATCCAAAACTTCAATATCAAACTGTAACATACTTACATCTGACTGAAAAAAGTTCTGACTGTGCCTGAATGACAGGACATCAAAAATTTACAGGAAAATAAATTCGATTCCGAAGTCTCCTTCATTTTATAATCTTATTTTTGATATCAGTTGGTATTAAAATTTGATCTTCACGGAGTATGCAACGCATTGGTTATGAAATAATCCGGGTTCTATTGTTTGTGTTGACGCTGGTACCGGCGACTTCCTGCAGAAATGAAGAAGCTGTAAATTCTGGAAACGATTTGTTTACTCTTCTGCCTGCAGACAGCACTGGCGTTGGTTTTGTAAATCGTCTTTCGGAATCTGAAGATTTTAATATCATCCAGTACCTGTATTTCAATAATGGAGCAGGCGTCACGGCAGGAGACATAAATAACGACGGTCTGGTTGACTTGTATTTTTCATCAAACCAGACACCCTGTAAACTTTATCTCAATAAAGGGAACCTGAAGTTCGAGGATATTACTGAAAAAGCTGGTGTTGGCGGTAAGGGTGACTGGAAAACGGGTGTCACGATGGCCGATGTGAATGGCGACGGTTTTCTTGATATCTATCTTTGTGAAGTAGGTAACTACAAGGTAATCAATGGAAAGAACCAATTGTTTATAAACCAGGGGGATCTTACTTTCAGAGAAGAGGCGGAAAAATACGGCCTTGATTTTTGCGGATTTTCAACACAGGCGGCATTCTTTGATTACGATCTTGATGGTGACCTTGATATGTATCTTTTAAATCATTCCGTACATACATCAAGAAGCTATGGCGCAGCTTCGCTCCGTTACGATCATGATTCGCTCGCCGGCGACAGGCTTTACATGAATGATGTTGTTAACGGGAATTGTCACTTCCGCGAAGTGACAACAGGCGCAGGTATATACAACAGCCAGATAGGGTATGGCCTCGGGGTTAACATAAGTGATTTCAATAATGACGGCTGGCCTGATATCTATATCTCAAATGATTTTCATGAGGACGATTACATGTATATAAACAACTGTAACGGAACATTCACTGACAGGTTTAAGGAGTATATCCGTCATACTTCTAGATCATCTATGGGAAATGATGCCGGTGATATAAATAACGATGGTTTGACTGATATCATCGTATTGGATATGCTTCCTGAAGATGAAAAAACAAGAAAACAATCTGGAGGTGAGGATGAAGATGATGTTTACAGGATAAAGCTGGAGTACGGATATGGGTACCAGTTCGTCAGGAACACTCTCCAGCTCAATCTTGGAGGGGGAATGTTCAGTGAAATAGGAAGACTTTCAGGCGTATACTCAACCGACTGGAGCTGGTCTCCTTTACTGTGTGATGTCGATAATGATGGTTATAAAGATATTTTTATTACAAATGGCATCTACAGGAGATCGAATAATCTCGATTATGTTAAATTTTTAACAGAGAATGATTTCTTCGAGAACGAGAATAATAAAAACACACCCGACAAAGTGCTGTATGAAAAAATGCCTCTTGATCAATGCGTGAACTATATCTATAAAAACAACGGGGATCTTTCTTTTACAAATATGGCCATGGAATGGGGGTTAAAAACCCGGTCTTATTCAAATGGATCAGCATACGCTGATCTTGATAATGACGGTGATCTTGACCTTGTTTGCAATAATATCAACGAGCCTGCTTATATATACAGGAACAATTCAAAAGTTAATCATTTCCTGAATATAACACTGAAAGGAAAAGGATTGAATACTCATGCTATAGGAGCAAGGATAACAGTCTACTGCAAGGATAAGATGCAGATTGCTGATTTCTTTCCGACAAGAGGTTTCATGTCAGCAAGCTCCGGAGATATGCATTTCGGGCTCGGAGCATCTGAAACAATCGATTCTCTGATTGTGCGCTGGCCCGATCATACGAATCGGAAGCTTCGTAATGTTCCTGCCGACAGTCATATTGAGATCGATATGACTGTCGGAGAAAATTCGAATTCAGCAGGTACAAATAATGACCTGAAGCCTGTATTCTCTAAATCAATTGTCCCGGGTCTTGAATATCGTCACATTGAAGATGAATTTGATTTTAAGCATGAAGTACTTGTTCCTCATAATCTCTTTGCCGAAGGCCCTGGCCTTGCAGTAGCTGATTTTAACGGCGACAGGTTGCAGGATGTGTTTGCGGGAAGCGCAAAAGGTCAGCCATCAGCTCTTTAT